>NZ_JBMRGI010000031.1:0-47130 GCF_049384345.1 Stenotrophomonas sp. CASM110
ACCTCGGGAATGTCTGCGGTTGCCGGCCAGCGGCCGGCACTACCGGTATTGCTTACCAGCGCAACTTGCGCCGCGCCAGCGCCGCGGCCAGCTGCTCCATCACGTGTTGCGCCTGCGCCTGCGGCAGGTGGCGCAGGGTCAACGCCACATCGCCGTGCGCACCGGCCGTATCCAGCTGCAGGCTGCTGGTGCCGAGCAGCTTGTCCAGCGGTGAACGCTGCAGGCGCAGGCCCTGCACCTTGTCCAGCTCGGCCCAGCGCCACCAGCGCT
This sequence comes from Stenotrophomonas sp. CASM110, assembly GCF_049384345.1. Classification (NCBI taxonomy): domain Bacteria; kingdom Pseudomonadati; phylum Pseudomonadota; class Gammaproteobacteria; order Lysobacterales; family Lysobacteraceae; genus Stenotrophomonas; species Stenotrophomonas sp. CASM110. The sequence continues at coordinate 271 of NZ_JBMRGI010000031.1, forward strand.
TCCACCAGCCGCCGCGCACGGCCACGTAATGGGCATCCAGATACCAGCCCATGCGCGCCATCTGCCGATGTGCCACCAGCAGCGCCACCGGCAGCCAGGCCAGCACGATCAGGCCCCATGATCCCCAGCGCCAGTACGCGGCCGCTGCCAGCACCGGCACCAGCAGCAGCGCGCCCAGGCACAGCCGCCACCAGCCACGCTGCGGAATGGACTGCCATTGCGCTGGCGGCCACTGCAGTTGAGGCAACAGGTGCTGCACCAGCTGCTCGCAGCGCATTGCCGGTGCCAGCGGTGCCAGCTCGCGCAGGGCGCGGTCCTCGTCGCGCGAGGGCCCGCCGGCAGCGCTGTCGATGCGCAGCTGGCGCAGGCCGAACCAGCGATGCAGGGTGGTTTCGCGCAGCGTCCAGGCCTGGATGCGGCGACGCGCGACACTGCTGCGTGTGCGGCTGAGCAGGCCGGCCGAGACGGTCAGGCGGCGGTCCTGCTCGCTGAGGGTGAAGCCGTGATAGCGCAGCAGGGTCAGCACCACCGACAGCGCACGCAGCGCCAGCCAGCCCAGCAGCAAGGCTGCGGCCAGCAGCAGGAAGGCGCCGGCCACGCCGGGATGCAGGTGGCTTGCGTAGCCGAAGGCTTCCCGGCCGCCACGCTGGATGGCCGCGTCCATCACCGGCCGCGGCACGGTCTGGAACAGCACGCCGAAGGCGGCGATCGCCAATGCCCAGCCGCGGTTGGACAGCAGGCCCATGCGCACCACGTCCCAGCTCGACAGGCGCAGCAGCACCTGTTCGGTGTCGGCGTCGGTGATCGAGGGGGCGGCCACGACGTCGGCGGCCTGCGGTGCCTGCCCACGCTGGCGCACCAGTCGTTCCAGCGCCAGCGCCTGGTCCAGCTTCAGCACGCGCATTTCGGCTTCCGGACGCACGCCACCGGCCGATTCCAGGCGCAGCTCGGCCACGCCGAACAGGCGGTGCAGCGGGTTCTGCCGCACTTCCACGTTGTGGATGCGGGCGAACGGGATCTCGCGGCGGTTGCGCGCCAGCAGTCCGCTGCGCACGGTGATCGCGTCGCTGCCGATGCGGTAGCGGTAGCTGAGGTACTGCAGCACCGAGACCAGCACCAGCGCGGCAATCGCCGACAGCGGAATCAGCTGCGCCCACATCGGGTCGCGGTCACCGCGCTGGCCGAACACCAGCAGCGCCACCAGCGGCAGGAAGTAGTGGCGCAGCTGCATCAGCAGCACGAACAGCCACGACCACGGGTGCAGGCGATGGTCCTCGCCACCGGCAGGCAGCGATGCGGGCAGGGGCGGCGGCAGGCTCACAGGGCGTCGGCGTCCTGGTCGAGCTGATGGGACAGGGTGTCACGCAGGCGCTCGGCGTCGGCCTCGTCCAGGCCGCTCACGGTCACTGCGCTCATGCGGGTCCCGGCGGTGTGCACGATCAGCGTGGCCAGGCCGGCACGGCGTTCCAGCGGGCCGCGGCGCAGGTCCAGGTGCTGCACGCGCGAAATGGGGATGCGCGTTTCCAGCTGCCACATCAGGTCGCGGCGCAGGCCCAGCCCTTGGGTATCCAGCCGCCAGCGGGTGCGGGTCAAGCGCCGGTGGCCAAGCCACGCGCCGAAGACGATGCCGATCAGCAGCCCAAGGGCGGCCGTCCACAGGCCGCCGGGCAGCTCGAAGAACCACGCGGCCGCGGCCAGCGGCAGGCCCGGCACGAACAGTCCGCCGAAGGCGCCTTCCAGTGCGGCCAGGCGGGCGGCGCGCTGCGGCAGCGACTGCCAGGCATCGGCAGGCGGGGAGGTCAGGGGAACGTCGATCACGCAGGCTCCGTCAGGTGGCAGGGCGGGCGGTGGCGGCAGGGCCGCACCGCGCAGACGGTAGCAGGTCGACCGCGCTACTGGGCAGCCTGGATCAGCGCGTCCACATCCAGCATGTGGCCGGCACGATCGGCCTTGGTGCGCAGGTAGTGTTCGTTCTCGGCAGTGATCTCGCCGGTGACCGGAATGCAGTCCAGCACCTCGATGCCGGCGTTGCGCAGACGCTGTGCCTTGGTCGGGTTGTTGCTGAGCAGGGCCACGCGCGAAATGCCCAGGCCATGCAGCATCGCCACCGCACTGCCGTAGCGGCGCTCGTCGGCACCGAAGCCCAGCTGTGCATCGGCATCGATGGTGTCCAGGCCGTCGTGCTGGTAGCCGTAGGCGCGCATCTTGGCGGCGATGCCGGTGCCGCGGCCTTCCTGGTCCAGGTACAGCAGCACGCCGCCGCCCAGTTCCTTCAGCTTGCGCAGGCCGCGCCGCAGCTGGTCGCCGCAGTCGCACTTGAGTGAGCCGAACAGGTCACCGGTCAGGCACGAGGAGTGCACGCGTACCGGCACCACCGCCGACAGGTCCGGTTCGCCGACGATGATCGCGACCTGGTCGCGCTGGGCCACGCCGCCGCGGAACACCGCGAAGGTGGTCATGCCGACGTCGCGCAGCGGTACCGGCGAACGGGCGACCAGTTCGTAATCGTGGGCGGCGTGTGCCGCGCCTTCGGCCAGATCGCAAAGCGCCACTTCAGCAGCACCCTCGAAGGTGCGGTCAGCTGCGTCCAGGCGCACGGCCACCATGGCCGGCAGCAGCAGGCCCAGGCGGGCCAGCTCCACCGCGCCGGCATCGAAGGCGTCGCCGGCCGTCCAGTCGTCCGGCATCGGGCCGGGCTCGCGCAGGTAGCCCAGCGAGGGCAGGGCATCGAAGGCAACCCCCGCCAGCGGCAGGCGCGCGCCTGCCGGTGCCTCCACGCCGAGCACGCGGGCGCGGGTGGCGGTCAGGAACAGGTAATGGCGCTCGCGTGCGGCAGCGGCGAAGGCAGCGAAGCTGCTGGCAGTGGCGCTGTCCAGTGCAATCACCGCCAGCCGCTGGCCCTGCCCATCGTGGAGCAGTACCGGGCGACCGGCACGCAGTTCGGCCACCGCGCGTTCGCAGCGGATCGCGGCGGGGTCGCCGAACAGGGAAGAGGCAGCAGGCATGGCGGGACCGGGGGAGGCGGACATCGCAGTCTCTATGGGGGCGCCGGCGTCGTATTCAACGTGGTGCGGCCGCCGGTCGCAGGGGCCGGATGGGCCTGGGCGTGGGGGCCGTCAGTGCGGATGCTCTTCGGTCGCATACGGATCTTCCTCGCCGCTGCCCGGTGGCCGCAGCGTATAGCGCTTGTAGGTCCACTGGTACTGCGTCGGGTCGCGGCGGGCGATGCGCTCGATGCCGGCATTGAGCGCGGTGGCGGCCACCTGCGGGTCCGGATCGGCCACGGCCGGGTCGGTCGGCTCGATGTGCAGGGCGAATTCCATGTCCGGCCCGATGCGCTCGCACCAGCCATACAGCACGGTGGCGCCGGTGCGCTCGGCCAGCCGGTTGACCAGGGTCATGGTCAGCGCCTGCACGCCGAAGAACGGCACGAACACGCCATCGCCGGCCTTGGGCTGCTGGTCGGGCAGGATGCCGGTGGCGCCGCCGTCCTTGAGCACCTTGAACAGCTGGCGCACGGCCGGGCCCTCGGCGCGTACCTGCTGCACGTTCTGGCCGCCGCGCACCAGCTGCAGGAAGGCGTCGCTGGCCTCGTCTTCCGGCGGCTTGTAGACGATGGCGATCTGCCCGCGCGAGGCCAGCCACTGGTTCAGCAGCTCCCAGTTGCCGAAGTGCGGTGCGGCCACGATCACGCCCTTGCCGCTGGCCAGGGCCGCGTCGTACAGGGCTTCGCCGTGGCGCTGCTTCAGGTGCAGCCGCAGGTTGTCGGCCGGCTGCCGGCTCCACAAACGCAGGGTCTCGATGGCCTGCAGCGCAGTGGAGCGCAGCAGTTCGCGGTGCAGGCGGTCGCGTGCAGGACCGTCCAGCTCCGGGTAGGCCAGTTCCAGGTTGCGCCGGGTAACGCGGCTCTCACGGGCATTGACACGAACCCACGTCCACGCCAGGGCGTGTGCGACCCCCCGCAGCAGCGGCCAGGGCAGGCGGGCGAACAGGGTGGTGGCGCGGTAGACCAGCCGGGCTTTGCGTTGCGGATTCATCGGCGCCAGTTTAGCCAAGGGCGCTGCTATCGTGGCCGGCCCCGTTCATTGGAAGCCCACGATGCTCGTCCTGATCCAGCGTGTCAGCCAGGCCGCCGTCCATGTCGACGAGGAGGTGGTGGGGCAGATCGGCCCCGGCTTGCTGGCCCTGGTCGGCATGGAACCGGGGGATAGCGAGGCCCAGCTGCGGCGGATGGCCGAACGCCTGCTGGGTTACCGGGTGTTCGCCGACGAGGCCGGGAAGATGAACCGGTCGCTGCGCGACACCGGTGGCGGCCTGCTGCTGGTCAGCCAGTTCACCCTGGCGGCCGATACCCGTTCGGGCATGCGGCCGAGTTTCACCAGCGCCGCACCGCCGGACGAGGCTGAACGCGGGTTCAATCGATTTGTCGACATCTGCCGTGAAAATCATGCGCCAGGGGTGGAAACGGGCCGGTTTGGTGCCCATATGGTCGTCAGCCTGGTCAACGACGGTCCCGTGACCTTCCTTCTCAGGCCCTAGGCCGCCGGGACCACCGCCCGGCAGGCAGGGCCCCGGGCTGGTATAATGCTACGTTCCCTATTTCTCCCTAGCCGGTGGCGCGAGCACTACATGGCCAACGAACGTCCTGCCCAATCCGAAATCAAGCAACTGATCAGCAAGGGCCTGGAACAGGGCTACCTGACCTACGCCGAAGTCAATGACCATCTGCCGGACGACATGGTCGACCCGGAACAGATCGAAGACATCATCGGCATGATCAACGGCATGGGCATCGATGTCCATGAAGTTGCGCCGGATGTGGAAACCCTGCTTCTCAACGACGGCAACACCGGTAACCGCGAAGTCGATGACACCGCGGCCGAAGAAGCTGCCGCCGCGCTGAGCGCGCTCGACACCGAAGGTGGCCGTACCACCGACCCGGTGCGCATGTACATGCGCGAAATGGGCACGGTCGAGCTGCTGACCCGCGAAGGCGAAATCGCCATCGCCAAGCGCATCGAGGAAGGCCTTTCGCAGGTCCAGGCCGCCCTGGGCCAGTTCCCGGTTTCGGTCGAATCGCTGCTGACCGACTACGAGGCCCACAAGGAAGGCAAGAAGCGCCTGGCCGAAGTGATCGTCGGCTTCAACGACCTGGCCGACGAAGAGCCGGCGCCGCCGGCGGTCGCTGCCGATGACAGCAGCGATGCCGACGCAGAAGGCGACGAGGACGAGGACGATGACGTCGAGGGTGGCGAGGAAGAAGCCGCACCGACCGGTCCGGATCCGGAGGAAGTCGCTGCGCGCATGCAGGCGCTGAGCGATGCTTTCAATGCCTTCAAGAAGGCGGCGACCAAGGGCGACAAGAAGAACCTGCCGCGCCTGCGCGAAGAGATGTCGGCGGTGTTCGTCACCCTGAAGCTGCCGCTGCCGCTGACCGACGTGCTGACCAAGCAGCTGCGCGACACCATGGCGTCGATCAAGGCCCATGAGCGACGCGTGCTGAACCTGGCCACCGTCACCGCGCGCATGCCGCGCAAGGACTTCATCCGCTCCTGGGAAGGCAACCAGACCAACCTGGAGTGGGTGGAAGACGCACTGAAGCGCAAGCAGAAGTGGTCGTCGGCCCTGCGCGAAGTGAAGGACCAGATCATCGCCGAACAGCAGGCGACGATCGACATCGAGAAGCTGACCCAGCTGGACCTGGAAGAGCTGAAGGAAATCAGCCGTGCCATGGCCTACGGTGAAGCCAAGGCGCGCAAGGCCAAGAAGGAAATGGTCGAGGCCAACCTGCGCCTGGTGATCTCGATCGCCAAGAAGTACACCAACCGTGGCCTGCAGTTCCTCGACCTGATCCAGGAAGGCAACATCGGCCTGATGAAGGCCGTGGACAAGTTCGAGTACCGCCGCGGTTACAAGTTCTCGACCTACGCCACCTGGTGGATCCGCCAGGCGATCACCCGCTCGATTGCCGACCAGGCGCGCACCATCCGTATCCCGGTGCACATGATCGAGACGATCAACAAGTTGAACCGCATTTCCCGCCAGATGCTCCAGCAGTACGGCCGCGAGGCTACGCCGGAGGAGCTGGCCAAGGAAATGGACATGCCGGAAGACAAGATCCGCAAGGTGATGAAGATCGCCAAGGAGCCGATCTCGATGGAAACCCCGATCGGCGACGACGAGGATTCCCATCTGGGCGACTTCATCGAGGACACCAACGTGGAGTCCCCGATCGAGAACACCACCAACATCAACCTGTCTGAAACCGTGCGCGACGTGCTGGCCGGCCTCACCCCGAGGGAAGCCAAGGTGCTGCGCATGCGCTTCGGCATCGACATGAACACCGACCACACGCTGGAAGAAGTCGGCAAGCAGTTCGACGTGACCCGCGAGCGCATCCGCCAGATCGAAGCGAAGGCGCTGCGCAAGCTGCGTCACCCGAGCCGCTCGGAGCAGCTGCGCAGCTTCCTGGATATCGATTGATTTCCAGCGGCTGGTGAAGCGTTGAGAGAAACCCCGCCTGGTGCGGGGTTTTTCTTTTTGGGGTGCCTGGACATGCCCGACGGGGCTTGCCGATGACGCATCTGCCGTTTGAATTTTTCCTGCGACGGTCGCACGCTGATCGCGCAGATGCTCAACACATCCCGTAGGCGGGCCAGTCATCACCGGCGCCGATGCAAGCGCGCGGCAGGTCACGTGCAACTCGTACGGCCTGCGGCATTGATTCGTCATGCATCTGGAGTCACGCCATGAATGATGTGGAGCACGATGTTCCCGAGCCCGTGCAAACCGATTTCCCGCCGCTGCTGGACTGGGATGAGGTGATGCGGGATGAGTGCGAGGATCGATTGGGATTTGCACGCCGTACGACGTATGCGCTGCTGACGCTGTCGGAGCCCGGATTGCTTGCCGGCTTCAGCGGCGACAACCAACAGGGACTGGAGCAGATCAGAAGGATGGTTGCGTTGTTCCAGGCATGCCTGAGGCGGCAGGTATGGCTCGCGGAAGCGGCGGAGAGGCGGCTGGGGCGTATTTCGGAGGCGCTTGCCGCCGCCGGGTAGCCGATCGGGCGCGGCCTCCACTACACTGTGACGCTGCGCCGGGCCTATAGCTCAACGGTTAGAGCAGGGGACTCATAATCCCTTGGTTCCAGGTTCGAATCCTGGTGGGCCCACCATAAGAAGCAGGTGCTTGGGCGTCGGGCCCGATGCCTCTACCGCGTCGGCGGAAAGAACATTGGAAATAATTCTCGGACGCCGATAGGGTTCCACGGGATTTACTGCGCATCGACAGGCAATGGACACTTGTTGCCATGACAAGGAAGGCAGCAAGAAACGAATGGTTGGTCCTCGCCGGCAAGTGCGCGGAGAGTACACGGAGGCGGCCACGCCGGCTGGCTCTATCGCCAAGACCATATCTCCATGGTGACGCTCGAAAGCGGCAAGATAATGGCCTACAGGGAGTACTGGGATCCTTACGTTGCGCTGAGAGACTTCGGGCTGGTCAGGCCCGGTGTTGCCGCTCGGTAGCCCTGAACAGCACACGGCGTCGTGGCGTGATGCGTGCAGCGTGCCTTGGCAGCACCTGGATCAGCTTTCTGGAAGCTCGATCAGGAATCCCCTCCTTATGTAGTGCGGGATCTTCACGTACTCGGCCCTGACGCGTTCGGCGAACTCCGGATCCAGGTGCCAGTCACTCTTGTCCACCGCGAAATAGTTGACCCACTGCGCGGTAACGATTGGCCCTGGCCAATGACGGGCCAGTGTCATCAGATATCGACGCGCGGAACAGATTTTTCCGATGGCAATGACGCTCCGTCTCTCTTCGAGAGGCAGCATGCGCTCGGCAAGCTCGCGCGAGCGCCATACGTTCTCACCAGTGTTCATGGCGAGCGGCTCGATGATGAGCACATGCTCTGGAATTCCCAACTCCATGAGGCGGGTAGCTATGGTTTCGGCTTCTGAATCGTGAAGACCTGCGGTCATGCCACCGGAAACGACTGCCTTCCGGAACATTCTCTTGTGCCACAGGGTGACTACTGCCTGGCAGAAATCCTCCACTCCGTGCCGAGTTCCGAAGATCAGTGCGAGATCTGAGCGTACTGCAGGGCGCTCCGGCATGACGTAGTCGCCTATGCGCTCGATGTCTTCCAGTTGCATGGCTGCTTCCCTCATGGTCAATTTGGCTGGCTTCTAAGTTGACCACTGGAGTATTACGGTCTGTGGGTTCTCGAATTGGTACGAAGACCCTCTTCGACGCGCAGGTCAGGGGGGGGCGGCCCACAATCTGGTAGTGCATCTCCTGGATACCCCGCATGACATTCGTCGTGATCGCGTCCGCGAGCGCAATCGCGAGAAAGGCACAACGTTCCCCATGGAGGTACCCGCTGCCTTCTTTGAGCTGGCGAGCGAGCATTGGGAACCGATGGACCCAACCGAATGCGAGATCTACGACGTCAGGTAATCACCTGGAATCCAAGGCCCCCTTCTGACTGACAGGGATACCAAGGCCCCAACGCCGCTGCGCGCTCCTGATACATGAGGTAGCGCGTCATCGCCCCGCAACCGCGATGCTGATTCATGGGAGGAGACGGCGGCAGCCGCCATGCGGCTGCCGCGCATGTGGACGTCCTGCTGCTTGCAACTACTTCGGCATCAACACCGTGTCGATCACGTGGATCACGCCATTGGACTGGCCGACGTCGGCAATGCTGATCCCCGCCTTGCCGCCCTTGGCATCGATGACCCACAGCTTGCCGTCATGCAGTGCGACGGTGAGGGATTCACCTTCAACGGTCTTCAGCGTCGCCTTGCCGCCGTGCTTCCTGGCATCGGCCATCAGTTGCGCTGAACTGTAATTGCCTGGCACCACGTGGTAGGTCAGGATCTTGGTCAGTTGTGCCTTGTTTTCAGGTTTCACCAGCGTATCGACCGTACCTGCGGGCAGCTTGCTGAAGGCTGCATTGGTGGGCGCGAAGACGGTGAAGGGGCCGGCGCCATTGAGGGTATCGACCAGGCCCGCTGCCTTGACCGCAGCGACCAGGGTCGTGTGGTCCTTGGAGTTGATGGCGTTCTGGACGATGGTCCTGGTGGGATACATCTCCGCTCCGCCGACCATCACGGTACTGGCGGCGAAGCTCATTGAAGTGGCTGAGACGAGTACGGCGAAGCTGACTGTGGCGGCTATCCGCTGAAGGGCTTTCACGGCGCGTTCCTCTATAGGATGCCCGCAAGGCGCGGGCATCCTACATACGCGCTGGCGCGGCCCTTGGATGCAGGCAGATGCATCAGTGCGCGTTGTCGCTTGAAACCTCGCAGCGTTGTAAAAGCCGAGTGAACGACTGCCCCTGCCGGCGGCTACGCAGTACGAACTGCGCGCCGCTCAGCGGCGCGGATGGCGGATGTCGGAAGCGCAGCCAGAAAGGCGCGCGTTGCTGATGGCCTGGCGGACACCACAGCCACGGCATGACAGCACGGTTCCACCGGCAACGTGTTCCATCTCATGCTCGTCCCACACGCTCGTCGATCCGCAGGCGGTGCAGGTGGCGACGATCTGCAGTGCGCGGGCCAGGTCGCCCTGCTCCCCAGCCTTGTAGGTGAGATCGGTGATCTGAAAAATGCCGGTATGACTCATGGGAATGCCGGGGGGTGCTTGTTGACGAACGATAGGGCCCACCGGGTATCGGTCGTGTCGGTGCTGTGTTGATGGATGGTTGAAGTGCAGGCTATTCGTCGCTGCGTCGATTGAGCTCTTCAAGCCGTGCGCGGCTGACTGACTGGTGATTGCCGCAGGTTGGGCAACTGAGGGCAGCCGCACCGTCGAGATCGACAAGGCCATGGTTGGGAATGGCCCTGAACTGCCAGGAACACTTGATGCAGGAGCAATCGATTCGGGTGACCTGCAGCAGGGTGCCGTCTGCCCGCGTCACTCCCTCGACGCTGATTACGTAGAACTGTCCGATGTCACGCATGAAGATGAACGAAATCCCTGAATCCGTAGGGCGCCATCATGCTGTTTTGTGGGCCATCTGGGACAAAGGTGGCTTGGTCGAATTCTGAAGAGTTAAGAATTCGAGTGACGGTGCGGACTCGCAGCGGGACAGGTAATCCAACGCCGCGCGAGTGAGAGTTGGATACGACGACGTGAGCGCCTTCCGCAAGGTGTTCCAGAGCATTGTCGGCATGTCCCCGTCCGCATGCCGGGATCATTTCCGTATCCGGCGGCGTGCACAGGGGGAAGGCCGACGTCGGGGGGCCGTGGTTGACGGGATGGTGTCGATCCATCGCCAGCATGCCGGTGTCACCGCGCGGGGTCGTCGACCACAGGCGTGCTGGGCGTGCGGATGTTGATTCCGATCCCGACAGGAGATCGCATGATGCGCAGTGCTTGTGCGTTCTTCGTTCTGGCTGCATCGCAATGCGTTCGGGCATTCGCGTCCGACGCTGGCGAATCACCCAGGTCAAGACGCTGGCGCCGATCATCGATGGCCTGCAGTACAAGCGCGCCTTCAACCTGGCCGGGCCCTCACGGCCGAGGGTTACGGTGCCATCGAGTTCCTAGATGCACAGGGCAAGGTGATCCACACGCTGGCGCCAGAGGCCGAACTTCGCCGCTAGCGCGTGCACACTCCGAATCGAGGCTTACCCGCGCCGACCGCGCCCGTCGATGCTGTAGCGCCCGGCCCCGGTGCAGGCCAGCAGCAGGAACCCACCGGCCAGCCCCAGGTTCTTCAGGAACATGATCTGCTGGGTCTGGTCGGCGAAGTTGTGGTGGAAGATGAAAGCGGTGACCAGGCTGAAGCCCACCAGCACGATCGACACCAGCCGGGTCTGGAAGCCGAGCAGGATGCACAGGCCACTGCCGATCTCGAAGGCGACCGTTGGCCACAGCAGGATGCCGGGCACGCCCATGGCTTCCATATAGGCCTGGGTGCCGCTGAGATCGCCGAGCTTGCCCAGCCCGGAGACCAGGAACAGCGCCATCAGCAGGATGCGCGCAAGCAGGTAGGCAAGCGAATGCGATGAGGTGCTCACAGGGATGTCCTCGGGGATGGCCGACGAAGGCGATCGGAGCCCACCCGCAGTGAAGCCCGTGTCTACGCGGGGGCAAGCCGCCTTGACAGGCGCCGCGCGGCAGTAGACCTTTCCAGCATGACGATCGATATTGAATCGCTCAGCCTGCGGGAGCTGGGCGCCTTGGTGGTTGCCGCTGAACAGCGGAAGCAGCTGATTTCCAACCGCCGTCCTGCCAGCGCGGTGCGGCGTATGCTGAAAGCCGCCGCGGCGGAAGCGGGATATACCCTCGAAGAACTCTTTGGCGATGAAGCCATCGAAGCGGGCGCACCCAGCCGTAAACCGGCACGGCGCAGAACCGGCAAAGTGGCCGCCAAATACCGAGACCCGGAATACAAGCGGCTGACCTGGTCCGGCCGCGGGCGCATGCCGCGTTGGCTCGCTTCCAGGATCCAGAAGGGCCACAAGGTCACCGACTTCCTGATTCCCGGGTTGGCGCGACCGACGGCGCGCAAGGGCAGCCCGATCGGCCAGCGCACGGTCTTCAAGAAGGATTGAACCTGCCACGCTGCTACCCTGCCGGGGTCTTTGAACGAAGGAGCACGGGATGGCACACGATGCAGGCAGGACGATCACGCCCACGATGCTGTATACCGCCGCGGCCGCGGCCGTGCTGGTCAGCCTGCTGGCCTGGGCGGTGGAATGGAGCGGGATGGCCTATGTCTGCCCATATTGCCGCGTGCAGCGCACGGTCATCGGCGTGCTGGGCCTGCTGACGCTGTTCGCGCGCCCGGGCGGCATCGTGGTGCCCTGGCTGTCGTACAGCGCGGGCGCCTTCGCGTTCGTGGTGGCGGCGATGCAGCACTTCAACGGTTGGAAGCGCATTTCCGCCGGCGACTTCAGTTTCAACGAACAGTGGTACATCGATCCGTGGCTGCTGTCGGGCTGCGCGATGCTGGTCCTGGTGGCGCAGCTGATGCTGGTGCAGGCCGCCTGCCGGCGCAGGTTGCACTGACAGTGTCGTCGCTGAGGGAGAAGTGCCGGGTATGGCAAGCGCTCTCAATCCTTCAAAGCGGTAGTGACATCGCGTGTGGCGCGCGATGCTCATGAAGTATGCCGTCGCACAGGATCCTCTACATACTGAATCCATCGGGCAACATGGCACGAAAGTTCAGCGTCATGCGTGATCGTGAAGGCGGCATCCGTTGCGACAAAATGGAACCCGGCGCGATGGATTGCGAACCCTTCGTCATCATCGACGAGCTCCCGGTCGAGCAACCGGCGATCAACTATCTTCAGTTCAAGCGCATCGTCGCTCAATCGGTGATCAGCCTGTCTGAGCCCGGCTACCCGACCAATGTGTACGATGACATCCAGAATCCGCAGAGAAGGGATGCGGTCAGCCAGCATCTGGGGCAGCGTTTCGAGACTTACATCTACCTGGCTTCCGGCGCGTACTCGCTTGGCATCGATGTCTGGGCGCCGCAGAAGATCCGCTATGCTGACGGGTCTACCGCTTCCTACAACTACAGCATGATCAACCGTCGCTGGGAGGCCAACGCCCTCCTTTACAAGGACAGGTTCGGTAACTCCATTCCGCTTAGCGTTACACAGTTGAGCGAGGGGCGAGGCGGCGTTACGCATCGCTTCGAATTCCCGAATGGGAATGCCACCGATATGGGAAGCTTCGTCAATGCGCTCAACAACATCGGTGTCCCGGTGACGGGGGCGGGCAATCAGTCTGTCACCTGCACCAGCACGATCAGGCTGACCGAGGTCAAGGTGACCTGCAACCGGAACTGATGAGGAATAGATCGATGCGAGTTTCACCAGGCCTGGGTTCCACGGTCATATTCGGTACTTCCTTTGTGGGAGCACTGCTATGCGGGTTCGTGTTTCCATCCATGTCGGCAGGTTCCCCGGAGCTGACCCCTTGGATGTTCAACGGCCTGCTGGCGTGCGGTGCGGTTGCGCTTTTTAGTGCTCCCTTTGGCTGGCGGGGTTACCTGAACTGGAGATCGCGTCGATTGAAGTAACGCATGGGGCCTGCGTGACTGCTGGCCCCTTGTTGCCTGGGAGGAGGCGCAGCGCTAGGCGTCCTGGAAAACCGCCAGCTGCGCAGCAAACGCACGCTGGTAGGCGGGCCGCTGCGTGGCCCGGGCCACATAGGTGGCGACCTGTGGGTACTGGTCGAGCAGGCCGCTGCTCTTCAGGCGCAGCAGCACCGAGACCATCATCAGGTCGCCCACGCTGAATTCGCCGTCCAGCCACGTTGTCCTGGCCAACCACGTCGATAGTTGGGCCAGCCGCGTCCGGACCCGCTCATCGAGCATTGGCAGCCGTTGCGCGTACCAGGGTTGCTCGCGCTCAAGCACCCAGGCCATGGAGCGCTCGACGATGGGGGGCTCCACCGTGTTCAGCGCAGCGAACACCCACATGATCGCGCGCATGCGGGCGTCCGGATCGCGCGGCAGCAGGCCGGGGTGCTGTTCGGCCAGGTGCAGGGCGATGGCGCCGGATTCGAACAGGGTCCGGTCGCCCTCCTGCCACGTGGGAATCTGCCCGAACGGATTCCGTGCCAGGTGCGCGGGCTGCTTCAGCTCGGCGAAGCTGAGCAGTTGTACGTCATAGGCCACGGACAGTTCCTCCAGCGCCCAGCGCACGCGCATGTCACGGGCCAGGCCCTGGCCGCGGTCGGGGGAGGCGGCGAAGGCGGTGAGGATCGGTGGCATTGGAGCGCTCCTGCAGGCCGATGGGCCTGCCTTTCCTGTTCCGACGAGCGACGGGGCGGGAAATCGACAGCCCTCGATGCGGGCCTTCACCCGGCCCGATGCTGCTCCCGATACTGATCGGGCGTGCACTGCGCGTGCCGCTTGAACATTTCGGCAAACGCGCTGACGCCTGAATAGCCCAGCTCCCCGGCGATGCGGCTGATCGGCTTGCGTGTGCACAGCGCCTCGGTGGCGCGCACGAACTTCACACGCCCACGCCGGCCGCCGAGTGACATGCCCAGTTCACTGCGCGCCATGCGCTCCAGCGTGCGCACGCTCATGTGAGGCCGCTGCGCGATCTCGGCCACGGATTCGGCCGTGCATTTGCCGCCTGCATCGTGCTGATGCAGCGCCGGAAGATTCCGCTGACGGTGCTGGAGTCACTGTTCCTGCAGGCCACGGCGGCGTCGCTGATCCTGCTGCCGGTGCAGCTGCCGGAGTGAACAACCTGACCGCGGTGGGCTGTTTCGGTTTCGCTGCGGTGTGTGCATCGATCCTTGCGCCCCTCAGCTGGATGACCGGTCTTTCGCGCTTGGGCGCGGCGCGCGTTTCGGGATTCTTCAACCTGGTGCCGATCGTGACCGCCGCACTGGCGGTGATGCTGCTGGGTGAGTCACTCAGCGGATGGGGTGCTGGGTGGCAGCCTGCTGGCGGTGTCGGGTGTGGTACTTGCTGAATATGCCGCCAGGCACGGGTGCGGAAGGCCGATGCGGCCCGATATTCCAGCAAGGTCTGCACGAAACGTGCACCTCACGTCGACGTTGTGCGATGCCGTTGCGCTTCAGTCTGGCAACCCCATTCCCCGCCCGCGCAGGAGCCCATCGATGAATACGCCTGGAAAGCCGAGACCCACCTGGAAGCAATGGCACGTGCTGCTGGTGATCCTGGCAATCGCGCTGCTGGTCACTCTGATCATCGTCACCGCACCGTGGTAACGCGTGCAACGCGCTCAGATTCCGTGAAAGCCGACGATGCTTGAAATGACGAAGTCAGCAGGTGTTTCGCATGGTGATGCGTGCATCAATTCGTGCTCACCTGGTTGGCACACGCGATTGCACACAGTGGGGTCGAAGGCAATGCAGATGCACTGCCATTCTCCACTGACTTTCGAGCACACAGGAGCGACGCCATGAGCACCCAGTCCACCATCGAACATCGCCTCAACGACCTGATCGAAATCGCCCGCGATGGCAAGTCGTTCTATGAAGAAGCGGCCACCAAGGTCAAGGATGCCGAGCTGTCGGCACTGTTCACCCGCATCGCCGGCGTCAAGGGCCGCATCGTGGCAGCGTTGAGCGGCTCAGTGGCCGCCAGCGGTGGCAAGCCGGCCGAACATGGCACCGTGGTCGGTTCGATGCAGCAGTTCTACGGCAAGGTTCGAGCCGCTTTCGGTGACACCAACTATGGCTACGTGGCTGAACTTGAAGAATCCGAGGACCGCCTGCTGGGCGCGTTCAAGGATGTGCTGCAGGACAACGAGCTGCCGCCGGCCGTGCGCCAGGAAGTGACCCAGCTGCTGCCGGAAGTGCAGGAATGCCATAACGTCATGCGTGCGCGAAAGCACGCAATGAAGGCCGCCTGACCTCATCGGTCGGCCCAAGCAGCGGGACTGGCAGCCGGGGCGGTTTACCGCCCCGGCTGTTGCATTTGCGGCCCGCGCCGATGGCCTTTGATCAGGCCGCGTCGTCGTTCAGCATGTAGCCCAGTCCACGCTTGGACTCGATGCTGACACTGGCCGAGCGCAGGGCACGGCGCAGGCGTGATACGTGCGGATCCAACACGGTGGTACCGCCGTCGGCGCCGGCCAGGTGCACGGCAGCACTCAGCACTTCATGGCGGACGATCCGGCCCTGGCGGGCGCAAAGCGCTTCCAGCAGCAGCAGCTGGCTGCGCGGCAGGCTCAGGGGCGCACCGCCTACCAATGCCATGCGGTTGGAAAAATCGAACGTGAAATTGCCGATTCTCAGAATGTGGCCGGCATCAGCGTCAAGGCGCCGGGTAATCGCGCGCAGCCGCGCGGCCAGTTCGTCGAACTCGAACGGCGTGGGCAGGTAGTCATCGGCACCGGCATCCAGGCAAGCGATGCAGTCGGCAGCGTGGTTGTGGCGCCCCAACAGCAGAATGGGCAGCCAGGTACGCAAGCCGCGCACGATCTGCACCAGCTTCAGTGAATCGCCTTCGGGCAGCCAGCGGTCGAGAATGAGGGCGCGGTACTCCACGGCCTGTACCGCGGCCTTGGCCAGTGACCAGGTTGCCACGAGGTCCACCAGCATGTTGCGGCTCTGCAGTACGTTGCGAAGCGCCTGTGCAAGTTCGGCGTCGTCCATGGCCACGAGGATGCGCATGCTGCGTCTTTTCCTGATTGCTGGATCCGGCGGGCGTGCAGGCGCACTGCGTAGCGTCCGTCATGGTGGTGAGGTCGCAGCGGGGCCGAGCAATGGTCACGGCTGCAGCACGTGCTGCAGCTGGCTGATCATCCCCCCCCGGGATGCCTGTCCTGGCATTGGCAGATGCAGGACGCGCAGCGCGGGCAGCGGACGGCTGCCTGCCAAGCGATCTCTACGTCGTATGGAGACCTGCCACGTGGCGGTGCATCACGCTGTGGCAGATGTCGAGGTGGTGGGCGCGCACCACCACCTCAGGCAAGCCGGAGAGGCTTAGCCGTTGCAGCAGTTGCTGTCGGAGCTGCTGCAGCTGTTGCCCAGGTTTTCCTGCTGGTTTTCGATCATCAGGCGCTGCAGATTCAGGACGCGATTCATATCAACTCTCCTTAGTCGTACATGGGATCGGGAGGCATGCGTGCCTCCCACGCGTTACGCAATGAAATGATTCACTGCGCGATTGCACCACGCAATCTCAAAGCCCTGTTGCAGTTGCTGAAGAACCCCGGTCTATACGTGGCGGATGGAAAATGGCATTGCCGATTGGAATGAGTCAAGTCAATTGTGGAATGAGAATCGCCTGCGCAATGTAGCGGCAAGGTACGGTGGCAATCATCGATCTGCAGGGACATTCTGGGCGGCTGCATTGCAGCGATAGCCGGCGGATTTCACGCCGTGCTTACGAATGAAGCAGGCAGGGAATCCGCATTCCGCATTTTGCGATGCCTGCAGGCTGGAGCGCCCGCAATGCATCCATCGCGCATGTGCGAGGCGTTCGCGGATGTGTGCACCGGGCAAATGAGCCGTGGAACCGACCAGGGAGAGACGATGTCAGCGCGTCAACGATCACTGCGTGAAGCACGCCACATGGACAAGGCCGCCTATGTGGGGGGCGACGAGCGGTTCTACGAATTGAGCTACAACCAGTACCGGCCCAGCGAAGATTTCCGCAGTATCGTTGAAGCGGAGATCGAGGCGGCCGGCATGGCGTGGACGATCCATCGCATCGGTGTCTGGTCGCACCTGGCGACGCATGGCGACCCGGTCGCCGGCAACCTGCCGCCGCAAGGCTGGAAGATCCACGTTTCAGCCACGCAGGAGAACTGCCAGCGGTTGCTGCGCACCGTCACCCGGATGGCCCTGGCCGAGCGCGTGAAGTTCAAGTTCGCCAATGACATGAACACGATGCGCATGATGAGCTCCAAGCGTTGGCCACGCGGTGGCTCGGGCAAGTTCATCACGCTCTATCCGCTGGACCTTGCGGTCTTCACGCGCTTCATCGAGCAGCTGCATGGGGCGCTGAAGGACGAAGATGGCTCGTACATCCTGTCCGATCGACGCTACAAGGACTGCCGCTGCCTGTATTACCGCTATGGCGGCATGCGCCAGGTGTACCGGCTTGATTTCATCGGCCAGAAGGTGCCGATGCTGGTCGCGCCCGACGGCAGCCATGTTCCCGACCTGCGCAATCCCTATTTCGAGGTGCCTGCCTGGGAAACCGACCCGTTCCCCAGCGAGGATGACCCCGGCGAGATGACGTTGAAGGAGGGCCGCTATCAGGTGCAGGCCGCGCTTGGGTTCTCCAACACGGGCGGGGTCTACCTGGCATTGGATCAGGTCACCGGGGAGGAAGTGGTCATCAAGGAGGCGCGGCCCCATGTGGAAATGCACGGGGAAGGGCTCGACGCCACCAGCCGCCTGGCACGCGAACGACGCAATCTGGAACTGCTGGGCCCGGTGGGCGCCTCGCCGCGCTGCCTGGATGCATTCACCGATTGGGAAAACAGCTATCTGGTGGAAGAGCGCCTGGATGCATTCGATCTTCGCGAGCTGATGCTCAAGCATTCGCCGCTGATGAAGGCCCGTCCCAGCGCACGCGATGGTAGTGACTACTACGGGATGTGCGTGACCATCTTCACCGGTCTGCTTCGCGCGGTCGACCGCGCACACAAGGTGGGAGTGGTGATCGGTGACATCTCGCCGTCCAACATCATGGTCGACCGCAGCGACATGCGTGTGCGCCTGATCGATCTGGAGGCCGCGTTCCTGGACGGCAGCGATGAGTGGGACGACATCCACACGCCCGGATTCCGCCGGATCATGAAGGGTCGCAAGCGCGCCAGCTGTTTCAGGGATGACCGCTATGCGACCGCGGTGGTGATGTTCTACTGCCTGTTCCCGCTGATGGCCATGGCCTACATCCGTACCGACCTGTTCCAGAAGGTGCTGCCGGTGATGATGGAGGACATCGGCTGGCAGCACACGCCAGTGGCCGCGGTCATCCAGGCGCTGGTGGACGACCGTATCGGCCTGGAAGAGGCCGCACAGCTGCTGCAGCAGCCGGCGACCCTGCAGGGGCCGTTCTCGTCGCCGCAGCGCCCGTTACCGGCGCCGCGCCAGTGTATCCGGCGGCTGCTCGCGTTCATGGATGCACACAGCCGGCTGCAGCCGGAGCGGACGCTGTTCCCACTTGATCCGTTCGCGCACTCCACCAACACGATGAGCCTTGGTCTGGGGGCGACCGGTGTGATCCACGCCTTCCATGGGGTGGGTCATCAGCCGTCGCCGGCGGTGATGGAGCGCTATGCGCAGGAGCTGCAGGCCCTGGATCGCACATCGCTACCGCCGGGGTTCCTCACCGGCCTTGCCGGCATCGCCTGGTCGGCGCTGCTGCGTGGCGAGGTGGAACTCGCCCGCAGCCTGCTCGACAGCGCTGACGGCAGTGACCTGTTGCATGCGCATCACTCGCTGTATCACGGCATGGCGGGTATCGGAATGGCGCACCTGGCCATGCATCACGCGACCGGCCTGCCCGGGCATCTCGACAGGGCGCTGTCGCTGGCGCGGCGGCTTGCAGACACCGTCCACCACGGAGAGCGGGGTGCCTACTGGCAGGACGAAGGTGGCGTCCGCATCGGCATGGGTTACGGCCAGGCCGGCGTGGCGCTGTTCCTGCTGAGGCTGTCGCAGCTCAGTGGTGATCCGGCATGGCGCGTGCTTGGCGAGCAGGCACTGCGACACGATCTCTCCTACGGCTTCGAGCTGGAGACCGGGGTGACCACCTTCCCCAGCTCACCGGAAGAGGTCAACACCTATGAACCCTATCTGGAGCAGGGGACTGCGGGCATCGCCAAGGTCGTGATCCGTTACGGCCTGTGGCAGGACGTGAATCGGCTGGTGGATGACTTCCATCGCAAGTATTCCGGCTTCTGCGGCCTGTTGTATGGCCTGTCGGGCATGCTGGATGTGTTTGTCGACGCCCATCTCTACTCCGGTGACCCGAGGTACCTGCAGATGGCGGAGCGACCGTACCAGGGCATCGTCGATCTGTATCTGTTCGAGGAGGAGGAGGGAATGGCGGCGGTGCCGGGCGAGAATCTGTTCCGCATTTCCTTCGACCACGGTACCGGCATCGCCGGAGTGATCCGCGCCCTGCATCGGTACGACACGCTGGCGCCGGACGAGTTCTTCCTGGATGCACTCGATGTGCATGGCGCGGTGGTACGGGAAGTGGACGGAGCCGGGGTGGGGCAGGCGGCGGTTGCATGAATGCGCGCCCGCACCCGGCCGGACAGCCACTTCAGCGCGAGCAGACCGCGCAGCGGCACAGTGTGCGCGCCATCCTCGCCAGCTTCGCGATCCTGCTCGGCCCCCTCCGCGGGCGCTACCTTGCGGTGGCCGCCACCACCGCGATGTTCGGCGGACTGGGCGGGCTGCTGCATCCGCTGCTGATCCGCGCGATCTTCGACGAGGCCGCCAGCCGGCAGGATTTCAATCGCTTCCTGCTGCTTACCGGTGCATATCTGCTGCTGTGCCTGGTGACCAACCTGGGCAACTACAGCTGCGCGCTGTGGCAGCAGCGCGTGGATAACCGCATCGTGGAGCGGATCGGGACCTCGTTGCTGACCGCCTACTATGGCCGCAGTTATGACGAGGTGGTGCAGAAGGGGGCTGGCTACTATGTGGCGCGGATCCGCTCGGACGTGAAGGATGGCGTGGTGCCGATGCTGTCGGTCGCACGCACCACCCTGACCCAGGCGGTGACATTCGTCGCCTTGATCGCAGCCCTGCTGATCATCTCCTGGCGTGCGTTCCTGGTGCTGATGGCCATCATTCCCATCGCCACCACGGTCAGCGTGCTGGTCGGCCGACGCATCCGCGAGCTGACCGTGGTGGAGCGTGACCGCGAGGCCGAACTGGTTTCTTTGCTGACCCGGGCCGTGTCTGCCTTCAAGATGGTCTGTACGTTCGGCCTGGGCCCCAGGACGGTGCAGGCCCATGACCGCAGCCTGCGCGAGGTGCTGGATTCGACCTACCAGCGCTTCAGGGTGGTGAGGACCCTGCAGGGTGCGAGCGACCTGACGATGGTGATCTCGGATGTCTGCTCGATCTTCGTCGGCGCACTGTTCGTGTTCCGCCAACAGATGACACTGGGTTCGTTCATCGCCTTCATGAACGCCTTCTGGCGCTCAGCCACGACGCTCATCGGCATCTTCAAGAACATTGCCGAGATGCACAGCCACGGTGTGGTGGTGGTGCGGGTGGCGGAGTTCATGACCGCGCCGGCAGCCGCGGCGTCGGCCACGCACATCGAGGGTGGTCTGCTGGCGACGTCGATCGGCTACGGGTACGGCGCCACTCCCGTGTTTTCGGATTTCACCCTGGCCCTTTCACCCGGTGAACGTGCACTGGTGATTGGCGACAATGGCAGCGGCAAGACGACCCTGGCCAACGTCCTGGCCGGGTACTTCCAGCCCGTCGCCGGCCAGCTGCTGCGACCGGCGCGTATCCGCGCCATCACGCTTCCTCTGCAGTTCCCTCCGCTGAAGGTGCGCGACCTCGGCGCCGATCCGGTGCTGCTGGCGCGACTGGGGATGGACGGCGACGGGATCGCCGACAGCCTGCCGGAAACCCTGTCGGCAGGGCAGCAGCAGAAGATCGCCCTGGCGATGGTGCTGGGCGAGGATGCCGACCTCTACATTCTTGATGAGCCGGTCGCCAACCTCGATACGGCCAGCCGCGAGATTGCGATGGACGCGATCTTCGCACGCAGCCATGGCCGCATGCTGGTGATGATCATGCACGGCGCCGAGGCCTACCGCGCCCGATTCGATCACGTACACGAACTTGGCAGGTCCATGTGGCAACCGGCACGGGTCACGCCCGTGCACGTCCGGGGAGAGGCATGACATGAAGTCGATACAGGGTGCAGAAAAGGGTGCGGGCATGCGCAGACTGGTCTACTGCGCGCAGGTGGCGCTGCACAATACACTGCGGAGCAAGGCCATCACCGCCCTGATGGTGCTGGCCATCGCGGTGGGAATTGGAGCCAGCATGACCACCTTGACCGTGGTCTACCTGCTGTCCGGCGATCCCTTGCCCGGGCGCAGCGGTGACCTCTACTACCCCCAGCTGGATGCCAATCCGAACTCGAAGGGCCGCGAACCGTACGACGTGCTGGACTATCGCTCGGCCTTCGACCTGTGGTCGTCCGGGCGCGCGGACCAGCAGACACTGGTGGTTGCCAATCCGGTCAAGCTGCGGCCCGATCAGGGCAGCGCGCCACCGGTCATCCGCTCATCGATCTCCACCACCACCGACTTCGCGACGATGTTCGCGGTGCCGCTGGCGCATGGACGCTGGTGGTCGCGCGAGGAGGATGACGCGCGCGCACGTGTGGTGGTGATCTCGTCGGAGCTCAACGAGCAGATGTTCGGTGGGGGCGACAGTGTGGGGCAGACACTGCGGGTCAAGGACACCGCGATGCGCATCGTGGGCGTGCTCGCGCCCTGGCGACCCTCGCCGCTGTTCTACAAGGTGCGGGGCGGCCGCTTCAGCGGCGGCAACACGTCGGGCTTCTTCGCCTCGGCCGATGATCTGTTCATGCCGCTGACCTCCAGCCTGGAGATCAATGACGGCGACTTCGTGCCGTTCACCTGCTGGTCCACGCCGGAGGAGCGCGGCCGGCTGCAGACCGCGCCGTGTGTCTGGGTACACCTGTGGGTCAAGCTGGACAGCGCCGCCAGGGTGGCCGCCTATCAGCGGTTCCTGCAGAACTATGCCGCTGAGCAGAAGGCCCTGGGCCGGATCAGCCACGCCGACAACACGCGGCTGCGCTCATTGATGCAGTGGCTCGACTTCAACCAGGTGGTACCCAGCGACGTGAAGCTGCAGGCCATCCTGGCCTTCGCCTTCCTCGGGATCTGCATTGCCAATGTGGTCGGTCTGCTGCTGGCGAAGTTCCTGCGCTACAGCGGCGAGATCGGCTTGCGTCGCGCACTGGGCGCAAGCCGCGCGGCGATCTTCCTGCAGTGCGTGGTCGAGGCCGCGCTGGTGGGGGCACTGGGTGGCACGCTGGGCCTGTTGCTGACCTGGCTCGGCCTGAGCGCGGTGCGCAGCCAGCCGGTGGCCTATGCGGACCTGGCGCGGCTTGATACCACCATGCTGCTGTTCACCCTGGCGCTGTCGGTGCTGGCCAGCCTGCTGGCGAGCCTGATTCCCGCGATCCGTGCCAGTGCGGTCCAGCCCATCGCCCAACTGAAGCTTCTGTAGAGGAACCACCATGCAGATCGGCATCGTACTTTCGGCCCTGCGCCGGCACCGCCTGGCGACCTTCCTCATCGCGATGGAGATCGCATTGGCCTGCGCCGTGCTGTGCAACGCGATCTTCCTGATGATCGAGCGGAACGCTGCAATGCAGCTGGTCAGTGGCCTGGACGAGTCACGGCTGGGGGTGATCCAGCTCGACGGCATCGATGCCGAGCGCGCCAACGATGTCAACGCGCGGGTCGTTGGTGCATTGCGGGGGCTGAGCGGCGTGACGGCGGCCGGGCTGGTCAGTGCCATGCCGTTCGGCAGCCCGGGCATACGCGCCGGCGTCAACCTGGACGAGGACCAGCAGGTGCCCGGCGGTGTTCTGGATTTCTACCTGGCCGATGCCGTGGCCCTGGACGCGCTGCAGTTGCACCTGGTGGGGGGGCGCATGCCCGGTGCGGACGAGTTCGCACCGACCGATGAACTGGTGCCGGCCAATCCCCCGGCGCTGGTCACCCAGGAGCTGGCCCAACGCTACTGGCCCGGCGAAAACGCCGTGGGCAAGAGCCTGTGGGCGATGGACACCCGGCTGCGGGTGATCGGCGTGGTCGAGCACATGGCCGTATCCCGCCCCGGCCGCGGTGAAGCCAAGGGCTCGGACTGGTCGGTGATCGTGCCCGCATCGCAGGGGCCGCGCCTGACCGGCCGCTATCTGGTGCGCGCCGAGGCCGGCGACATGAACCGCGTAATGCGCGATGCGCAGCAGGCAATCCGCCGTGTCGCGCCGGACGTGGTGTTCGATGTCGAGGGCAGCCGGCGGATCTCCGAACTGCGCGAGCGGCATTTCGAAGGTGACCGGGTCATGATGGGGCTGCTGGGCGGTGTCATCATCGCACTGCTGGCTGCCACTGCCCTGGGCATAGTCGGACTGGCCAGTTACTGGGTGGAGCAACGTCGCAAGCAGATCGGCATCCGCCGCGCGCTGGGGGCCACGCGCACCGATGTGATGCGCTATTTCCAGATCGAGAACCTGCTGATTGTCTCCATCGGCATCGCGGCCGGGGCTCTGCTGGCCTACGCGATGAACCTGACCCTGATGCGCTTCTACGAACTGCCGCGCCTGCCACTGCTGTACCTGCCGGTGAGTGCGGTGATCCTGCTGCTGCTGGGCCAGGCGGCGGTACTGCTGCCGGCGCTGCGTGCCGCGGCCATCGCGCCGGTGTCGGCCATCCGTTCGTTGTGAGTCCCGCAGCGGCCTTGGCCGGTCGCTGCTTCCATCTGCAAGCGAGAATTCCCATGCTCAGGATGCAAGGCGTCAGCAAAGTGTTCCAGGTGGGTGAAGTCATGACCCATGCATTGCGCTCCATCGACCTGTCGGTGCATGAGGGCGATTTCCTCTCGATTACCGGCCCTTCCGGCTCCGGCAAGTCCACACTGCTGAACATCCTCGGTCTGCTCGAGGGCTTTTCCGGCGGCCACTACGCGATCGGTGGCGTGGATGTTGGCGGCATGCGCGACGCGGCGCTCAGCGCGCTGCGCAACGAGAAGATCGGCTTCGTGTTCCAGGCGTTCAACCTGATTCCGGATCTGACCATCCAGGCCAATGTGGAGGTGCCCCTGCGCTACCGTGGCATGGCGGCAGCCGAATGCAGGCAGCGTGTGGTCTCGGCACTGGCCCAGGTCGGACTGGGCAGCCGCATGTCGCACTATCCCGGCGAACTGTCGGGCGGGCAGCAGCAGCGCGTGGCGATCGCCCGCGCCATCGCGGGTACGCCGGCCCTGCTGCTGGCTGACGAGCCGACCGGAAACCTGGACTCGCAGATGTCGCAAGGGGTCATGGAGATTCTGCGTGAGCTCAACCAGGGCGGCATGACCATCATCATGGTGACGCATGACAAGGAGCTGGCGGCGTGCGCGGGTCGCAGCGTCCACATCGTGGATGGGCAGATCGTCGAGGTCACAGCGCAGGCCATGCAGGCGCTGTGCGCCTGAGCTGAAAGAGCGTCACCCGCAAGCAGAAGGGGCGGCCGATCGGCCGCCCCTCCTGTTTTCATCGCATTGCAGGCACAGATCAGAAACGCACGGACCAGCGTGCATTCGCACCATGGTCACGGCTCTCGCTGCCGAACTGGCCGCTGTAGCCCAGCTCCAGCTGCTGGCGCGAGGTGAGCCACGCCGACAGGCCCAGTTCGGCCACCACCGCGTTGTCGGCGATCGGCGCGCCGTTGACCGCGAACGTGGAGCTGCCATTGGCAAACGCAAGGTTGGCGACCTGGCTGCGATCCCCCGAGGCACGACGATAGCCGACGCCCCCGCGCAGGTGCAGCCAGCTGTCCTGCTGGAACGAAGCCTTCAGCCCCTTGTCGAAGCGCACGCCGGCGGTGGCGATCGTGGTTCCGGTGTCGTCCACCTTGCCCTGCAGCGCCGCTGCTCCACCGCGTTCGCTGATGCGCTTGAGGTCCACTTCCACGCGCGCCACCTGCAGGTACGGCTCCAGCCCGGCTTCGGGGCCACCGAAGCGATAACCAGCTTCGATGAAGGCCTGGCGGGTGCGGGCGTCGTAACGCGCGCTCAGGCTGTCACTGAAACCTGCGAAGGCGACTTCACGCGTGCTCTTCACCTCGTGCTTGCTCCACGCCACACCACCGCGCAGGCCGAAGCCGCCCCAGGTGTGGCTGGCATAGGCACCGAAGTGCGTGTTGTCGATCTTCGACTTGGCGCGGCGGTCCTGCTGCTTGACGTCGGTACGGCCGGTACCGGCCAGCACGCCGACCTGCCAGCCGGAGAACTCGCGGTCGATGCCGACCAGCAGGCCGTTGCTGTTGGCCTCGGTGCGGGCGGTGTTGAAGTCACCGTCCAGCCTGCTGTTGCCACCGATGGCCTGCACCCATGCACCCGTCGCATCACCCACGTCGCTGCCGGGCGCGGTGGCGCCGGCACGGCGTGACAACGCGGCATCGCGCACGTAGCGGCTGCCCTCGACCAGGGCGATGGCCGTGGCCGGATGCAGCTCGCCGCTGAGGCCATCGAGCACGCCACCGACCTGCTGCGGGAACAGCTGGGTCAGCGGCTTGGGCAGGCCCTGGGCGATCGCCAGCAGGTCGGCGGCGGCCGCCACCGCACGCTGGTTGGGCGTGTTGGCAGCCGTGGCCAGCGAAGCGCCACGGGCAACGTCGATGCGCGTGCCATTGGCACCGTAGGCCAGGCTGAACTGCAGGAAAGGCGAGAACGCACTGAAGTCGGTCTTGGCGAACTGGCCGCTGATGCCACCGTCGGCACGCAGGACGTTGAACTGTTCGCCGAGGTAATACACGCCCGGTTCCGGCAGGGCGACCAGGGTGCCGCCGAGGGTCGCGGTGCCGGTCACGTGCAGCTGGTCACTGCGACTACCCGGTGCCAGCTCCGCCGCATACACGCCGGTGGCGCCCTGCACGTAGTTGCCGTTGATGGTCAGCGTGCCGATCGAGTTGCCCGGCGCGATGATGCCGTCCACGCGGGTGTTGCCGAGCGTGCCGACGCCCTTCAGCAGGCCATTGGCGCCGACCGTGGTGGTGCCACCGGCCTGCGTGCCGTTGAAGGACACCACGCCGCCGTTGACCACCAGGTTGCTGTTATCCAGCACGCCGCTGGTGCTGACCGTGCTGACGCCACCGGTGGTGGTCAGGGCGGTGGAGACCAGCCTGCCGTTGAGCAGCAGCCGGCCACCCTGGACCTCGACCGCCGAGGTGAGCGTGTTGGCGCCGTTCAACTCCAGCATGCCGTCCTGCACCACGGCGCCGTTGAAGCTGTTGTTGCCGCTCAGGCGCAGCCAACCGATACCGGATTTGGTCAGCTTGCCGGGGCCGCCGATGTCGTTGGTCCAGTTGTCCCACGCATCGCCTTCCCAGACCTTCAGGCCGCCGGCCCTCTGGTTCATCACCACGTTGGTGTCCACGCGCAGCGAGCCATAGCCCTCGATGGCCTTGCGCAGGTCGACCATGCCCCAGCCGTAGATTGCATCGATGCCTGGCGCGCCGAGATCGCGTGCGGTGGTCAACAGCACGTCGCGGACCTGGGCGTTGTCCAGGTACGGGAAGCGCTCCATCAGCAGGCCGAGGGCGCCGGTGATATGGGGGGCGGCCATCGACGTGCCGGTCTTGGTGCCGTAGACGTAGTTGGTGTTCTCGCTGTCGATGATCAGCCGCACGTAGGCGGAGGTGTTCTCGATGCGGCCCTGGATATCACCGGAGACGATGGTGCTGACGATATCGGTACCGGGGGCCGAGATGCACCAGTTGGCGGCAACCCCGCAGATGCTGGAACTGCCATCGATCACGTAGTCGGTTTCACCTGCGGCGGCGTCGGGCCGGCGGACATTGGCGACCGCCAGCCAGTACGGTTCCAGTTCGGGCTTCCAGCGCGGCATCGAGGCGGTGATGCCGGCAACCGCACCGCTGCCGTTGCCAGCCGACCACACCTGGATGAGAGTGGAGCCCGGGGCATTGCCGTTGTTGGCGTAGATGCTGCCGTACACGCCGTAGTCGGCACCAATGCTGGCGTACTGCTGGTCCAGCGCGGCGGCGGTCATGTTGCGCGTGGAAATGCCCCAGCTGTGATTGATGGCGCGTACACCCTGCGCCTGGATCTGCGCATACATGTCCAGCGTGGCGGCATCATCCGGATCGGTGCGGTACACCGCGCGCGGACGATAGAACCTGTCCGGGTCCAGGCGCCACTCGTAGTAGGTGTCACCGAACACGCGGGCGGCAGTGAGATCCGCACCAAAGGCCACGCCATGCATGCCGGTGCCATTGCGGTTGGCGCCGATGGTGCCAAGCACATGCGTGCCGTGATCGGCGTAGCTGAAGCCGTAGGGCTGGCCGGCGGCGATCAGGCGTGCCGCCAGTGAGGCCGGAACGCCGGCGCCCAGTCCGTAGTAGTTGTAGCCGGGCTGTTCGCCGCGGGTCTGCCCGCAGGCGCCGGCCCCTGCGACCACGCCCGGCGTCGCACAGTCGGCACCGATGGTGATGCTGGAGGTATTGCGTCCTGCAAACTCCGGATGCGCCAGTGCGGAGCCCGAGTCGAACAGCGCCAGGCGTACGCCCTTGCCAGTCAGGCCGCGCGCATAGGCGTAGTCCGCGCCCATCGCGCCCAGGCCCCAATCGGCGTTGAATTCATCGCTGCGCCAGCTGGCCGGATCGCCGGGGTTGCCAAGAACGGCGGTGCTGCTGGCGGCGGCTGCAGTGGCCGTGGTTGCAGGTGCGGTGCTGGCAGCGGGCTGCGCCCACGCGGCCTGCAGCTGGCGCTGCTGCTGCCAGGCCTCGAGTGATTCGCTGGCCATGGCTGGCAGTGCGGTGGCCAGCAGCAGCGAGCTGGCGACGGCAAGCGCCAGCGGGCGATGCGACAGGGAGCGGGACGAACGGCCGTACAGCGGGTGATTCATCGGACAACTTCCTTGGTTGACGGACAACAAGGCCGTTAACGCCAAGGCATGGCGATATCCCCCAGTAATGTGAAGGGAATTTTATGAACGTGTTAATGTTTTGTGATCGGTGCATGGTGCGGCTCCAGCGGGCAGGGCACCGTGACCCTTCCTTCCGAGGCTTCGGAACCGCCCATGCGTACCGCATTCCGTAAACCACCGTTGGCGATATTGGGCGGTGCCGATCCTGGCAGCGACGCGTTCGAGCGCGCAGCTGGTGGCCAGGTGCCCAGCGTCATCCCGGAAGGCAGCATGCCGCCGGCCGACTGGCCGGCCACGGTGGTGGTGCCCTGTGGCATGGGGGATGCGCGCAACCTGATCATGGCCCTTGCCGGTGATGCCTGCATCGTCAGCGGTGGGCGCGCCTGCACGATCTCGGAGGTTTGGCTGCACAAGCGGCCGCTGCTGCCGTTTGCAGGGGCAGGTAGCGGGTCCGACGCGCTGCCGGACACCCCGCCGGACGAGCGCGGCAATTCGCCGATCCTGCCGTGGCGCAACAGTGATGAGCTGGCCGGGCAACTGCGTGTCCTGGGAATGCTGCAACACTGAGTCCAGCCGCATCCGCCTTCACCCAACGTCCCGGGTGCAGCGCTAAGGTTGCCCGGCCTGGGCTCACCAGGCTTATCAAGGAGTGATGTCGATGCGTACTTTCAGGAAAGTGATCGCCGGTGCTGTGTTCGCGTTGGCCTGCAGCGGCTCGGTGGCCGTGGCCGGACCGGTCCAGCCCTGCGATTTTCCCTGCTGGAAGGCCTACCAGGCGTGTGTAGCCGGTGGGGGTGATGCCATGGAATGCCAGTACGAATACGATCGATGCGTCATGGAGCGCTGCGGCGCGGTGTAAGCCCAGCCATGATCGGCTGATGACGGGCCCCGTCCATGACGGGGCTCTTCTGTTTGTGCGCAGGGTCGGGCACTCTCGGCGCATTCTTCCTGGTGGAGTGGAACATGGCCGTCATGCGTGTCGTCGCCAACATCGCCACGTCTGATCCCGCCCGCGCCGCTGCATTCTATGGCGAGCTGCTCGGCATGCCGGTGGTGATGGACCATGGCTGGATCGTCACCCATGGCGGGCAGGGCAGTGCGCTGGCGCAGGTCAGCTTCGCCAGCGAAGGGGGTTCCGGCGCACCGGTGCCGGACCTGTCTATCGAAGTGGACAACCTGCAGGAGGTGCTGGAACGCATGCACGCGGCTGGCATCGCGCTGGACTATGGGCCGGCCGACGAGCCCTGGGGCGTGCGGCGCTTCTTCGTCCGCGACCCGTTCGGCCGGCTGTTGAACATCCTCGCCCACGCCTGAGCGACGGCGGGCGCTTCAGCGACGGGTGCCGCCACGCTTCGGCGCCGGCGACACGCCGACCATGCGCAGGCAATCGGCCACCACCGCCGCAATGAAGGTGTCGGCGTCCTGCGTGGGCGCAGCGATCAGGTCATCGGTGGCGCCATGTACGCCGGCATAGATCAGCGAGGCCGTGATCTGCGGTGCCGGCAGCTGCCACAGGCCTGCACGGGTGCCCGCCTCGAGGATGTCGAGCAGCTGCTGCTGGATGGCGTTGCGCTCGGCATTGCCGCGCTGGTGGTGGTGATGGTTGGCGTAGACGACGTCGTGCAGTGCGTGCGTGCGCACATAGGTCTCGATGTTGGCGCGGATCCAGGCGCACAGTCGCGCCACGCCATCGTGGGCAGGCTGCTGCTGAACGGCATGGTCGACCTCGGCCATGAACTGCAGCGTGTAGCGCTGCGCCAGCGCCTGCAGGATCTCGGTGCGCGAGGCGAAGTAGGTATAGAACGTGCCCTTGGCCACGTCGGCGGCGGCCACGATGTCACTGATGGTGGTCGCTTCCACGCCCTGTGACAGGAACAGCGCCTGCGCGGCGTCCATCAGCTCTTCCTGGCGGGTTTCAGCGGGTTTGGTGCGGGGCCTGGCGACTGCGGGAATCTGCATGGGGCGGGGTCCGGGTGCGACGGTCGCCATTCTAGCTTCCTCCGGCAATGACTGACCGCCGGTCATTGACTGACGGTCAGTCAGCAAACTACGATGCGCGCACGCTCCCTCCCGGCATCCGCACATGCAACGCTTCCGACGGCCGGCCCTGGTGCTGGCGGCCTACCTGGGCACCTTCCTCGCCTCGCTGGACATCAGCATCGTCAACGTCGCGCTGCCGACGCTGCAGCAGGCACTGCACACCGACATGGCCGGGCTGCAGTGGGTGATCAACGCCTATGCCATCGCCCTGTCCGCAGTGATGCTGTCGGCGGGGCCGCTGGGTGACCGCTATGGCCACCGCCGCATGTGGCTGCTCAGCGTGGCGACCTTCACCGTGGGCTCGCTGCTGTGTGCCTGCGCAGGCAGTCTTTCCGCACTGGTGGCGGGGCGGGCGGTGCAGGGGGTGGCCGGCGCCCTGCTGATCCCGAGTGCGATGCCGATCCTCAGCCATGCATTCCCTGATCCGCGCCAGCGTGCACGCGCGATCGGGGGCTGGTCGGCGTTCAGCGCGCTGGCGCTGGTGCTGGGGCCGCTGCTGGGAGGCGAACTGGTGCAGCGCGCAGGTTGGCCCAGCATCTTCCTGATCAACCTGCCGCTGGGCCTGCTTGCACTCGCGCTGGGGGCCTGGGGCATTCCAGAGCGACGGCATCCGCAGCACGCCGCGCTGGACCCGGCCGGGCAGCTGCTCAGCATCGTCGCGCTGGGTGCACTCAGTTACGGCCTGATCGCGATCGGCGAGCACGGCCTGCTGGCACCTTCGACCCTGCTGGCGCTCGGCATCGCAGCATCCGGCCTGGCGCTGTTTGCGTGGGTCGAGCGCCGCGTGGCGCGGCCGCTGCTGCCGCTGGACCTGTTGGCGAAGCCGGGTTTCGGCATGCTCAACCTGGCCTCGTTCGTGCTTGGATTCACCGCTTATGCGAGCCTGTTCTTCCTGTCGCTGTTCTTCCAGCAAGCGCAGGGACATGGGGCTGCGCAGGCCGGTGCGCAGCTGGTACCGCAATTCGTGCTGATGGCGGTGGTGTCGCTGCTGTTCGGCCGTCTGGCGGCGTGGTTCGGGCTGCATGCCGCACTGGTGACGGGCTATGCAATGACAGGCATGGCGCTGTGTGCGATTGCCACGTTCGAGCCGACTACAGCGCACGGCCAGGCCAGCGCACTGCTGATGCTGCTCGGCACTGGCATGGGGCTGGCGGTACCTGCGACCGGCATGGCGGTGATGTCATGCGTACCGGCCGAGCGTGCCGGCATTGCGTCGGCCACGATGAACGCGCTGCGCCAGGCGGGCATGAGCCTTGGCATCGCGCTGCTGGGAAGCCTGATGGGCCTGCGCGCGGTATGCCAGTTCACTGCCACCGCGCAGGCGGCAGGGCAGCCCGCAGTGGCCGCACAGGCGCGCACGCTGATCCTGCAGCCGTCTTCACTGCTGCCGGGGACGCAGATACTGGCCTGGTACCGCGGCGCGATGGCCAGCGGTTTCGGCTGGGCGATGGCTGTCGCGGGCGTGCTGGCCCTGTTGGCGGCGCTCGCCCTGTACCGCCAGTGCAGGCGCGCCTGAGCACGCTGCGGTCAGCCTTGCTGGCGTTGCGGCCCTTCCTTCGTCGGCGCGGGTTCGGCCGCGTGCTGCCGCTGTTGCCGTGCATTGGCGTGGCGCGCGTGCCCGCCTTCGCGGCCGATCGCTGCCATGTGCTGGCGATTGCGGCTGATCGCCTCGCCGCCCTTGCGGCCTGCCACGCGTGCCTCGGCCGGGCTGAACTCATGTGCATTGCCGGACGCATGCGCGGCGCGTCCACCCTTTGCGGCAATCGCGCGCTGCTTGTCCCGGTCCATCGAAGCGAAGCCGCGATGGGAGGTGCCGTGATGCTGGTCAGCCATGTGAAGGCTCCCGGTGCATGGAAGGGGAGCTCATCCTTGCGTGTGCCCGGCTAAGGCAGTGTCCGCACCGGCGGTGCTGCCCTCACGCCACGCCGCACTGGCTTTCACGACGCAACTACGCCGCTGCGCGAGTGAGCGCCGCTTGGCTAGGATGGACCGGCATGGCGGATGACCGCCCAGACAGGAAAGGACGCCGTGAACAGATTCGGATGGCTTGTACTGCTGGCCTGCGCTGCACCGGCCCATGCAGACACTGCGCTGCTGAGCGGCAGTTTCGTTCACTTCGGTTACTCGTCCACCGATGAGCAGCTGCCAGCGGCGCAGCTGCCGCTGTTCCTCGACGAACTGCGGGACCTGGGCAACGACACGCTCATCATCGGCCAGACCCGCGCCACGCGTGCCGGCGTGGGCTGCGCCAGCAGCGCGCAGGATTTCGAATGGATCGCCGGCTTCCCGGCCAAGCTGGGCACGGTGCTGGACGCGGCCGCAGCGCGTGGGATGAAGGTCGTGGTCGGCACCACCTACAGTTCGGGCCAGTGTGCGGCGTTCTGGCAGGGCTCGAACGCTGCAGCGGTGGCGCAGGACGCAGCGCAGTCGATGGCGCAGCTGGCCCAGCAGTACGCGATGCATCCGGCATTCGCCGGCTGGTACATCACCGATGAGCCCGCGCAGGTACCGGCCGAGCGTGCGTCGTTCTATCGTTCAATCGTTTCCACACTGAAAGCGGCGACGCCATCCAGGCCGGTGATGGTGGCGCCCTATCTGGCATCCTCCAGCGTCGACCCGGCCAGCGTGGCCAGTGCTGCGCTACGGTTTCGCTCTGCCACGGGGGTCGACGTGCAGATCTGGCAGGACGGCATCGGCGCGGCGTCGCACGCGAAACTGTTCCAGTGGGATCGACCGGGCTATTCCACCGAGCAGTACTACCAGGCGTTGTCGGCGCAGCTGGGCGCCAGCGCTGTGTGGGCCGACATCGAGCTGTTCAACCATGGCAGCCCGCTGTTCCTTGATGCCGGTAACGGCCTGTCCGGTGCATACCGGTCGGCGTCGGTGCAGCGCATCAACCAGCAGTTGTGGAGCGCGCGTTCGGCTGGCAAGCGCGTTGCCTGGCTCAACCAGTACCACATGTCCGAAGTGGTCGGCCCCGGCCAGGGCTACGGCGAGGCGCCGCGGATGATGAACACCTATCGCGGGTTGTACGGGTTGGGTGCCTCGTACATCGTCGATCCGGTGCAGACCACCTATCACTACAGCGTGGCGCCGGCGACCAGCTATCCCGACGGCAGCGGCCATGAGCTGTTCGACCGCCGGGTAGGCGACCCGCGCAATCCGATGGACGCGGGCTGGGTAGGCGTGCACGGCAACGTCAGCATCACCATCGACCTGGGCCAGCGCCGACGGGTGGACTGGATCGGCCTGCATACGATGACCCGCCCGGCCTGGGGCATCGTCACGCCGACTTCGGTGGAGGTGATGTGCGCCGAGCCCGGAACTGCCGCCGTAACCATCGGCACGCTGTCGGCACCCTTCACCCAGTCCGGCGTGATGGGCTCGACCGAAGAGGAGTACGTGCTCGGCAATGCAGCCCCCCTGGCTGCGCAATGCCGCACGCTGGAGCTGCGCGTGGCCAACGGCAGCTGGACCTTCCTCAGCGAGATCGAGATGGCTGCAGAGCAGTAACGCCTCAGCGCCGGCGGGCGTCCTGCAGGCGCTGTGCGAAGGGCCGTTGTTCGAGCGCCACCAGTGCATTGCGCAGCACCTGCTCCAACGACTGCCCCAGATCGGCATCGAGGCTGCGTGCCGCCACTGCGGTGGCCTGCCATTGCGCCTGCAGCACAGGCATCGCGCGCTGCGCGCGCGGGCTCAACTGCAGGATGCGTTCGCGCCCGTCGTCACCATTGGCAGTGTGCAGCCAACCATCGCGCACCATCGCCGCCACGGTCTGGCTGAGCGCCGAATGGCTGAGCCCGCAGGCCAGCGCGAGGTCCTTGATCCGGCAGGGGCCCTGCGCCATCAGCGTGCGCAGCACCGGCGTGTAGCGCGGCCGGTAGTCCAGTTGCAGGTGCCGGTAGGCCTGCTCGACGGCCGGGTCCAGCTGGTCCAGCAGTGCGCGCAGCAGGGTACCCAGCGTGGCGTGTTGGAGATCCATGAGTGGGATGATATATAAGCGCTTATATATCCTCAATGCGGGGTGGATGATGGCGGTCTCCTGGATGCTCGGCGCGCTGCTGGCGACGGCCTGCCCGGCGCAGGATGCGGTGCTGCAGGCGGCCGCCAGCGCCGTGCAGGCGCAGTACCTGGACGAGGCGGAGGCCGCCCGCATCGCCGATGCCCTGCGCAGCTGGTCGGCGCAGCAGCGGTATGCGGACAGCTGTTCGGATCCTGCTGCGTTCAGCGCACGCCTGAACCAGGACCTGGACATGTTCGATGGCCACTTCCACGTTGAGCGCGTGGACGCAGCTGCCGGCCAGGACGACTGGTTGATGGCCTGGCGTGCCGATGCCCGCAGCAATGGTGCCGGTGTGCGCGAGGTGCGGGTGCTGGAAGGCAACATTGGCTACCTGCGGTTGAGTACTTTTTACCCGCTGGATCTGGCGCGGCCGAAGTTCGCTGCGGCCTTCACGCTGCTGGCCGACACCGATGGCCTGGTGCTGGATCTGCGCCAGAACGGGGGAGGCGACGATGCAAGTGCCGACCTGCTGGTGCGCACGCTGCTGGACGCGAAGATCGGCGCGGTGCAGCAGCTGGACCAGCGTGGCCGGCGCACGCCGGTACCGCTGCCGCCTGCCAGCCTGCCTGTGTACCTGAAGCCGCTGGTGGTGCTGATCGACCGGCGTACCGGTTCGGCGGCCGAGTTCGTCGCCTATTCGCTGCAGGCCCTGGGCCGCGCGCGCATTGTCGGCACGCGCAGTGGCGGTGCCGCGCATATGTTTGGTGATCCTGTGCTGCTGCCCGATGGCTATCAGATCAGCATTCCCGACCGGCAACCGATCAATCTGCGCACCGGCGGCAACTGGGAAGGCACCGGCGTGAGGCCTGATGTGGCCGGCGGCGACGATCCGCTGTTCATCGCGCGGCAACTGCTGGCGCCTGCGAAGTCGTCAAGATGAACGCACGATTGCATGGCTGTCCTATCGCAGATGCGCGAACGCATGCCTAGAATCGAAGCATCCCGGTAGTTCCCGGGCGCTTCGAGTGAATGGACTCAATGAAGATTCTGTTGACCGGCAGTTCCGGGCGCATCGGGCGCGCGATCTTCGGTGCGTTGGCGGCCGCCCACGAAGTGGTGGGGCTGGACCGCAGCCCGTTCGCCACCACGCGCATCATTGCCGATGTCACCGATCGCCAGGCGGTCACGCGTGCGGTGCAGGGCGTGGACGCGGTCATCCATACCGCGGCCCTGCATGCTCCGCATGTCGGCCTGGTGCCGGACGCGGTATTCCAGCAGATCAACGTGGAGGCAACCGCGCACCTGCTGCAGGCCGCACGCGAAGCCGGCGCACGGCGTTTCGTGCTGACCAGCACCACCGCGCTGTACGGCCATGCCGTGGTAGCCGGTGGCTGCCGTTGGATCGATGAAGACACCGAGCCGCTGCCGCGCACGATCTACCACCGCACCAAGTTGCAGGCCGAGACCCTGGCTGAAGCTGCCGCCACGCCGGGCTTCAGCGTTCGCGTGCTGCGCATGGGCCGGTGCTTCCCGGAACCGCCCGAGCGCATGGCGATGTTCCGCCTGCATCGCGGCATCGACGCCCGCGATGTGGCCAGCGCACACGCTGCACTGCTGCTCGACGAAGGCGCCCGATTCGCCCGCTATCTCGCCTGCGCACCGACGCCGTTCCGGCGCGAGGACTGCCTGGAACTGGCCACCCACCCGCGCAGCGTGCTGGCCCGTCGCGCGCCGCAGCTGCTGGCCGAGTTCGAACGCCGTGGCTGGCCGCTGCCATTGAGCATCGACCGTGTCTACGACAGTGCCCGCCTGCGCAGTGAGCTGGGCTGGCAACCGTGCTTCGGGCCGGACGACGTGCTGCAGCAGTATGCCGTCGGCAGCATCGAGGTACTGCCGCGCGCGCAGTGGATCAAGGACCGCGTGGCCGAGTGAGGCCATCGCGACGGACGGGTGGCTGACCCGACCCTGAGCAGATTCAGGAATGTGCAGGCCGGTCGCCTCAACCTCGTTGGCGGGCGGCCGCTAACCCGGTGCGCTTCCAGCGCCGGGCCCGCCCGGCGGCCGGTGGCCTGCGCGACGGATCGCGCGCCTGCGCGGTGCCTTCGTGGTGCCGGTCGACCTGAACTGCCTTGCGGACCCTCCCATGCCTTCTTCCCGTTCCGCCGCTGCCCGCCGCCCGGGCAGCATCGCCCACAAGCTGATGCTGGGCACCGCCGCGATCGCGCTGCTGTGCTTCGGCCTGACCGCGTTCCTGATCTATCGCCAGGCCAGCGCCAGCCTGATCAGCGCCTCACGCCAGACCATGACCAGCGAGGCGACCGCTGAGGCGCGCCAGGTGGCGGCCGATCTGGGCACCGCCTTTGCCAGCAACGATGCCATGGTTGAAAGCGTGCTGGCCCAGCGCGCCCGTGGTGACGTGCCCGACCGCGCCAGTCTGGCGGCGGTGCTGGGCGAGCAGCTGCGCGCCCATCCCGAATGGCTGGGCAAGAGCACCATGTGGGAGGCCGATGCCTTCGACGGCAAGGATGCCGAGTTCGTCAACACCGAGGCGCACGATGCCACCGGCCGCTACATGAGCTACTGGGCCTGGCAGGAGGGCAAGCCGCAGCAGTCGGTGATGACCGATTACACCGAGACCGCCAGCGGTTCCGGTGACTGGTACATGGTGCCCAGCCGCGACAAGCTGCCGAAAGTGAGCGAACCGTATGCCTATGACATCGCCGGGCAGCAGGTGCTGATGAGTACGCTGAGCACGCCGATCATCGAGAACGACAGGTTCCTCGGTGTGTTCACCGTCGACTTCTCGCTGGCAGCGTTGCAGAAGCACCTGGCCACGCTGCAGCCGATGGGGGCCGGCCGCGTCGAACTGCTGTCGCCGAAGGGCGTGGTGCTGGCCTCGGCCAATGCCGCCGAAATCGGCAAGCCTCGCAACGACGCACTGACCCGCAGCATGCTGGCCGAGATCGCCGCCGACCGCCCCTTCGAGGCCTTCAGCCCCGATGCGGCCGGCAACGTGCGCGTGTATGTGCCGCTGCGCGTGGGCGATGCCCCGCAGCGCTTCGCGCTGGGCGTGGTGATGCCGCATGCGGTGATCGTGGCCGAAGCGCGCCAGCTGCTGTGGCTGACCCTGCTGGTCGGCGTGATCGCCGCGCTGACCCTCAGCGCCGGTGTCTACATACTGCTGCGCCGCCTGGCGATCCGCCCGCTGGCCGAAGCGGTGCGCGTGGCCGGTGACGTCGCCGCCGGCAAGCTGGACAGCACCCTGCCGGCGCGCAGCAACGACGAAGTGGGGCGCCTGCTGGACGCGATGCAGGGCATGCGCGGCCAGCTGCAGGCGGTGATGGCTGCGCAGGCCGAAATGGCGCGCCGCCACGATGCCGGTGAACTCAGCTACCGCATGGATGCCGCGGCGTTCCCGGGCGAGTACGGCCGCATGGTGGCCGACAGCAACCAGCTGGTGGCCTCCAGCAACGCGGTCACCCAGCGCCTGGTTGAAGTGATGCAGCGCTATGCCGTCGGCGACCTCAGCGTGGACATGGAAGCACTGCCGGGCGAGAAGGCGGTGTTCACCGCTGCGATGGCGACCACCAAGCGCAACCTGGCCGCGATCAACGAGCAGATCCAGCAGCTTGCCGCTGCGGCCGCCGCCGGTGACTTCGCCGTGCGCGGCGATGCACTGCGCTTCGACCACGATTTCCGCCGCATGGTGGAGACCCTCAACACCATGATGGAAGTCAGCGACCACAACCTGGCCGCACTGTCGACGCTGCTGCGCGCGATCGCCGGCGGTGACCTCAGTACCCGCATGCAGGGTGACTTCCATGGGGTATTTGCGGTGATGCGCGACGATGCCAACAGCACCGTGCAGCACCTGACCCAGATCGTCGGCCAGATCCAGCAGTCGGCAGCCAGCATCCGCCTGGCCGCCGGTGAGATCGCTGCCGGCAACAGCGACCTGTCGCGCCGTACCGAACAGCAGGCTGCCAACCTGGAAGAAACCGCCGCGTCGATGGAAGAACTGACCTCCACCGTGCGCCAGAACGCCGACCACGCGCTGCAGGCCAACGCGCTGGCCGGTTCCGCGGCGGGCGTGGCCAGCGAAGGCGGCCAGGTGGTCAGCCAGGTGGTGCACACCATGGAGCAGATCGAGGCGTCTTCGCAGCGCATCGCCGAGATCATCTCGGTGATCGATGGCATTGCGTTCCAGACCAACATCCTGGCGTTGAACGCGGCAGTGGAAGCGGCGCGCGCCGGTGAGCAGGGCCGTGGCTTCGCCGGGGTTGCCAGTGAAGTGCGCGCGTTGGCGCAGCGTTCGGCGGGTGCTGCGAAGGAGATCAAGGAGCTGATCGACGCCTCGGTGGCCCAGGTCGGTGCCGGTGCGCAGCTGGTGCACGGCGCGGGGCGCACCATGCAGGACATCGTCGGTCAGGTCGGTCGGGTCAACGAGATCATGGCCGAGATCTCGGCCGCGTCGCGCGAACAATCGGCCGGCATCGAGCAGGTCAACCAGACTGTGGTGCAGATGGACGAAACCACCCAGCAGAACGCCGCGCTGGTGGAGGAAGCCAGTGCCGCCGCGCGCGCGATGGAGGAGCAGGCCGAGCAGCTGGCGGTGGCGGTGTCGCGCTTCCGCCTGCAGGCCGAGCCGGCGGCCGTGGCACGCCGCGCGGCCTGATCGCGCAAATGAAGACGCCCGGCGGGGGCCGGGCGTCGGTTGCATCCTTGCCGCGCATCCCTGCGCCGGTCTGATGGCTTAGAACATTCCTTCAAACGGGTTCCAGCTGGTGCGACCTTCCACCTTCTCCAGGTAGTAGCTGTAGTTGGTGCTGGAGGCGACCAGCAGATTCATCGCGATGAACAGCATGCGCCCGACGACGTCGGGAAGGAACATGCTGACGATGGCCAGCGCGATGTTGATGCCGATGACCACCAGCGCCTTGCGCCACATGCCCAGGATCAACAGGTAGATCGCACCGAAGAACAACGCGAAGAAGTTCAGGTTGATCTTCAGGCGGTCACCGAACGACAGCGCCTTCCAGGCCTGCTTGAAACCGGGATTCTTGGGCGCGCCATGCTGGCGGAAGAAGTTGAAGCGGAACTGCCACTTCGGGCTGAACTGGGACAGGTCAGTGGTATTCATTTGGGGGAAACATCCCTGTGAGAAAACGTTTTCATGATAAGGCAAGTCCTATTCAGGATCCAAGGGCTGCCGTCAAAAATGTGACGCGTGCCGTGTTCCACAGGCTGCGGCCGGGTGCCGCACCGTCACCCGCCCGCCTTGTTTTTAGGATAGGGTGCGCAGTTCCGCTGCCGCCCCGGTTGGACCCGTGCGGCGGCGGGATGTCCATGGAGGTTGCATGACCACACCTGCTACACCGGAAAACGCACCGGGACCGGTGCTCCTGCCGACACCTGAAGTGGTGCAGGCACAACAACTGCTCGCACGCCAGCAACTGGCGGTGGCGATGGACCGTGCGCGCACGGCCGCCACGCGGGACGCGGCACCGGCCGCGCTGGAAAGCGAGTAACCCGCAATACCGTCGATCGCGCTGGCATGTCGCCAGCGCGATCACGGCGCGTGCCGCCGGTCAGAAGCGCGCGGTCATGCTGAGGAAGTAGCTGCGCCCGGCGACGAAGTAGTCGGTGGAGCCTTCCGCATACAGCTTCTTGTCGGCCAGGTTGCTGACGCCACCGCGCAGGGTCAGCACCTCGTTGACGTTCCATGCCACGGTCAGGTCATACAGGGTGTAGGCCTTGAGGAAGGTCGTGGCGGTGCCGGTCTGCTTGCCGGTGTACTGCGCCGACAGGCTGCCGGAGAACACCGTATTCGGCGACCAGTCCAGCGACGAGTAGCCGGAGAATTCCGGCGTATCGATCAGGTTGCGGCCGGTGGTCAGGTTCCTGGCTTCCTTCATCCAGGTCGCCGAGGTGCGCCAGCGCCACTGCTCACCGAAGCGGACGTTGAAGTTGCCTTCCATGCCGCTGGTGCGCGCGCGCTGCACGTTGCTCATGCGCGTCCACCAGATGCCGTTGAAGCGGCCCAGCGGTGCGTATTCGATCTTGTTCCGGAAGTCGGTGTGGAAGTAGGTCACGCCAACATCGATCAGGTCATTGTCGAAGCTGATGCCGATCTCGCGGTTGGTGCTGGTTTCCGGATCCAGGTCCGGGTTGCCGGCCATGTAGCACCCGCCGCGGGTATAACCCAGCGGGATCAGCGAGGTGCAGCCACGGCCGCCGGACTGGGTGGCAGCGGTGGCCGAGTTCTCGGTCAGGCTGGGCGCACGGAACCCCTTGGAGACGCCACCGCGGATGGTCCACTGTTCGGCCGGATGCCAGACCAGGTACGCACGCGGGCTGACGTGGCCGCCGAACTTCTCATGGTGGTCCAGGCGCGCGCCCACGGTCAGGGCCAGGGTGCGGTGCAGCTTCAGTTCGTCTTCGACAAACAGCGCCCAGGTATCCACTTCCAGGCTGGAGCCGCTGACGGCGTTGCCGGCGTAGTCGATCGGCGCGCGGCCGATGGTATCGGTGTTGGTCAGTTCCTGGCGCTTCCACTGCCCACCCACGGCAAACTGGTGTTCAACGCCCAGAGTGAACGGCGTGGTCAGGCTGCCTTCGATGATCGTGTCGGTGGCCTCTGAGCGGCCGGTGGCGCCGATGTCGTTCTTGTATTCGGTCCAGTACGCGCTGAGCCTGGAGGTGCCGAAGCTCCACGTGCCATCGTGGTTGAGCGCCAGCGAGCTGCGCTTGAGCTCACTGGCTCCCCAGGCGCCTTCGTCCTGCTTTTCCAGCGACGCATCGATGAAGGCCTGCTGCACGCCATGGCCGGCTTCCAGCGACAGTTCCTGTGCGTCGCTCAGCTTCCACTGCAGCAGCGCATCGACAGTGCGGTCCTTCTCGCCGGCGTAGGCATTGCCGTAGACACCGTGGTTGGACTGGTCCGAATCACGGCGCATGCTGTTGGCACCGATGCGCAGGCCGAAGCGTTCGCCCAGTGGGCCGGAGAAGGTCGCGCCGATCTGCTGGGTATCGCCGCGCTTGCCATCACCGGGACGGGTGTAGCTGTGGGTGGCGCTGCCGTTCCATTCGTCGCCGATGCGCCGGGTGATGATGTTGATCACCCCGCCCATGGCGTCGGAGCCGTACAGCGAGGACATCGGCCCACGCACCACTTCGATGCGTTCGATCTGGTCGGGCGAGATCCAGTTCAGGTCCTGGCGGCCGAGGTCGGGGCGGTAGTTGGTCGCGGCCGAGCTGCCCATGCGCTTGCCGTCCACCAGCACCAGCGTGTAGTTGGACGGCATGCCGCGCAGCTTGATCTTGGACTGTTCGCCGACGGCGCTGAGGCCGCCGGTCACGCCCGGCACGCGGCTGAGCAGGGTGGCCAGGTCGGGAACCGGCTGGCGCTCGATGTCCTCACGGCTGATCACGCTGATGCTGGCCGGGGCATCCTTGATCCATTGCTGGCTGCCCGAGGCGGTGACCACCACGGTATCCAGATCCTTGGTGGAGGCATCGGTGCCGGCCTCTGCAGCGGCCAGGCCTGGCAGGGCCAGCAGGCAGGCGGAGGCCAGGGCAGGGGCCAGGCGGGTGCGCGGCAGGCGCGCGGAACGGGAACGGGACGATGGGGACATGGCGGCTTCCATGGGAGGTGGGGTGACCCGGTGGAAGCAGCAGGCGCAGGCAGACAGCAGGCAGCCACCCTTCCGTGGGTCGTCGGTGCGCGCGGTGTGGACCGGCGCAGCTGGGTGGGTCGCGGCCGTGCGGAA
This sequence comes from Stenotrophomonas sp. CASM110, assembly GCF_049384345.1. NCBI lineage: Bacteria > Pseudomonadati > Pseudomonadota > Gammaproteobacteria > Lysobacterales > Lysobacteraceae > Stenotrophomonas > Stenotrophomonas sp. CASM110. Next base: position 42,224 of record NZ_JBMRGI010000031.1, read on the forward strand.
GACGGTGACCTGCCTGGTTAATGAAATGATAACCGTTCGCGTTTGATACGATCCAGTACCCGGGGCGATGCAATGACATCTGGCCATCCCCCGACGTGATCGCCTGCTATTTGCTGAATGGGGATAAATCCCGGCGTAGGCCTTCGCACCCGGCTTACATTCAGCGCCCTAGACTGGGCCGCATTTTCGATTCCGCCCCGTTGGAGATCGTGTGGGTTCCGGTAGTGACAGACATCGACTGTGCGGCCTGAAGCCGACACAGTCTGGACAAGTGCGGGCGCCGGGAAAGCGCGCCGGGAACCTTGGTGCATGCAGCCCGGCCGGGATAGCCGGCCGTGCCGACGGCGCGGAGTAGGCGGCGATGGGGGTGCAGACCATCCATGCGGAAGCAGAAACGCCCCGGCTCGACGCCGGCTGGGCGCTGCTGCCCGCTGAATCTCCGTTGCAGATGCCCGAACAGACCCTGCGCGAAGGTGCACTGAAGGTCCGGCGGCATCGCACGTCGCCGCGCCTGATCGGCCTGCGCCGGCTGTACATCTTCGGTGGCACGCTCGGCATGACCGCCGTGGCCACGCGGATGATGTGGCGGGTGCTGTCGGCCAATGGCATCAGCGTGCTCGAAGCCTGCCTGCTGGTGCTGTTCGTTGGCCTGTTTGCCTGGATCGCGCTGTCTTTCGCCAGCGCCCTGGCCGGCTTCCTGACCGCCGTGTTCGACCGTGGCTATCGCCTCGGCATCGACCCGGACAAGCCGCTGCCGACCGTGCACAGCCGCACCGCGCTGCTGATGCCGACCTACAACGAAGACCCGCGCCGCCTGCTGGCGGGCCTGCAGGCGATCTACGAGTCGGTGGCGGCCACCGGCCAGCTCGGCCGATTCGATTTCTTCGTGCTCAGCGATACCCGTCGCGAGGACATCGCCGCTGCCGAGGAGCGGGTGTTCGGCGAGCTGCGCGAGCGGGTGCCGGACGGCCAGACCCGCCTGTTCTACCGTCGCCGTGGTGACAACAGCGGGCGCAAGGCCGGCAACATCGCCGACTGGGTCCGTCGCTTCGGCGGTGCCTACCCGCAGATGCTGATCCTCGACGCCGACAGCCTGATGACCGGCGACAGCATCGTGCGCCTGGTGGCCGGCATGGAGCACAACGCCGACGTCGGCCTGATCCAGACCCTGCCGTCGGTGATCGGCGGCCGCACCCTGTTCGCACGCATGCAGCAGTTCGGTGGCCGCGTGTACGGGCCGGTGATCGCCCGTGGCGTGGCCTGGTGGCATGGCGCCGAGAGCAACTACTGGGGCCACAACGCCATCATCCGTACCCGCGCCTTCGCCGACCACGCCGGCCTGCCGGCGCTGCCGGGGCGCAAGCCGTTCGGCGGCCACGTGCTCAGCCATGACTTCGTCGAAGCAGCGTTGATGCGTCGTGGCGGCTGGGCTGCGCACATGGTGCCCTACCTCGGTGGCAGCTATGAAGAGGGCCCGCCGACGCTGACCGATCTGCTGGTTCGCGACCGCCGCTGGTGCCAGGGCAACCTGCAGCACGGCAAGGTCGTGGGCAGCCGCGGCCTGCACTGGATCAGCCGCACGCACATGCTGATCGGCATCGGCCACTATTTCACCGCACCGATGTGGGCAATGCTGATGCTGATCGGCATCGCCATCCCGCTGTTCCAGGAGGGCATCGACTTCAATGCCCTGCTGCACCTGTCGCCCAGCGTGTACTGGCGCGCACAGGACGAAGAGCAGGTGGTGCGCCTGTTCGCCGCCACGATGGCGGTACTGCTGCTGCCCAAGGTGCTCGGTTACCTGGCGATGCTGCTGGACCCGGTCGACCGCCGTGGCTGCGGCGGTGCGATCCGTGCCTTCGTGTCGATGCTGGTGGAAACCGTGCTGGCCGCGCTGATGGCGCCGGTGGTGATGTACGTGCAGTCGCGGGGCGTGGCCGAAGTGTTGTCCGGCCGCGATTCCGGCTGGGATGCGCAGCAGCGTGACGACGGCGGCATCTCGTGGCTGGCACTGATCCGCGGCTACGGTGGCCTGGGTGTGTTCGGCGCCTTCATGGGCGTGCTGGCCTGGGCCGTGTCGCCGTCGCTGGCGGCGTGGATGGCGCCGGTGGTGATCGGCATGGTATTGGCCATTCCGGTGGTGGCGCTGACCTCCTCGCGTGGTCCGGGCGCCTTCCTGCATCGCCTGGGCCTGCTGGACATTCCCGAAGAGAACATCCCGCCACCGGTACTGGTCCGCGCCGCGCAGCTGCGGCGCGAAGCGGCCGAGCAACCGCCGCTGTACTGATTGCCCCACGCCAGCGGCATAATGCGGCTCGAACTTGAAGGAGCCGCATCATGCTGCAAACGGTGGAACAGGAAACCGGCGCCTCGCCGCAGTGGTCGGTGATCTGGCTGCACGGCCTCGGCGCCGATGGCCATGATTTCGCGCCGATCGTGCCGGAGCTGGTGCGGCCGCACTGGCCGGCGCTGCGCTTCGTGTTCCCGCACGCACCGGTGCGGCCGATCACGATCAACAACGGCGTGCCCATGCGCGGCTGGTACGACATCGTCGGCATGGACTTCCGGTCGCGTGCCGACATGGCCGGCGTGCAGGAATCGGTGGTGCAGCTGGACGCGCTGATCGCGCGCGAGATCGAGCGTGGCGTCGCGGCGGAGAAGATCTTCCTGGCCGGCTTCTCGCAGGGTGGTGCGATCATCCTGACTGCTGCGCTGTCGCGCACCGCGCCACTGGCCGGCCTGATCGCCCTGTCCACCTATCTGCCCGAAGCCGACAGTGCCACGCGCGTTGAAGGCGCGGTGCAGGTGCCGGTGTTCATGGCCCATGGCAGTGGCGACCCGGTGATTCCGCAGGCCGTGGCGGCCCACAGCGCACAGGCGCTGCGTACGCTGGGCCTGGACGTGGCGTGGCACAGCTACCCGATGGCCCACCAGGTCTGTGCCGAGGAAATCCGGGCGCTGGGCGACTGGCTCCAGGAACGGCTGGGCGCGGCCTGAGCCATGTCCCCGGCCAGCCCATCGCCGTGGATGCCGGAACTGTGCCGCCTGCCGCGGCTGGCGGCGATGCTGGGCCTGGCCGAGCTGGTGGTGGTGGTGCTGGCGCTTGCGCCGGATGGCAGCCGCCACTGGACCGTTGGCGAGCTGCTGTCGGCCAGCGGCTTCGCGCTGTGGCTGGCGCTGGCCGTGACCGCCAGCCTGTGCCTGCTGCGGCAGGCGCTGTCCAGGCTGCCGCAGGTGATGGGGGCGGTCGCTGCCATCGCACTGGCGGCCCTGATCGCGGTCGTCTGCGCCGGCATCGTGCACGCGCTGTACGCGGTGCTGGGTGACAGCTTCGCCAACGGCATCAGCTTCTGGCGCTTCACCCTCGGCAGCGCCGCCACCACCGCGCTGATCACCGCGCTGGCGCTGCGCTACTTCTATGTCAGCGACCGCTGGGCCGCGCAGGTGCAGGCCAATGCACGCGCCCAGGCCGATGCGCTGCAGGCGCGCATCCGCCCGCATTTCCTGTTCAACAGCATGAACCTCATCGCCAGCCTGCTGCATCGGGACCCGGCGGTGGCCGAGCGTGCCGTGCTCGACCTGTCCGATCTGTTCCGTGCTGCGCTCGGTGCAGGCGAGGGCGATTCCACCCTGCGCGACGAATGCGAACTGGCCGAGCGCTACCTGTCGATCGAATCGCTGCGCCTGGGCGAACGCCTGCAGGTGCGCTGGCAGCGTGACGAGCCGCTGCCGTGGGACCTGCCATTGCCAAGGCTGGTACTGCAGCCGCTGGTGGAAAACGCCGTGCTGCATGGCATTTCGCGCCTGCCCGAGGGCGGCACCATCGAGCTGCAGCTGCTGCGCGAGGGCAACGATCTGCAGATCCGCGTGCGCAATCCCGCGCCTGATCCGCAGGCGCCCGGGCTGGCCCTGGCGCGGGGGGCTGGCCATGCCCAGCACAGCATCGGCCATCGGCTGGCCTGGCGCTTTGGCAGTGCCGCGCGGATGACGGCTGGCTGGAGCGAGGGCTACTATGCCTGCCAGGTGACAGTGCCGATCCAGTGAGGGGACGATCGTGAGGGTAGTCATCGCCGATGACGAACCACTGGCGCGTGAGCGCCTGCGCAGCCTGTTGGCCGCACAGGACGGCGTGGACGTGGTGGCCGAGGCCGGCAACGGCGAGCAGGCCCTGCACGCGTGCGCGGAGCTGCAGCCGGACCTGGTCCTGCTGGACATCGCAATGCCTGGGCTGGACGGCCTGGAAGCAGCCCGCCACCTGGCCAGCTTCGAACCGCGGCCGGCGGTGGTGTTCTGCACTGCCTACGATGCGCATGCGCTGTCGGCCTTCGAAGCGGCAGCCATCGATTACCTGATGAAGCCGGTGCGCGCCGAACGCCTGGCAGCGGCGATTGCACGGGCACGCACGTTCCTGGCCGGTCGCGATGGCCAGCCGCAGGCGCACAGCGGGCAGCAGGCACGCAGCGTACTGTGCGCACGCCTGCGCGGCAGCCTGCGGCTGATTCCGCTGGACGACATCCACTACCTGCAGGCCGAAGAGAAGTACGTGGTGGTGCACCACGCGCGCGGCGAGGACCTGATCGAGGAATCGCTGAAGTCGCTGGAGGAAGAGTTCGCCAGCCGCTTCATCCGCATCCATCGCAACTGCCTGGTGGCGCGGCACGAGCTGGTGGAGCTGCGCCGCGGCTCCGGCGGGCAGGTGCAGGCGGTGCTGCGGCATGGCAGGCAGCCGCTGGAAGTCAGCCGCCGCTGTGTGGCGACGCTGAAGCAGGAACTGCGGCATCTGTGAGTGGTCCCGCGCGGCCTGCGGCCGCGACTGCTTACAGATCAACATCAACATCAAGATCAACAGCAGGTTGGCCGGCTCGTTGTTCTTACGTGCTGGGTCGGGGCCGGGGGGGGGGGGGGGG
>NZ_JBMRGI010000032.1:0-34108 GCF_049384345.1 Stenotrophomonas sp. CASM110
CTGGCCGGCAACGTCCGGATCTGCGATTGCCGGCCAGCGGCCGGCACTACCGATAATGAAAAACGCCGGCTTGCGCCGGCGTTCCTTGATTCTTACGGGGCCTTCTGGATCACCGCACACGCCAGGCGTGCGCCGGCGTTGCCGGTCGGCTGGGTCTTGTAGTCGTCCGCATCGGCGTGGACGATCAGGCCGCGGCCGATGATGTCGAAGTCATCACCCTTGCCGATGTTGACATTGCTCGACACCGGGCCGTCGATGGTGGCCACGCCCTTGTCGTCGGCCTTGATGTTGGGCATGTCGCCGCCGTGGTGCGGATCGGTGGCGACGTTGCCGTGATCCTGCTTGCCCGGGTTGAAGTGGCCGCCGGCGCTCATGCCGTCCGGCGCGCTGCAGTCGCCCTTCTCGTGGATGTGGAAGCCGTGCTCGCTGCCCGGCTTCAGGCCAGTGATCTGGCCGGTCACGTGGACCTTGCCGTCGACCACCTTGAAGGTGACGCTGCCCTTGGTTTCGTTGCCCTGGGTCGGTGCCAGTTCGGCGGTGGCCGAGGCATCGGCAGCCGGTGCCGCAGCCGGTTCAGGAGTTGCAGCCGGCTCGGTGGTGGCGCCGTCAGCCGGCGCGGCCGGCGGAGTCTCAGTCTGCGGCGCGGCGGGCTGCTGGTTACAGGCCGCCAGGCCCAGCGCGGCGATGGCCGCAAACAGCGAAGTGTGGATCAGACGCATTGGAATCTCTCCCTGGATGTTGCCTGCAGTGATCAGCGGACGACCCGGATCACGCCACAGGCGATGCGGACGCCGGCATTGCCGGCGGGCTGGCTGCGATAGTCGTCGGCGTTGGCATGCACGACCAGTGCACGTCCGGCGATATCGGTGGCGGCGCCTCCGCCAAGGGTAACGCCCTTGAGGTGGATATCGACGTTGGCGCGGCCCTGGGCATCGGCACGCAGGTTGTCCATGTCGCCCAGGTGGTGCTTGCCGGTGCCGGCGCGGCCATGCGCGGCGCCACCGGGGTTGAAGTGGTTGCCGGCGCTGCTGGCATCCACCGCGCTGCAGTCGCCGCGCTCGTGGATGTGGAAACCGGCCTGCTGCATCGGCTGCAGGCCACCGATCAGGCCGGTGATGTGGATACCTCCGGGCTCCACCATCAGTGCGATGCGGCCACTGACGATGCTGGCCGAGGCCGGCGACAGATTGGCCTCGCCCTGCTTCGCTGCGCTGACCACGGTGGGCGGCGGCGGGGTGGGCTCGGCCTTCTTCGGCGCGCTGCCACAGGCAGACAGCAGCACGGCGGCGGACAACGGCAGGATGGCAAAGGACAGACGCATCGAAGACTCCTTGCAGGTGACACTAAGCATTGCATCGTCCATGAACGATCAACGGTTCGGCAAGCGGGCGCGAGGATCGCGTGCAGGGACCGTTCAATGGCCCCCGCGACGGCGCCCGGCGCCCAGCTTGCGGGTAAGGGTATTGCGGCCGAGGCCGAGGCGGGCAGCGGCTTCGGCGCGGCGACCGTGGGTGATCTGCAGCGCTGCCTCCAGCAGGGCATGGTCGACCCGCTCGCGCACCTGCGCGTGCAGCCCTTCCACGCCCTCGGCCAGCTGACGGCGCGCCCATTCGGCCAGCAGCGCTTCCCATTGGCCCGGATCGGCTGCGCTGGCGCTGTTGCGGCGGCCGCGCGCGCGGTTCAGCGCGGTATCGACATCGGCCACGCCGATGGTGTCGGCGGCGGCCAGCGCGGCCATCCGCCAGCACACGTTCTCCAGTTCGCGCACGTTGCCCGGCCAGTCGTGTTCGCGCAGCGCCTGCAGAGCCGCGGCGGTGAGGCGCTTAGGCGGCGTATCCAGCCTGCGTGCGGCGGCGGCCAGGAACGTGCTGGCCAGTTGCGCGATGTCCTCGCGGCGCTCACGCAGCGGCGGCAACTGCAGGCGCACCACGTCCAGGCGATGCAGCAGATCGGCGCGGAACTTGCCCTGCGCGACCAGGCCTTCCAGATCCTGGTGGGTGGCGGCCACCACGCGCACATCGACGCGGATCAGCTCGCGGCCACCGACGCGGAAGAACTCACCCTGCGCCAGCACACGCAGCAGGCGGGTCTGCAGCGGCAACGGCATGTCGCCGATCTCATCCAGGAACAGCGTGCCGCCGTTGGCCTGCTCGAAGCGGCCGACATGACGGCGCTGCGCACCGGTGAAGGCGCCAGCTTCGTGGCCGAACAGCTCGCTCTCCAGCAGTTCGGCCGGGATCGCGGCGGTATTGAGCGCGACGAACGGACCCTGCGCACGCGGCGATTCGCGGTGCAGCGCATTGGCCACCAGCTCCTTGCCGGTGCCGGTCTCGCCGGTGACCAGCACCGCCAGCGGTGCCTGCGCCAGGCGACCGATGGCGCGGAACAGCGCACGCATCGGGGGGGTATCGCCCACCAGTTGCGGCGGCTGGTCGCCGGGCGTTTCGGCGGCGGGGCTGGGGGCGGCCAGCGCGGGCGCCACGGCCGGCAGCACACGTTGCGCCAGCGCCACGGCATCGTCCAGGTCGAACGGCTTGGACAGGAATTCATGCGCGCCCCCGCGGAACGCACCGGCGGTGCTGGCGACATCGGTATAGGCCGACATCACCACCACCGGCAGCTGCGGCAACGCGGCCTTGAGCTTGTCCAGCAGTACCAGGCCATCGTCGCCGGGCATGCGCACATCGGTGAACAGCAGCGCCGGCGGCGGGCCCGCGCTCAACGCCTGCAGGGCGGGAGCGGCACTGTCGAAATCGACGACCTGGTACCCCGCCTCGCGCAGCGCGGTGCACAGTACGAAGCGCACCGCACGATCATCGTCGACCACCCAGATGCGCTGTGCGGTGGTGGGGGACTCAGACATCGCGCGGGGCCTCCTCGGCAGGAGCGGCGCCGTTGCCGATCGGCAACAGCAGGGTGAACACGGTATGGCCCGGACGCGAGCGGTAGGTGAGCGTGCCGCGATGCTCGCGCGCGACCTGCTGGGCCAGTGCCAGGCCCAGCCCGGTGCCTTCGGCACGGCCACTGACCAGCGGCAGGAACAGGTGTTCGGCCAGCTCCTCGGGCACGCCACGGCCGTCGTCGGCGATTTCCAGGCGCAAGGCCAACGTGTGCAACTGCTCGGCGATGCGCACCCCATGCTCCACGCGGGTGCGCAGGGTGATGCTGCCGGCACCGGCCTGGATCGCGTTGCGCACCAGGTTCCACACCGCCTGGGTGAGGCGGTCGGCGTCGCCGTGGAATTCGGGAATGCTGGGGTCGTAGTCGCGCTGCAGGCGTACCGCCCAGCCGGCCTCGTTCTCGGCCAGGCGCAGCACACGTTCCAGCGCGGCATGGATGTTCAGTTCCGCATGCGGCGCGGCCGGGGCCGGCGACAGCAGCTGGTCGAGAAGGCCGTTGAGGCGCTCGATCTCCGAGCCGATCAGTTCGATCAGCTCACGTTCGCTGGCGTCGCGCTGCGCCGCGCGGCGGGCCAGCAGCTGGGCCGCGCCCTTCAGCCCGGCCAGCGGGTTGCGCAGCTCGTGGGCCAGGCCCTTCAGCGCCGCGCTGAGCGCACTGGGCAGCGCCTGGGTTGGGTCCAGCCCGGGGAATTCATCGACCGGATGCGCCTCCAGCAGCCAGCCACCATCGTCGCGGCGGCTCATCCAGCCCTCGGCGAAGCGCGGCGCCTCGCCGGGCACCGCCAGCGCCAGCCGGTTCAGGCGCAGGCTGTCGCGCTCATCGCGGGCCAGGAAATGGGCAAGTGCCTCGCCCTGCACTTCCAGTGCGGCCAATGGCCGACCCAGCAGGCGCCGGACGCTGACGCCCAGCCAGCGGGCGAAGGCCGGATTGCAGCCGGCAATGCAGCCATCGGCCCCGGCCCAGGCCAGCGGCGTGCCCAGGGCATCAAGGGACGGCGGGGGTGCGGGGTCGGACATTGCACCAATGTAGTGCAAAACGCGGGGTTCGGGGTCAGAGCCCTTTCCTGGCGGAAAGGGATCTGACCCCTGCTGCAGGTCGAGCAAGCTCGACCATTGCCAGATGCGTGGCCGGTTACAGCTTCATGTTGAGGCCAACGAACACGCTGCGGCCCGGGGCTGGCGAGAACATCGGGCGGGCGCTGTCCCAGAAGAAGCTGTCGTACCAGGCGTAGGCGTACTCGCGGCCGGTGACGTTCTTCAGTTGCAGGTCCACGCTGAAACGCGGGGTGAGCTGATAGGCAGCACTGAGGTCGAGCACGGCGAAGCCACCGAACTTGCCGGCCACGTTGCGCTCCTCAAGGTAGTAGTCGCCCTGCGCGCGTGCCTGCAGGCCGAGGCGCAGCGCGTCGCTGGCGCGGTAGTCCACACCCAGATTGCTGATGTGGCGCGGGGTGGCGGCCACTTCGCGGCCGTGCAGGGAAATGCCGGCATCGCGGTCGTCGCGGGTGATCTTCGCTTCCTGGTAGGCGTGCGACGCCCATACCGTCCAGTCATCGCCCAGCTGCAGGCTCAACTGCGCATCCACGCCGCGCCGGCGGGTCTTGCCCAGGGTGACCGTGGTGCCGGTGGCAGGCATGTTGGATACCTCGTTTTCCGCGTCCTGCTGCCACACCGCCAGGCGCGCCTGGGCGCCCTGGAACGGCTGGAACTTCAGGCCCAGCTCCATGCCCGTATTGGTGGACGGCTGCATCGGCGCCTGCCCCGGGGTGAGGTAGGCCGGTGCGGTGGACCCGGTCAGCACCTGGAAGGTGCGGCCCCAGTTGGCGTAGACGTGGGTGGTCTGGCCCAGGCTGTGGATGATGCTCAGCTTGGGCTGGCCGATGCTGCCGTAATCCTGCAGCCGGGCGGTGATGCCGTTCATCAGGTGCGTGCTGCCACTGAAGCGATCGATACGATAGGCCGGCACGATCTTCCACGCCTCGGCGGGCTGGTAGATCGCCTGCACGTAGGCGCCCCAGTTGTCGAAGCTGTGGCGGTCGTCGTTCTGCACGCGCGCCGGCGGCTGGCTGTAATCGGTCGGTTCGGCGTAGGCATAGCGCTCGCGGATATAGCCGTTGTCCTGCTGCTCGTAGTTCAGGCCGCCCTCGACAGTAAGCGTGGAGCTGGCCTGCCAGGTCAGCGTGCTGAGCAGGCCAGTCTGGCGTTCATCCCACACGCGGCGCTGGCGCGGCAGGTTGCCGGTGGGCAGGTCGCTGAAGGTCACGCGGCGGTCGTCTTCATAGCGGTTGTAGTAGAGCCGCGTGCCGAAGGTGAGTGCGTCGGACAGCTTCAGGTCGACGTGCGCGGCGATCTGGCGCATGTCGCGGTCATCGCCGTCGTTGCCGTTGCGCAGCTCGCTGCCACGGCGGTGCGTGCGCAGTTCCTCGGCGGTCATGAAGCCCGGTTCGTCGGCCTCATGGTGGTAGGCGCGCGCGGTCAGGCCCACGCGCAGCCCTTCGTCCAGCGTGCCGAAGAACCACTTGCCGCCCAGCGAGTACTTCCTGGAGGTGTCGTGGTCGCGATAACCATCGCTGGCCTGGGTGCCGACAAAGTAGTTCTGCGCGAAGCCATTGGCTTCGCGGCCAATCGCCAGCTGCGCATCACGGGTGTTGTAGCTGCCGTAGGCCAGGCGCGCATCGGTGTAGCTGCCGCCCTGGCGCGTACCGAAGTTCACGTTGCCGCCGATGTTGTGCAGGCCATAGCGCGGATCGTTGGTACCACGCACCACTTCGATGTAGCTGATGTCCAGCGGGAACAGCATGTCGATGAAGCGCTGGTTGCCGCTGTTGACGTTGCTGGGGATGCCATCGATCAGCGTCTTGATGGCATTGAGGTAACCCTCGCCGTTGAAGGCGCGGAAGCTGATCTTGCCCGATTCGGCGCCCTGCCGGGTTTCGGTGAGCTGGATGCCGGGCATCTGCCCGAGCAGTTCCCAGCTGTGCGAAACGTTGCGGTTTTCGATCTGGTCTGCACCCAGCACGTCCACCGAAGTCAGCACCTGGTGCGCACTGAGCTGGCCTTCGCCGTGCTGGTGCACCTGCACCTTGCCGAGGGTGAGCGCGGCATCGGCGGACTGTGCGAAAGCTTCAGGGGCGAACGGTGCGGCCGCCAGGGCGGCCACAAGGGTGGGAGTCTTCATGGGAAGGGGCGGTTATGGTGAAATGTAATTATATAACATTTCACATGCCCGCTTTTGCAGCGTCGAGCAAGGCTCGGCGCTACAAGGGCGGGAGCCGGGGGGGATTACACCGGGTAGCCGGTGGCTTCCCGTGCCTTCTTCCAGGCGGCTTCGAATTCACGCGCGGAGATTTCGTCGTCCTTGTCGAAATCCAGGAACGACACCGGCTGGTCGGCCAGCAGGAAACGGTCATCGCTGTGGGCGTGCTCGTCGGCCCAGACCATCTTGGTGCCGTAGATTTCCACCTGCCGCACGATCTTGTCGCCGCGCGCTTCCATCAGCACGTTGCCCTTGCCCAGGCCCGATTCGGCCCAGTGCTTGTAGTACTTCTTTGCGGCGGATTTCGCGCCGGGTTTTGCGTTGTGCTTTGCGTAGGTCATTGCAGGGGTCCTGGCCGCAGGCGCGGCCGGAAAGTTCGGAATGGCGCCATTATCAGGCATCCGGGGCCAGAGCCTTTCCTTTGGAAAGGGATCCGCCCCCTGCTGGTTCAGTTCGGCAGGGGCACGCCCTTCGGCCACAGCATCCAGATGTTGCCCTTCTGCTTCATGTCGCCGGCCAGCTTGCCGGCGGCATCGCCACTGCCCCAGTACAGGTCCGCGCGCACTTCGCCGGCGATGGCGCCGCCGGTGTCCTGCGCAGCCACCGGGCGTACCACGGGCGTGCCATCGGGGCGCGTGGTCGACAGCCACAGCAGGCTGCCCAGCGGCACCACGGTACGGTCTACCGCCACGCTGTAGCCCGCGGTGAGCGGCACGTTCAGTGAACCACGCGGGCCTTCCGGGCTGTCCGGATTGCGCACGAAGAACACATAGCTGGGGTTGCTGCGCAGCAGTTCCGGCACGCGCGCGGGATTGGCCCGGGCCCAGGCGCGGATCGCGTCCATGGTGACGTCTTCCTTCTTCAGCTGGCCCTGGTCCACCAGCCAACGACCGATGGCACGGTAGGGGTGGCCGTTCTGTTCCGCATAGGCCAGCCGTACCTGCTTGCCATCGGCCAGGCGCACGCGGCCGGACCCCTGGATCTGCAGCAACTGCAGGTCCATCGGATCGGTCAGCCAGGCCAGCACCGGCGCCTTGGCGCCCTTGGCCGCGATGGTGCCGGCGTCGTCATAGGGCTTGAGCACCTTGCCTTCGACGCGCCCGCGCAGGCGCTTGCCCTTCAGTTCCGGGTAGAGGCTGTCCAGCTGCACCACCACCAGATCATCCGGCGTGCCGTAGACCGGCACCGTCGCCTTGTCGGTGCGGGTCAGGCTGCCGGGGTAGATCGGCTCGTAGTAGCCGGTGATCAATCCGTCGGCCTGATGGCCACCGGCACGCAGCGCATAGGCATCGAGGTCGCGCTGCAGGAACTGGCGGATCGCGGCCGGGTTCTTGTCTGACACCGCTGCGGCGGTGGCGCAGGGCTTGGCCCAGACAGCGTCGTTTTTCAGGCGGGCGCAGCTGCTGCGCCAAGCCACGAAGCCGGCCTGCAGATCGCTGTCCGAGACCGCTGGCAGGGCTTTCCAGCCGACCTTGGCGTAGGTGGCCGCCGGCGGCGAGGTCGGCGTGGGCGCTTCGGAGCCCGTGCGGGGAGCGGTGGTGGCGCAACCGGCGAGCACGGCCGCTGCCAGCAGGGTCCAGTGCTTGCGCTTGAAGAAGGTGGCGGAATCGATCATGCCGCCATGGTGGCGGGCCGGCCGCTGGGCGGCAACCCAGCGCGGGGCCAAGCGTTCATGCGCGGAGTCACGGCGTCTGCAGCAGCAGCGAGTGCAGGATGCGGGCGTCCTCGGCATCCAGCGTCTTCGGCAGGTCGTCGCGGCCACGGAAGCGGCGGTGGAACGCAGCGACGGTGGCGTCGCGGTTGTCGAGCGGATAGCCGAAGCGGGCCAGCGCATTCCACGCGTCGAATCCTTCCGGTGCCGCGCCGTCGGCCGCGCGCGGCCACACGCCGAAGCCGGCCTCGGCCAACTGCTGCCATGGGAAGAAGCGGCTCGGATCCTGCTTGCGCGTCGGCGCCAGGTCGGCATGGCCGATCACCTGGCGCGGCGGGATGTTCAGGCGCGTGGTGAGATCGCGCAGCAGCACGATCAGCGATTCGATCTGTGCCGCACTGAACGGGCTGCGGCCATCGTTGTCGAGCTCGATACCGATCGAAGCCGAATTGAGATCGGAGATGGTGCCCCAGCGCCCGGCGCCGGCGTGCCAGGCACGGCGCTCATCAGCCACCAGCTGGTAACGATGGCCATCGGCGCCGATCAGGTAGTGCGCACTGACCGGCCCACCGCTGTTGGCCGTGCGCAACGTATGCAGGCTCTGCTGCACCGATTTCTGCTCGGTGTGGTGGATGACGATGATGACCGGGGTGCGCGCGTTCTGGTTGGGTGATGGGACCCAGGTGGCGAGCGGGTTGTGCTGCACAGGCGCGGTGGCGGTGCAGGCCGAAAGGGCCAGGGCCAGCAGTGTGGAAGCCAGAAGGCGGGGGCTGATCATGGGCGGATTGTAACCATGGACTGCAGCCGTGGTTCTTCGCTTCGTCCGGATCGCTGGAGAACTGGGGAGCTGTCATGCAAAAACTCAATGACGCCCCCACCTCATGCCCAAATCTCAAACTCCAATTCGAATAGCCAAACGCCCAAGTTCCTCATCACCTACCTTCAATCCCCGAAACGGACCCAGCCATGCCGCCGAATCGATTCCAACACCGTGGACACGTGAACCCAGGAACAACCGTCATAACAACTTGAACAAAATGATTCATCAACGGCCCCTCAGATCCCGCCAGTGGCCGATCTGGTCAATCCCTCCGCGCCCGCATTGCGAAGAAATCTACCTTGGCGCGTCACCACTGCTTCGACCGGTGACATACAGACTGGCAACACCGTCAAGCCGAGCAACTTCATCGAGGCGGCCGTTTAACCCCAACTTCCATTGAACAAGCAACCGCCCAGAACCCTATGCCCTCACCTTCCTAACCGACTCCACCCACTCAGCCCAGACAGAGGAATCATCAAGACAACCGGAATCACCTAGAGGCGACATAAGGCGAACAACAACTTCGAACAGCGGAAGATCCTCACCAGATCGATCAAAAATCGACTCAAGGAATACCATCATTACCGAGAACGCATCCAGCAACGCCAAGTACTCGCCCGACGAATTAATTTGTGCGCTACAAAATTCAGAATTAAGAGCACTCCCCACGGTGACAACCTCTGCAAATGCATCACACCAGTCATCCCACATTGCCGGATCGTTGGGCAAGCCATTTGCCCATAGAAATGACCCTCCCGAAGATAACAGATCAACAAGAGTGTCCTGCCCCTCCCCCCTCTCCATATACTTCTGAAGGAACACGCACATCAATACATATGCAGCCTGAACGGAAATTCTTCCAGCATCTTTCACATCACTAGCACTCATTTCGTGACCTTCTTTTGCTCCGACAGCCCGCCCGCCAGTGCGCCAACTGCCTGCGACAACGCCAGCACCATCTCTTTCTGCTCCGGGCTCAGCTTGGAGGGGTCTCCGCCGGTCAATGTATTAGTCAGTACCTTCGCGGCCAACTCGCCGCCGGCCGCGGACACCGCTCCGGTTCCCGCACCGCCACCATCGGCTTCCGCCAGCAGCGCACCCAACACCGCATGCGACAGCAGTTGCAGAGTCGCATTGGGGTCGCTGCCGTGGTTCGGGTCAAGCGTGCTGCCGATGAAGTGAGCGGCATAGGGCGCCAGTGCATTGGACGCGGCCTGGCCAGCGCCCTGTCCCGCCACACCGCCCACCAGCGCCGTCGTCACTGCGTTCAGTGCACGGTTGTACTCATCGATGCCCCCTACTTCCCCGCGCCGCTGTATGCCTGGCTATTTGCCGCCGCCACCTTGCTGCGCACAGGCACCCGATTCCATCGCCCTCAGTCACAAGGCCGTGTTGACCTTCATCATTCGTCCAATCCGCGGCCAGATCAACATGTAGAAGGCACCCACGGCCAACCCGATGAAAAGCATGATGCCAGCGCGCCTGGGAGCCCACCCAAACCAAAAGGAAGGACTGGTCCAGACCTTTATCCAAGCGCCAGGAGAGAAGGCACCCTCGAACGCGAGCCACGCCAACAAGGCACAGATTGGTGCAGCTACAACATAACGAGCTTTGAACCGCGGAAGAAACTTGTCCACAAGCATAACCCCGGGCACACCGAAGATGAGGCCCGACACAGCGGCTATGGCGCAAACCAGCGATGTGAAAATTGCAGCCTGCGAAAAGCTGCCTATCCGAGAACTCAGCGGAATGCCTATGAATAGAGCCGCTCCAAGCACGGAGCTGGCAATCACAGACACAATCTTTGCCCCCAACTCACGCTCACTCACTGGCAGATCTCCACCATCTTTCCATCAGAGCCCCGGTAGCTCATGCATTTCTGCCTTGAGGGAAAAGTACTCCAAGGCCACCGCAACTTGCCAACTTCGCCACCAGTATCGCGCGTATTGGAACTCCACACTTGGCCCACCAATTCGAGTTGAACATTGGACGCGAACCCGTACCCCAGCCTCTGGTTGAGACTGAGAATCCACCGAATCCATCCGGAAGCACCTGTCGGATCACAAAGCCCGGATCCAATGCATGTGCTCCAGGCACCATGATGTTGATCAGACTGCTGGTGCTCGGATCGACGATCGATGCTGGAAAGCCCCAGCTCCGGAGGCAGGCCGTAGGAGAGTCGCCACAGACCGGAGGAAAGGCAGCGATAGGTGAGCTCCACAGCGAAGCTCCAGTGTTCTCGATCTCCTGCGCCGGCCACACTACGCACCAGCGCATGCGGACTGTATTCGTCCAGGGTCAGCAGGTAGACATACCATTCGATGTCTTCCATCACTGCTGCGGAAGTCGCCTGGATCACGCCTACTCCGTTCTGTAGTCCATCGAGGTCGTTGGAGGCGTGTACACGCCCACCTGCAGACAGCCATTGGAGCAGGAACGGTAGAGCCACGCCATGCGTGGATGGGCTACCCGCTGTGCCGACCAACGGTCGGCACCCACCAGAGCAGACCCAGACCCCGTGCCAAGCAAGCTTGGCACCTACCAGAACAAGGACAGTGGAAGTGCCGACCAACGGTCGGCACCCACCACGTCAGTGCGCCGCCACGTCAGGCCTCGTAGGCGGACTCGCCGTGCGAAGTCACATCCAGGCCGGTGCGTTCGGCCTCTTCGGTCACCCGCAGGCCGACCACGACCTTGACCACCAACAGGATGACCGCGGTCATCACCGCCGACCACACCACGGTCAGGCCGACGCTGACCACCTGCACCCAGACCTGATGGGCGATATCCAGATCGGCCTTGGTGCCGCCCAGCGACTGCGCACTGAACACGCCGGTGAGGATCGCGCCGACGATGCCGCCGACACCATGCACACCGAACACGTCGGCGGTGTCGTCCACCTTCAGCAGGCGCTTCAGGCCGGTCACGCCCCACACGCAGACCACGCCGGCGACAAAACCGATCACGATCGCGCCAAGCGGCCCGACGGTGCCACAGGCCGGGGTGATGCCGACCAGCCCGGCCACCGCACCCGACGCAGCGCCCAGTGCCGACGGCTTGCCCTTGCCGATCGCTTCCACCAGCGTCCAGCCAAGCACGGCGGCAGCGGTGGCCAGCACGGTGTTGAGGAAGGCCAGCGAGGCCACGGTGTCGGCCGCTGCTGCCGAGCCAGCGTTGAAGCCGAACCAGCCCACCCAAAGCAGCATCGCGCCGATGTAGGTAAACGGCACATTGTGCGGCTTCAGCGCGGTCTGGCCATAGCCCAGGCGCTTGCCGACGAACCACGCGCCGACCAGGCCGGCGACGCCCGCGTTGATGTGGACCACGGTACCGCCGGCGAAGTCGATGGCACCCAGCTCACCCAGGTAGCCGCCACCCCAGACGATATGTGCCATCGGGATGTAGCTGAGGGTGAACCACAGCGCCGAGAACAGCAGCACCGCGCGGAACTTGATGCGCTCGGCGAAGGCACCGACGATCAGCGCGGTGGTGATGCCGGCAAAGGTCGACTGGAACGCGACGAACAGATAGTCCGGCAGGCCCTTGATCGGCGTGTTGCCCACCGACTCCGGGGTGAAGCCCTTGAGGAAGGCGAATTCGGTGAACGAGCCGAAGAACGGATTGCCGGCGCTGAACACCGCGCTGTAGCCATAGGCCACCCACAGCAGCAGCACCAGCGAGAACACCACCAGGATCTGGCTGAGCACCGACAGCACATTCTTCGAACGCACCAGGCCGCCGTAGAACAGGGCCAGGCCCGGTACCACCATCAACAGCACCAGCAGGGTCGAGGTGAGCATCCAGGCGACGTCGCCACGATCATAGGCGGCGGCCGCTTCGGCCACGGCCGGCGCCGCGGCGGTGGCGGCCGCATCGTGCAGCGGCTCGACCGCCACGCTTTCGCTCGGCAACGGCGATACCTGGGCCTGGGCATGGGCGCTGCCCGGCCAGGCACCGGCGGCCAGTGCGCTGAGCAGCATCAACAGGCACACCAGATGGAACCGGGCTTGCCACCCGGTGAGAAGGCGCATCTTCATGGGGGGAATCTCCGGAAGGGGGTTACAGCGCGTCGGCACCGATTTCGCCGGTGCGGATGCGGATGACCTGTTCGACGGCGGTGACGAAAATCTTGCCGTCACCGATCTTGCCGGTGCCTGCCGACGACTGGATCGCTTCGATCACCGCGTCGGCACGCTCGTCGGTGACCACCGTTTCGATCTTGATCTTGGGCAGGAAATCGACGACGTACTCGGCGCCGCGATACAGCTCGGTGTGGCCCTTCTGGCGACCGAAACCTTTCACTTCGGTCACGGTGATGCCCGACACGCCTGCATCGGACAGGGCCTCGCGGACCTCGTCGAGCTTGAACGGTCGGATGATGGCGGAGATCAGTTTCATGCGCATGTCCCGAGGGTGGATGGGGCCAGCGCGCCAGCGCGCGTTGGCATCAGGCAACCACGGGTCATCAGGATGATGACCGTGGCTGTTGCACCGGACACGTACAAGGCCGGGACGGCCGTGCCTCTCTCCTTGCACGACCGACGCGGGAGGGAGGGCGGCCCTGGTCGCGTATCCGGTCTCTCTCTTGCCCCTGGATAGGGATCAGCGCCCATTCGTAAACGAATGGGATCCGACCCCGATCTGACCGCGGCTCCCCAGCCGCGAAAACGGAAGCGATGGCGGCGGGTGGGAGGGGGAACCCACCGCCATCGCATCCGGTCAGCTGGCGTAGTACAGCTGGTATTCCAGCGGGTGGGTGGCCGCGCGGAACTTGGTCACTTCCTGCATCTTCAGCGCGATGTAGCCGTCGATGAAGTCATCGCTCATCACGCCGCCGGCCTTCAGGAACTCGCGGTCCTTGTCCAGCGCTTCCAGCGCCTGGTCCAGCGAGGAGCAGACCTGCGGGATCAGCTTCTCTTCCTCCGGCGGCAGGTCGTACAGGTCCTTGTCGCTCGGTGCACCCGGGTCGATCTGGTTCTTGATGCCGTCCAGGCCGGCCATCATCAGTGCGGTGAAGGTCAGGTAGCCGGACTGGATCGGGTCCGGGAAGCGCATTTCGATGCGGCGCGCCTTCGGGTTGGACACCCACGGAATGCGGCACGACGCCGAACGGTTGCGGGCCGAGTAGGCCAGCATCACCGGCGCCTCGAAGCCCGGCACCAGGCGCTTGTAGCTGTTGGTGCCCGAGTTGGCGAAGGCATTGATGGCCTTGGCGTGCTTGAAGATGCCGCCGATGTACCACAGCGCCAGCTGGCTCAGGCCACCGTAGCCGTCACCGGAGAACAGGTTGGTGCCGCCCTTGGACAGCGACTGATGCACGTGCATGCCGCTGCCGTTGTCGCCCACGATCGGCTTGGGCATGAAGGTGACGGTCTTGCCGTTGCGGTGCGCGACGTTCTTGATCACGTACTTCATGCGCAGCAGTTCATCGGCCTTCTGCACCAGGGTGCTGAACTTGGTGCCGATCTCGCACTGGCCGGCGGTGGCCACTTCGTGGTGCTGCACTTCCACTTCGATGCCGACCTGTTCCAGGGTCTTGCACATCTCGGCGCGCAGGTCGTGCAGGGTGTCGGTCGGCGGCACGGGGAAGTAGCCGCCCTTCACGCCCGGACGGTAGCCGCTGTTGGCGCCGTCGTACTTGGCGCCGCTGTTCCAGGCGGCTTCTTCGGAATCGACCTTGAAGAAGGTGTTGCCCATTTCATTGGCGAAACGGACCGAGTCGAAGATGAAGAACTCCGGCTCCGGGCCGAAGAACGCGGTTTCGGCGATGCCGGAGGACTTCAGGTAGGCCTCGGCGCGCTTGGCGATGCCGCGCGGGCAGCGGCCGTACGGCTGCATGGTGGCCGGATCGAGGATGTCGCAGCTGATCACGATGGTCGGATCTGCGTAGAACGGGTCGACGTAGGCGCTGGTGGTGTCGGGCAGCAGGACCATGTCCGATTCGTTGATGCCCTTCCAGCCGGCGATCGAGCTGCCGTCGAACATCTTGCCTTCTTCGAACAGCGACGGTTCGACAATGCTGACCGGGAAGGTGACGTGCTGCTCGACGCCACGCATATCCACGAAACGCAGATCGACGAACTCGATCTGGTTGTCCTTGATCAGCTTCTCAACGTTTTCCACGGACATCGGTACGACCTCGGATGGGGATGAATGCCTGCTGAGGTACAGCAACGACCGTGCCAACTTTTCGCTGGCCGCAAGTCATTGATTTCAAAAAGGGCGCTCCGTGGCGGTGCAGAACGGTGCGCACCAAACGGGTGCACCCGCCACCAGACGCACCCGTTTGGTGCGGCAGGGATCGTCTATCCTCTCGACCTTCTTCCTTCCGCCGCGCGTCACGCACCGTCCATGTCCGACCTGCTCTCCGCCCTGCTGCTGGGCATCCTCGAAGGCTTGACCGAGTTCCTGCCGATCTCCAGCACCGGCCACCTGCTCATCGCCCAGCACTGGCTGGGTGCCCGCTCGGACTTCTTCAACATCGTCATCCAGGCCGGCGCGATCGTGGCCGTGATGCTGGTGTTCCGCCAGCGCCTGCTGCAGCTGGCCACCGGCTTCAACCAGCGCGAGAACCGTGAGTACGTGTTCAAGCTGGGCGCCGCCTTCCTGGTCACCGCCGTGGTCGGCCTGGTGGTGCGCAAGGCCGGCTGGTCGCTGCCGGAGACGGTCAGCCCGGTGGCCTGGGCATTGATCATCGGTGGTGTCTGGATGCTGCTGGTGGAGGCCTACACCGCGCGCCTGCCCGACCGCGACCAGGTGACCTGGACGGTGGCGATCGGCGTGGGCCTGGCACAGGTCGTGGCCGGCGTGTTCCCCGGCACCTCGCGCTCGGCCTCGGCGATCTTCCTGGCCATGCTGCTGGGCCTGAGCCGCCGCGCCGCCGCCGCCGAGTTCGTGTTCCTGGTCGGCATTCCCACCATGTTCGCCGCCAGCGCCTACACCTTCCTGGAAATGGCCAAGGCCGGGCAGCTGGGCAGCGAGGACTGGGCCGACGTGGGCGTGGCCTTCCTTGCCGCGGCCATCACCGGCTTCGTCGTAGTGAAGTGGCTGATGGGCTACATCAAGTCGCACAGGTTCACCGCCTTCGCGATCTACCGCATCGCACTGGGCGCGGCGCTGCTGCTGTGGTTGCCCTCCGGCAGCTGAACAGCGCCGGGGTACGGTAACCCCGTTGCCGGCCCCACCCCGTTTCCCCCACGGTTCCCCAAGGAGAATCACCATGAACCGCAAGCTCACCCTGCTCCTCCCGCTGGCCCTGATGGCCGCCTGCAGCCAGACCCCGGCCCCGGCCGGCACCGGCGGCGACGACGTGGCCCCGGCCGCGGCCAAGGCAGCAGACCAGCAGACGCTGGCGCACCTGGATGCGCAGCGCCTGCAGAGCCAGCACTGGCTGCTGCAGCAGGCCACCGGCGCCGACGGCAAGCGCATCGACGCGCTGTTCGCCCGCGAAGACAAGCCGGTCACCCTGGACTTCGCAGATGGCCGACTGTCGGTCAGCAACACCTGCAACCGCATGGGCGGCGGCTACACCCTGGCCGACGGCAAGCTGACGGTCAGCGCGATGGCCTCGACCATGATGGCCTGCACCGACAAGGCGCTGATGGCGCTGGACGAAGCCGTGTCGAGCCGCCTGCAGGGCGAGCTGAAGGCCGAGCAGAATGCCGATGGCAAGCTGACGCTGACCAACGCCAAGGGCGACGTGCTGGTGTTCAACCCGGAGCCGACCGCTGAAACCCGCTACGGCGGCGCCGGCGAAACCGTGTTCCTGGAAGTGGCCGCCAAGACGCAGAAGTGCTCGCACCCGCTGATCCCGGACTACCAGTGCCTGCAGGTGCGCGAAGTGAAGTTCGACGACAAGGGCCTGAAGCAGGGTGAGCCGGGCAAGTTCGAGAACTTCTACGGCACCATCGAGGGCTACACCCACGAAGACGGCGTGCGCAACGTGGTGCGCGTGAAGCGCTACGAAGTGAAGAACCCGCCGGCCGATGCGCCGTCGCAGGCGTACGTGCTGGACATGGTGGTCGAGTCGGCCATCGAAAAGAAGTAAATAAACAGAAGGGCGGCCACGAGGTCGCCCTTCTACGTTCTGTAGCGTCGACGCAGCCCCACGTGGCAGCCTTGCCACGATGAAGATTCTCGCCATATCCGGCAGCGCGCGCCGGCAGTCGACCAACACCGCTCTGCTGGTGGCCCTGAAAGCCATCGCGCCGCCCGGCATGGAGATCGAGGTCTACGCCGGGGTCGGCGAACTTCCGGTGTTCTCCCCCGATCTGGAAGGCACCGATGAACCCTGCAGCGTGACGCGCTTCAAGGCGGCCATCGCCCGCAGCGACGGTGTGCTGGTGTGCAGCCCTGAATACGTGCGTGGCATTCCCGGCGGATTGAAGAATGCGATCGACTGGCTCGTATCCGGCGACCAGATCGTCGGTCGGCCCATTGCGTTAGTGCATGCGTCCCATCGTGGCGAGGACATGCTGCAGGCACTTCGCGCGGTGCTGTCCACGGTCAGTGCCGCGTTCAGTACAACGCTGTTCCTGCGTGTACCGGTGCTGGGCCTGGAACCGGAGGAGATCTTCGAGGTGCTTCAGTCGGAAGTGCATCGCGCCGAAGCGGATGCGTTCCTGGCAGGGTTTGCTGTTTACTGCAGGTCCATTGCGTAGCAGAAGCAGCCGAGCATGGGCTCGGCTCTACAAGGCAAAGTCGAGCATGGCTCGACTCTGCAGAAAGCAAAGCCGGGCATGCCCCGGCCCTACAAGGGCTCTCAGCCCAGCGCCGGGTTCAAGGTGTAGGTGCCGTGCAGTGCCGCTTCGGCGAGCACGTGGCCGTGCATGGCGCGGTAGGCGTCGGCGGCGGTGAAGCGTGCCGGCAGCTGCAGCGATGCCACGTCCAGCGCGAACACCCGGAAGAAGTAGTGGTGCAGGCGTTCGTCGTTGAACGGCGGGTACGGGCCGTCATAGCCCAGGTAGTCACCGGCCATGTCCGGATTGCCTGCGAACCAGCCGGTGAAGTCGTTCAGGCCCTGGCGGCTGCCGGCCGGGCCGGCCGGTTCGGACTTGCCCTTCACCACGAAGCCGTCGCTGCAGCTGCCTGCGGCGATCTCGCGCACCGAGGCCGGAATGTCGGCCATTACCCAATGCACGAAATCACAGCGCGGCTGGTCGCGCGGCACGCTCATGTCGGTGCGGCCGACCGTCTCCGGCACGGTCGGCACGTCCGGATCGACACACACCAGCAGGAACGAACGGGTGCCCTCCGGCACATCGCTCCAGGCCAGGTGCGGATTGCGGTCCGGTGCGAAGCCCGCGGCATCGCCGGCGGCGAATTCGCGGTCGATCGGTGCACCGTTGGTCAGGCTGTGGCTGCTCAGTTGCATCGGCGTGTCCTCACTCTTCCGGATAACCCAGGCGCACCGCGATCGGGGTGAGCTTGGCGAAGGCGGCGCTCATCACGTCGCGGTAGTTGCGCCAGTGGCCCGGCGGGAAGCGCGGCGCACCCAGTTGCGCGGCTGGCGGCATCGGCCGCTCGAACAGGCGGCCCAGCAGTTCGGCCATCGCCTGCGGATCGTTGCCGATCTGGTCGATGCGCAGCAGCACCTGCGGGTACAGATCGTCCTCGTGCAGGGCGGCGACCTGGGCCAGCGCGCGCGCCAGCCATTCGCTGGCTTCGGCCAGCGAGGTCATTGCCAGCGGTGCGGCGGCACCGTAGGCCACCCAGTCCAGCAGCATGTCGCGCGGATCGCGCAGCACCACCAGCAGGCGGCCCTGCGGCAGCTGCGGGCGCAGCGCCCACAGCAGCGCGTTGTCCCACCACAGCAGCCAGTCGATGATCGCGTCGTCCTGCACGCCGCGCGACGGCAGCTGTTCGCGCCAGCGCTGCACCAGCCGCTCCGGGGTCAGCACGCCCGAGGCAAGGTCCTGCAGCGTGTGGTAGTTCTGGAACGCGTCGTCGGGTGCGTTGGAGGTATAGCGGTCGCTGCGCAGCACCGGGCTGGCGGCGGCCAGGCCGGTCGCCACGCGCTCCACGCCCGAACCCGGCGCGCCCCACAGGAAGATCGGCGCGGAAGTGGCATCACCGTCGATCTCGCCCTTGTCCGGCCAGTTCGGCGGCGCCTTGGCCTGCGGCGGCAGCGGCAGGCGCTGCGGTGCCTGGTCGGCCTGCAGTGCCAGCCAGGTCTGCAGCGCGTCTTCGTGCTGCCCGGCGCGATCCTGGATCTCACCCAGCCAGGTGCGCAGGTCGGCGCGGTGGCCTTCCGGTGCCATGTCGATCAGCGCCTGCACGCGGGCGACCGCGGCGGCCGGATCGCGCTGCAGCAGGCCTTCGACCAGGCGGGTTTCGCCGCTGACGCGGCCCGGTTCGAGGTTGACGATGCGCTCGGCGATCGCTTCGGCCTGGGCGTGTTCGCCCACCATGTCGTGCAGGCGCAGGCGCGCTTCCAGCGCCGGCAGGTGGCCCGGCATCGCGTCCATCCAGCGCTCGACCGTGGCGGCGGCGGTGGCACTGCCGACCTCTTCCACCGCCAGGCGTGCCAGCCACAGGTCGTGCAGCTGCGGGTGCTGCTCCAGGGCGGCATCCAGGCGTGCGCGGGCCTCGTCTTCGCGGCCCAGGCGCTGCCAGGACATCAGCAGCAACTGCAGTACGTCGCGGTCGTCAGGCAGCGATTCCAGCAACGGCAGCAGGTGCTCCAGCGCCTGCAGCGGCTGGCCGCTGCGCAGTGCCAGTTCGCCGGCCAGGCGGCGCATCGATGGCGTATCCAGGCCCTGCTGCTGCAGCGCGATCTGCATCGCTTCGGCGGCAGCGTCCAGGTTGCCCTGGCGCATGGCCAGCTGCACCACCAGGCCATGCAGCGAGGCGATGGTCGGGTTCAGTTCCAGCACGCGGCGGAACGCCTGCTCGGCGAAGGCCAGCATGTTCTTGCCCAGGTAGGCGAAGCCCAGTGCGTAGAGCACGCGAATGTCGTTGGGCTGGGCCTGGTTGGCGGCCGACAGCAGCGTCAGCGCGCGATCGGCATCATCGCGGCGCAGCGCGATCATGCCGTCGATGGTCAGCAGTTCCGGGTGGTCCGGTTCGACACGCGAGGCCAGGGTGGACAGGCGCTGCGCTTCATCGAAATCGTTGCGGCCGATCGCCAGGTGGGCCTGCATCAGGTAGGCAGCGAAGGCGTTCGGGTCCAGCCCGGTGGTGCGCGTCAGTGCTTCGCCAGCGCCGTCGAACTGGCGCAGGGCCAGCAGCAGGCCGGCGTGCTGCAGGTGCAGCTGGGCATTGTCCGGGGCCAGCTGCAGCGCCTGCTGCAGGGCCTCCATCGCGTCCTCGGCCTTGCCCTGCTGCTGCAGCGCAAGCGCCAGCCAGCGGTGGGCCTCGGCCTGGCCGGGTTCATCACGGGTCCACGCCTGGGCCAGCTGCACGGCCTGGTCGGCCTCGTTCTGGCGCAACGCTTGGATGATCTGGTCTTGCATGGCGGTCCGGTTCAAGGGCAAACCCGCATTGTAGCGGCCTGCGCGCCCGTGCCGGTTCAGCCTTGCAGCACGCGCTGCAGGCGCTGCGCCACCCAGCGCTCGGAGAAGCCGTCACCGCGCCAGTTTTCCAGGAAGCCACAGTGGCCGCCCCAGCAGGCGGTTTCCAGGTGCGCGTTGCGCGGCAGCTGCCAGTCGCTGAAGGTCGCGTACGGGATCACCGGGTCGTCCTGTGCCATCAGGATGTCGGCCGGCACCTGCAGCGAGGACAGGCGATCGCCGGCAATCGAGTAGCCGTCGAAATAGGCCTGCAACGAGCCGAAACTGGTGTGGCGCTCGACCAGCCAGGCGGTCAACGCGCGGATGTCCAGCTTCAGCACGCGGTCGTCGCAGTCGCTCAGTTCGGGGAACAGGTCGCGCTTGCGCCGCAACGAACCGGCCCACTTGCGCCGGAAGTACCAGTCGTACATTGCCGGGCCGTTCTCGATGCTCTCCATGGTCAGCGCCGGGTCCAGCACCGGGCATACCGAGGCGACGCGCAGCAGCGGCACGCCGGCCGCCGGCGCACGCAGGGCCAGGCGCAGCACGAAGTTGCCGCCCAGCGAGTAGCCGGCGGCCACCAGCGGCAGCTGCGGCCAGCGCTGGGCGATATCGCCTGCGGCATGCACCACTTCGTCGATCAGGTTGGAGTGGAAGATGCCGGGGTTGAGGTGATGGGTATTGCCGTGGTCGCGGAAATTCAGCCGCACCACGTCGAAGCCCTGTTCGAGCATGCGCGCGGCCGCCATGCGCATGTAGCTGGATTCGGCACTGCCTTCCCAGCCGTGCAGCAGCAGGGCCATGCCCTTGGGTTCGCGGCCTTCGACATGGCTGTGCCAGCCCTGCAGGCGCACGCCGTCGCCGCCGTCGAGGATCAGTTCCTCGCTGATCGCGCCGGTCGCGGCCAGCAGCAGCAGGCCGCGCTGCAGGCGCATGCGGCTGGAGCTGAGCATCGACTGCAGGTGCGGATTGCGCAGCCAGCGCGGTGGCTGGTAGTCAGCCGCGTGCAGCGTCGGCGTGCCGGCGTCCAGGACGGGTGGCGGGATCAGGGCCACCGCACCCTCACTGCGTGCTCATGGCCGCCACGATGCGCGCGCGCGACGTCTCCGCGATGCGCCGACGGCCTTCCAGGTCCTGCGCACCGATCGGTGCCAGGAAATGCACTTCCGCACGCCGCGCCGGCTCACCGAGCAGGCGCAGGAAATTGGCGAAGAAACTCTCGCCGGGGCCGAACGCGACAATGGTCTGCGCGTCGCCCTTGAGCCCGTACACCAGAGCCACCGGCTGCACCGGCACGCCGGTCTCAACCGCCGCCTGGAAGATGCGGGCATGGAACGGGCCCACTTCGTGGCCACCGCGGGTACGCCCTTCGGGGAACACGCCCACTGCCTTGCCTTCGCGCAGGCGATCGGCCATCACCTGCATCACGCCACCGAGCGATTCGGTGTTGCCGCGCTGGTGGAAGATGGTCTGCCCGCGCGCGGCCAGCCACCCGACCAGCGGCCAGCTGGCGATCTCGCGCTTGGCGACGAAGCCCATCATGCGCTGGCTGTGCAGGATGCAGATGTCGACCCAGCTGACGTGGTTGGCGACGAACAGCACGGCGCCGGGCAGCGGCCTGCCGATCTGCACCAGGCGGAAGCCGAAGATCCACATCAGCCCGCCCTGCCACCAGTTGACCACTTTGGCCCCCAGGGTCGCCTCGCCCACGCGCAGTTCGCCCCACGGCCGAAGCATGCCGATCAGGATGAGCGGCAGGAACACGACGATGTGGACCAACAGCAGCGGTACGCGGTACAGGTAACGGCACACACGCGCCACGCCGCCGCGGGGGGCCGGAGTGGGGGAAGTCATCCGCGCACGATACCGGAGGGCCGTCATCGCTGCCAGCCGATTTAGGCCATAACACCCATCGACCGGGGCAATCGGCAGGGAACGCTGGGTTCCGCTGCCGTCACCGCCCGTCCGGGGCTCAGCCGTGGCCGGCCGCCACCACCGCCAGGGTCAGCCGCGAGATGCACACCAGCCGGCCCTGCTCGTCCTCGATGCGGATCTCCCACAGCTGGGTGCTGCGGCCCACGTGCAGCGCGCGGGCGGTGCCGGTGACCGTGCCCGAACGCACCGCACGCACGTGGTTGGCGTTGATTTCCAGCCCCACGCAGATCTGCTTGGCCGTATCCACGCACAGGTTGCCGGCGCTGCTGCCCAGGGTCTCGGCCAGCACCACCGACGCGCCGCCATGCAGGATGCCGTAGGGCTGGCGGGTGCGCTCGTCCACCGGCATGGTGGCCTGCAGCCAGTCGTCACCGGCCGCGCTGAAGACGATGCCCAGCGACGCGATCGCGGTGTTGCGGCTGAGCGTATTGAGCTGCTCGAGGGAAACGGCTTCGCGGAACACCTGGGTCATGCGGGCACCTTCAGAGGATGGGAACGAGGCCGGCGCCGAATGCGGTCAGCATGCGTACCAGCAGCCACTTCGGGCCGACATTGACCTCGGGGAAATCACCCACGGCGACATAGCAGCGGTGGAAGCCCGGGTCCTGCCGGGGCAACGGCTGCGGGCAGTCCGGGCCGGGCTTGAACTCGTAGTCGGTGGCATAGCGCCACGGCCAGAAGTCGAGGATCGGCAGTGCTTCGGAGGCCTTGCCGACGCTGTAGTTGAGCCCGGACAGCACCGGCGGCTTGGCCCGCGGCGCCACCGTCCACGAGTTCTGCGGGTGGGTGTCGCGCAGGATGCTCTCGGCCAGCTGCTCGGCGAAGGCCGGGTCATCGATGATCACCGCGCCTTCGGTGTTGTAGTTCTCGCTGCGCGGGTCGAAGTTGTGGGTACCGACCACGCCGATGCGGCGATCGACCACCAGCGACTTGGCATGCAGGCCCATGCGCGCACCCTTGCGGGTGACCGGCAACGGCTTGTTGACCGCCTTGCTGCCCAGGAACGAGGGCCGGGTCTCGGTGCGCAGCAGGCGCGTTTCGACCTCGCTGCCGGCCGCACGGCGGCGCTCGCGCGCGTTCTGGTAGGCACTGCCGGTGCGCGGATGGTTCACCGGCCCCTGCTTGCCGGTGGGTGCCGGGTGCTCATCGCGATCGCGACGGTCGCCGGCATTGCTGCCGGCAGCACTGCCGCCGATCAGCGGGTTGCGCCCGCCGTCGTCGTCGCCTTCCGGCGCGGCGATCGGGTCGGGCAGCAGGTTGCGGTAATCGACCGGTGCATCCAGCGGGAACGGCTTGTATTCGAAGATGTTGAAGCCCAGTTCGCGCATGTTGCGCCGCTTGTACTTGTACGACAGCGCATAGACGATCGGGTTGTCGGTCGCCGCCAGGCTGTTGCTGGACACCACCACGCGCGGCGGCTGCGGTCGCTTGCGCAGCTCGCGGAACAGCTTCTGCGCCGGTTTGGACAGCACCAGGTACGGCGTCTGCAGGATCACTTCCTTCTGCGCGCCGGCGATCAGCGCATCCAGCTGCGGCTCGGTCACGTGCTGTCCGGCCAGCGGAGCATCGGCCTTCTCGCGCCGGTGCTTGCGCGGCAGGTCGGCGACATAGCGCACCGAGGCCACCGGCAACGCGGTATCGACGAAGGAACGGCTGACGAAGTCCATGTCATTGGCTTCGGCACTGACCCGCTCCACCCGCTCGGGGCGGCGGAAGCTGGCCGGCGGCAGGGTCGGCACGCCCTCGCGCAGCAGGGTGCGGCCGACATCGTTCAGGCGCTCGGCCGGCACGCTGCGCCTGGCGCGCCAGAAGGCATCGAAGTTGGCCGCCATCGCCCGCGCCTCCGGGCCGGCGATCAGCACGTCGCGGTCGCGGAAGTTGTACTCGCGGTCCCAGTCGTAATAGTCGTCCTGGTAGTTGCGGCCGCCGACCACGCCGATCGCATCGTCGATCACCAGCAGCTTGTTGTGCATGCGCTGGTTGAAGCGGCGGAAGCAGCACAGCACGCTGCCGGCATAGTCGAAGTAGTTCAGCCGGGCCTTGCCGAAGGTCGGGTTGTAGACCCGCAGCTGGAAGTTCTGGTGCGCGCCGGACAGGGCGCCGAGGATCTGCAGGTCGGAGATCGCCGAGAGCTGGTCGATCAGCACCCGCACCTTCACCCCGCGCCGCGACGCGGCCAGCAGCTCGTCGATGACCAGCCGGGCACTGTCGTCCTTGTCGAAGATGTAGGTCTGCAGGTCGATGCTGCGGGTGGCGCTGCGCAGCAGGTTCAGGCGCGCGACCAGGGCGCCCTCGCCCTCGTCGAGCAGGGTGGCGTAGTGGCGTGGCTGTTCCGGGGTGGATTCGGTGAACGCCCGGCCCGCCAGCGCACGCAACGGCGAGTCCTGCGCGCAGCGGTCGGCGCGCTGGCAGTCGACGTCGGTCGAGCGCGCCTGCACGGCAATCGCTTCGGCACGGTCACGCTCGGCATGCGAGAGCGATGCACAACCGCTGCCCAGCAACACGGTTGCCAGCGCCAGGACGCGCAGCAGGAGGTTCACGGTTTCGGCGCCTCGCTCAGGCGCGCACGCAATACGAAGGTCACTCGGTCACTCAAGGCTAGCTGCCAGCTGTCCATTCCGTACCGGCCTCGCTGCACGGTACCGCGGCTGACGACGTCGCAATCATAGCCGGGTCGGGCGCACTCCGCCTTCTCGACCTGCAATGACTCGGGGTGGCTGATGCCGCGCAGGGTCAGCCGGCCGTTGATGGCGCCGCCCTGCTCCACGGTCTCCGGCCAGTAGGGCAGCGAGTCGAACTCGACCACCGGATGGCGCCCGGCATCGAAGAACTCCTCGCCGCGCATCCAGCCGGTATAGCGCGCCTTGCCGGGGATCTCCACCGAGCGGGTGAACATCTTCAGGTGCACCTGGTGACGGCCGTCGGACAGGATCTCGATACGCCCCTCGAAGTGCGGGAACACGCCTTCGATGCGCTGGCCGAATCGGGTGCGCACCTCGAAGCCGATCCGCGAGCGCTGGGTATCCAGGCGCAATACCCGTGGCGCCTCGGCGGACACGGGCGGCAACGGGGTCGGTGGGGGCGCCGCGGCCCAGGCCGGGCCGAGCGCCAGCAACGCGGGCAGCAGGAAGCGGCTGCGCCGCGCCAGGCTCATCGGATCACGGCCACCAGAACGCGTTCAGGCTGGCCACGCCGGGTTCGATCGAGGCCTCGCGCGGGAAGCCAAGCACGGCCACGCCGCCCGGCGGCATGCCGCGATAGTCACTGCTGGTGCCGTCGGTCATCAGGGCCACCAGCTGCTCCAGGCCCGGGTTGTGGCCGACGATCAGCACCCGGTCCAGGTCACGACGCTCGTCCACCAGCGCCGCCAGGGTGCCCGGGGTGGCTTCGTAGATCCGGTCTTCCAGGCGCTTTTCGACATAGCCGATGGCCGTCATCACCGCTTCCAGGGTCTCGCGGGTACGTCGCGACGGCGAGCACAGCACGCAGTCGGGCAGCAGGTTGTTTTCCTTCAACCACTTGCCGGCGGCTTCGGCCTCGGCGAGCCCCACCGGCGACAGCGGCCGGTCGAGGTCGGCCTGGCCGGAAACGGCGGGTTCGGCATGGGCATGGCGCAGCAGGATCAGTTCACGCATCGCGGGTTTCCATGGAAAAGAGGATGCAGCAGGAGAAGTGAGGCAGGCATCAAAGCTTGAGCCAGGACAGCAGCGGCTCCCAGTCGGCCTGGTGTTCGCGCACCTGGGCGGAGCGATAGTCGAACAGGCTGCGGCCCAGGCCGGTCATGACCACGTAGCTCTGGCTGTCACGCAGCTGCGCGACCACCGGGTATGGCCATTCGGCCAGCATCTGCAGCGCCTGCTGCGAAGTCTGGGTCCAGGGTTTGGTGCGGTTGAGGACCAGCCCCACCGGCAGCTTGCGGCTGTGCACGCGCGGGTTCTGGGCCAGGCTGTTGAGGAAGCCGACGATGGCTTCGATATCCAGCGCCGAGGGCAGCACCGGCACCACCACGGCGTCGGCCGCGTCCAGGAAATGGGGGATATCGTCGGCCAGCGCACCGGCCGGTGCATCGATGATGACGGTATCGGTACCGTCAGGCAGCTTCTGCGCCCACTGCTTCTTCCGATACACATCGATGGGGAGCACCGCGCTTTCCAGCCCTGCACGCCGTTGTGCCCAACGGGTGCTGGAGCCCTGCGGGTCGGCATCGGCGATCACCGTGGCCTTGCCCTGCAATGCCGCGTACGCGGCCAGGTGGGTGGCGACGGTGGTCTTGCCCACCCCGCCCTTGGAACCGGCCACCAGGATCGTCTTCATGCCAGCCTCGCTTCCGGGTACGTGCCCCGAGCGTACACCGGCGGTGGTGACGGGAGGTAGCACCGTGCTGAACCAGTGGCCATCGCCTTTGCTATCGTGGCGCCCCCGAAGGATCGAACCGGCATGAGCGAACTGCAGGACCTGAGCGCACTGATCCGCGCCAATACCCCCCTGATCGTGATCGAGACCCAGGATGAGGCCCGCATCGTCGAGCTGTTCCGGCAGACGCTGATGCACGTGTGGCGGGCCCTGCACCGCTGGTCCATCACCGAGGGCCTGCGTCGCATCGACCTGGACCGCGAGGACCCGCCGGTCGGCCCGCCCGATGCCAGCGCCGCCCTGCAGATGATCCGCCAGGCCGATCAGCGGGGTGTCTACCTGCTGCTCGATTTCCACCCCTACCTGGGGTATGCCAGCCACCAGCGCGCGCTGCGCGACCTGATCCAGCGCCGCCATAGCGAGCCGCATGTGCTGGTGCTGATCGGCGCCAAGGTCGAGCTGCCGGCCGAGCTGGAGGCCCTGGCGGTGCGCTTCAACCCGCGCCTGCCCGATGCCAACGCCCTGCTGAAGATGCTGCGCGAGGAGGCCGACGCCTATGCGCGCGAACACGGCGGCCGCCGTGTCGAGGTCGACAGCGAGGCGGTGAAGAAGATCCTGAAGAACCTGCAGGGCCTGAGCCTGGTCGATGCCCGCCGCATCGCCCGCCAGCTGATCTACGCCGATGGCGCGCTGCGCGACGACGACCTGCCGCAGCTGGCACGGCTGAAGTTCGAGCTGCTCAACCGCAGCGGCCACCTGTTCTTCGAGCATGACAGCGCGCGCTTCGGCGACGTGGCCGGCGCCAACCGGCTCAAGCGCTGGATCAGCCAGCGCCGGGTGGCCTTCATCGCCGGCTCGGCACCGGCCGGCCTGGATCCGCCGCGCGGCATGTTGCTGCTGGGCGTGCAGGGCTGCGGCAAATCGATGCTGGCCAAGGCCACCGCCGCCGGCTTCGGCGTACCGCTGCTGCGCCTGGACGTGGGCGCGCTGTACAACAAGTACCACGGCGAGACCGAGGCCAACCTGCGCCAGGCGCTGGCCTCGGCCGAGCAGCTGGCGCCCTGCGTGTTGTGGATGGACGAGATCGAGAAGGGCCTGGCCAGCGGTGGCGAGGACGGTGGCGTATCGCGCCGCGTGCTCGGCTACCTGCTGACCTGGATGGCCGAACGCAAGGCGCCGGTCTTCATCGTCGCCACCGCCAACCAGGTACACGAGTTGCCGGCCGAACTGCTGCGCAAGGGCCGCTTTGACGAGATCTTCTTCGTCGACCTGCCCACGCCTGAGGTGCGTGTGGAGCTGCTGCGGCTGCACCTGGGGCGACGCCAGCTCAACGGCGACGACTTCGCGCTGCCGGCGCTGGCGGCCGCGGCCAATGGCTTCTCCGGCGCCGAGATCGAGCAGGCGATCGTGGCCGGGCTGTATGCGGCGCACGCCGAAGGCCGGCCGTTGGATACCGAGCTGCTGATGAACGAGATCCGTGCGACGCGGCCGCTGTCGGTGCTGATGGCCGAGCAGGTAGAGGCATTGCGGGCATGGGCGTCGGGTCGGACGGTTTCCGCGGACGATTGAAGTGGAAGCGCAAAAGCAAAAGCGCTTGGCTGGCTGCTCTTGAGGGCATGGGGGTCAGATCCGTTTTCCTCTGGAAAACGGATCTGACCCCAGTTCGATTTCTATCCCTGGCAGATCTCATCCACGCATGGCGTGGATCGACCGTGTCGACCAAGGTCGACACCTACCAACAGCCGCCGGAACCTGTCGAAGGCGGGGCACTGTGGGTTTGCGGGGTGTGAGCCGCATGGATGCGGCGACCAAGCCCCCATGGATGGGTTTACGGCGGCCCCGCAAACCCACAGTGCCCCGCCATCCCGCAGGAAGCCCCCTGTTGCAACGGCTGCTGCAGTTGCTCCAGCCGTTGCCTCTGCGGGTGCCGGGTGCAACCCGGCCCCCCCCTCCCTCAGGGCCAGGCCGGCGGCGCGGCCGCCCAGGCCTGCTGCACTTCCGCCAGCGAGGCGCGCTCGTCGTCACGCCACAACGGCAACAACTGCGCAAAGCGGCTGCTGTCGCTCCATTGCGTCGGCTCGGTACGCACCGCTGCGGCATACCACTGCACCGCCTCCTGCTTCTGCCCGGCCCGCCACAGCGCCAGCGCATAGGTGGGTGGCAGCCAGCCCGGCTTGCTCAGCGAACCACCGGCAGCGGCCTGCCATTGCTCCAGGGCGGCTTCGGGCTGGCCCTGACGCAGCAGGTCCCAGCCGTAATTCCAGCGCACGCTACGGCCCAGGCTGCCCTGCACCGGCGCATCCTTCAGTGCTTCGCGATACAGCTGTTCACCCAGCTCGGTGCGGCCCTGCGCAATGGCCACCGACGCCAGCTGCACGGTGGCCTCCACGGTACGCCGGCCGCGCTCGCGCTGTTTGAGCAGCTGCGCCACCAGCGCATCCCCGTCGGACTGGACCACGATCATGGGCACGGCGGCCGCATCGCTGTCGAAGTAGAACTCCTGTGGTGCCGGCACCGCCGGCGCGGCCCACACGGGGGCCGTTCCCGAGACCAGCAACATGCTGCCCAAGATCTTTGCTGCAACTGACATCCCTTCTCCCCAGGCCGCAACCGCAGCCTCCCTCTCTCTCCCCGATCCTAACCCCAGCATGGCCGCCGGCGCGAGTGCCGGGGCGGTCGGGCCTCGCTGCTACAATTCGCGCCTTTCCCGCCGCGTGCCTGCACGCGGCCGGTGCCAGCCGATCCTGACCGGGCCAGCCATGACCAGTACCGCGCAACTCACTTCGCCCTCTTCCGCCGACCTGATCGACCGTGACTACACGCTCGACCACAAGTACACCCGCAACGAGGGGCGGATCTACCTGAGTGGCGTGCAGGCGCTGGTGAAACTGCCGTTGATGCAGCGGCTGCGCGACGCGCACGAAGGCATCGACAGCGCCGGTTTCGTCAGTGGCTACCGTGGCAGCCCGCTGGGCGGCTTTGACCTGGAGCTGTGGCGCGCGCGCAAACACCTCGACGCGGCCAAGGTGAAGTTCACCCCCGGCCTGAACGAGGACCTGGGCGCCACCATGGTGTGGGGCACCCAGCAGACCAACCTGTTCCCCGGCGCCAACGTGCAGGGCGTGTTCGGCATGTGGTACGGCAAGGGTCCGGGCGTGGACCGCTGCGGCGACGTGTTCAAGCACGCCAATGCCGCCGGCACCTCGCGCCATGGCGGCGTGCTGGCGCTGGCCGCCGATGATCACGCCTGCCGCAGTTCAACCCTGCCGCATGGCAGCGAGGACGAGTTCGTCAGCGCGATGATGCCGGTGCTGAATCCGGCCGGCGTGCAGGACATCCTGGACATGGGCCTGCTGGGCTGGGCGATGAGCCGCTACACCGGCCGCTGGGTCGGCTTCAAGACGATCGCCGAGACGGTGGAATCGTCGGCCTCGGTCGAGGTCGATCCGATGGCGCGCCGCATCGTGCTGCCGGAAGACTTCGAGATGCCGACCGGCGGCCTCAACATCCGCTGGCCGGACCCGCCGCTGGACCAGGAAATGCGCCTGCACCGCTATGCGGTGAAGGCTGCACAGGCGTTCGCCCGCGCCAATGGCATCGACAAGGTGGTGATGGATGCGCCGCGCGCGCGGCTGGGCATCGTCACCACCGGCAAGAGCTACCTGGACGTGCTGCAGGCGCTGGAATACCTGGGCCTGGATGAAACGGCCTGCGCCGACATCGGCATCCGCGTGTACAAGGTCGGCATGACCTGGCCGCTGGAGCCGCAGGGCATCGCGCGCTTCGCGCAGGGCCTGGAAGACATCATCGTGGTGGAGGAGAAGCGTGCCTTCATCGAGCGCCAGATGAAGGAACAGTTCTTCAACTGGCCGGCCAGCTGGGGCCAGCGCCCGTCCATCGTCGGCAAGTACGACGAGAGCGGTGAGTGGATCCTGCCGTCCACCGGTGAACTTACCCCGGCCACCATCGCCGGCGTGATCGGTCGCCGCATCCAGAAGTTCTTCAACAACGCATCGATCGAGCAGCGCCTGCAGTGGATGCAGGAGAAGGAAGCCGAACTTGCGTTGCCGCGCGCCAGTTTTCCGCGCGTGCCGCACTACTGCTCCGGCTGCCCGCACAACACGTCCACCAACGTGCCGGAAGGCTCGCGTGCGCTGGCCGGCATCGGTTGCCATTACATGGTGACCTGGATGGACCGCAGCACCGATACCTTCACCCACATGGGCGGCGAAGGCGTGACCTGGGCCGGGCAGGCGCCGTTCACCGATACCCCGCACGTGTTCCAGAACCTCGGCGACGGCACCTACTTCCACAGCGGTTCGCTGGCGATCCGCCAGGCGGTCGCTGCCGGCGTCAACATCACCTACAAGATCCTCTACAACGATGCGGTGGCGATGACCGGCGGCCAGCCGGTGGACGGTCCGCTGAGCGTGCCGGACATCGCAAAGCAGATGCGCGCCGAAGGCATCCACACCATCGTGGTGCTGTCGGACAACATCGGCAAGTGGACCGGCCAGCGCGAGCACTTCCCCAGCGACGTCGAGTTCCATGACCGCAGCGAGCTGGACGAAGTGCAGAAGCGCCTGCGCGAAGTGAAGGGTGTTTCGATCCTGATCTACGAACAGACCTGCGCCACCGAGAAGCGCCGCCGCCGCAAGCGCGGCAAGCTGGAAGACCCGCAGAAGCGGGTGCTGATCAATTCGCTGGTCTGCGAAGGCTGCGGCGACTGCGGCAAGAAGAGCTTCTGCGTGTCGGTGCTGCCGAAGGAAACCGAGTTCGGGCGCAAGCGCGAGATCGACCAGTCCAACTGCAACAAGGACTATTCCTGCGTGAACGGCTTCTGCCCGAGCTTCGTCACCGTGCACGGTGGCCAGCCGCGCAAGGGCAGCAAGCGCGATGCGTCCACGCTGCTGGACAACCTGCCGGCACCGACCCTTCGCGACAGCCTGGAACAGCCCTGGAACATCCTGATCACCGGCGTCGGCGGTACCGGCGTGGTGACCATTGGCGCGCTGCTGGGCATGGCAGGCCACCTGGAAGGCAAGGGTGCGACCGTGCTCGACCAGACCGGCCTGGCGCAGAAGGGCGGCGCGGTGACCACGCATATCCGCATTGCCCGTCGCCCTGAAGACATCCACGCCGTGCGTATCGCCGCCGGTGAAGCCGACCTGGTGCTGGGCTGCGACATGGTGGTGGTCAACGATTACTGGGCGCTGTCGAAGGTGCGCGCCGGCCGTTCGCAGGTGGTGCTGAACACCTACGAAGCGATGCCGGGCACGTTCACCACGCGCCCGGACATGCAGTTCCCCGCCGCCGACATCATCGCCGGCGTGCGCGTGGCACTGGGCGGCCAGGAACCACTGCTGCTCGATGCCACCCAGCTGGCCACCGCGCTGCTGGGCGATGCCATCGCCGCCAACCTGTTCATCCTCGGCTACGCTTGGCAGCAGGGCCTGGTGCCGCTGTCGTTCGACTCCCTGATGCGCGCCATCGAGCTCAATGGCGCCGCCGTGGCGATGAACCAGCAGGCCTTTGCGTGGGGCCGCCTGGCCGTGGTCGATCCGCAGGCCGTGCAGCAGGCGGCCGGCCTGGTGCGCAACCGCCACACCGATGCCGAATCCACCCCGGGCCCGCTGCATCCGCTGCCGCCAGGCGAGTGGGAGGGCAATGAATGGGGTGCCACTGCGGCACCGCGCAACACCGGCGACGAACGCGAACTGCGCGGCCTGCCCTCGCACGGTGGCGACGTGGCGTTCCTGCCGCTGGATGACGCCCGCCTGTCGCGCTCGCTGGATGAAATGATCGAGCGCCGCGCCGCGTTCCTGGTCGAGTACCAGGATGCGGCCTACGCCAACCGCTACCGCCGCCTGGTCGAGCGCGTGCGCACCGCCGAAGCCGAGCGCATCGGCGGCTCCACTGCGCTGACCGAGACCGTGGCCCGCTACCTGTTCAAGCTGATGGCCTACAAGGACGAGTACGAAGTGGCCCGCCTGTACACCAGCGGCGACTTCCAGCGCCGCCTGCAGCAGCAGTTCGAGGGCGATTACCAGCTGCGCTTCCACCTGGCGCCGCCGCTGTTCGCCAAGAAGGATGAGCAGGGCCGGTTGCTGAAGAAGGAATACGGCCCGTGGATGTTCAAGGCCTTCGGCCTGCTGGCCAGGCTGAAGTTCCTGCGTGGCGGCCGCTTCGACGTATTCGGGCGCACCGCGGAACGCCGCATGGAGCGCAAGCTGATCGGCGATTACGAGGCCACCGTGCAGGTACTGCTGGACGGCCTGGATGACGACCGCCTGGCCCTGGCGGTGGAGATTGCCAGCATCCCCGAGCACATCCGCGGCTTCGGCCACGTCAAGGAAGCGCATTTCGAGCAGGCCAAGGCGCGCGAAGCGGCCCTGCTGGCGCAGTGGCGCAATCCGAAGGCGCTGCATATCGTGCAGGTGGCCTGAAGGGAGTGCCGGCCGCTGGCCGGCATTCATCCCGGCAATCGGTTGCCGGCCAGCGGCCGGCACTACCGATGGTTTACCCCAACCGCCACAGCAGCAGGCGGTTGTTGGCCGGCATCGCCACATCCCCCAGGCGGGTGAATCCGTGGTCGGCGGCCAGCGCCTGCACCGCTTCGCTATCGCGGATGCCGCTGCGCGGGTCGCGCGCCTTCAGCCAGGCATCGAACTGCGCGTTGCTGTCGCTGCTGTAGCGGCCGCCGTAGTTGAACGGGCCGTACGCGGCCAGCAGCGCGCCGCGACGCAGCACCGATGGCAGCGCGGCGAACAACGCCTGCACGTGCGCCCAACTCATGATGTGCAACGTGTTGGCGCTGAACGCGGCGTCGAACGTGCTGCCCTGTGGCAGGCTGAGCCCAGGCGCCGGTGGCAGTTCCACCTGCAGCGCCACCGCCGGCAGCAGGTTCAGCAGCGCCGCTTCCGCGCGCCAGGCCTCGATGCCGGGCAGATGGTCCGGATGGTCGCTGGGCTGCCAGCGCAGCCAGGGCCAACGCTCGGCGAAGAAGGCCGCGTGCTGGCCGGTGCCGCTGCCGATTTCCAGCACCCGATGGCGGTCGCCCATCCACGGGTCGAGTGCGGCGGCGATCGGTTCGCGGTTGCGCTCGCAGGCTTCTGAATGCGGCTTGCTCGACATCAGGACGGTGTCCAGGCGGGGTCGGCCCATTGTGCACGAGGGAGTGTTCTGAGCAGGGCTGCGCCCTGCACCTGCTTCAAGCCACAGCAACGGCAACAGCCAAAGCAACAGCAACAGCGGGCTTCCTGAGGGATGGCGGGGTGGATCCGGTGGCAGGGGACGCCGTAAATCCGTCCATGGAGGCTCGGTCGCGCCATCCATGGCGCTCACGCCCCTGCCACCGGACCCACCCCGCCTTCGACAGTTGGCCGCGATCTGTCGGAAACACTCTTGGGGTCAGATCCGTTTTCCGCAGGAAAACGGATCTGACCCCGAATTTCATTCGATATCTGACAGATGTGTCGACCAAGGTCGACACCTACCAGCAGCGCACGGAATCTGTCAGAGGCGGGGCGGTGTGGGTGGGCAGGACCGTTGGCGCCATGGATGGCGCCATCGAGCCCCCATGGGTGAGGGCGCTTTGCTTGCGAAGCACTGCTTCGCAAGCGCCCGAACGCACAGCCGCCAGCGGCTGGGCCGGACCCCGGAGGGGGGTTTACGGCGTGTCCTGCCCACCCACACCGCCCCGCC
>NZ_JBMRGI010000033.1:0-32004 GCF_049384345.1 Stenotrophomonas sp. CASM110
CACCCAGGGCAGGACCCGTTGGCGCCAAGGATGGCGCCATCGAGCCCCCATGGATGGGTTCACGGCGTGTCCTGCCCTGGGTGACCCCACCGGCTCGAGCCGATTGCAGGGAGGCGCCAAAGCGACCAACCCGACCGCAATCACTGCAATCCCGGAAAACAGAAAAGCCCGCACAAGGCGGGCTTTTTCGGTTCCTGCTGCGGCGACTGGCGCTCCCTAGGGGACTCGAACCCCTGTTTTAGCCTTGAGAGGGCCACGTCCTAACCACTAGACGAAGGGAGCGTAACTGTGTCGCTGCCGAGGCAGG
The DNA here is from genome assembly GCF_049384345.1 of Stenotrophomonas sp. CASM110. NCBI lineage: Bacteria > Pseudomonadati > Pseudomonadota > Gammaproteobacteria > Lysobacterales > Lysobacteraceae > Stenotrophomonas > Stenotrophomonas sp. CASM110. Next base: position 308 of record NZ_JBMRGI010000033.1, read on the forward strand.
AGCGCTAGTATATGCACCTCGATGCCATTGGGCAATCCCGAAACTTCAACCGGAAGCGCCAACATCATTTCCTCTGCTACATCACCGTTCAGCCTGCGCGTCATCCCGCGCGACCAGCACACGATCTCCCGCAAGGACATCAGCCCGAACGCCCTGCGCGTGCTTTACCGCCTGCGCGATGCCGGCTTCGGCGCCTACCTTGTCGGCGGCGCGGTGCGCGATCTGCTGGTCAATGGCCAACCCAAGGATTTCGACGTGGCCACCGACGCCACGCCCGAGCAGGTCAAGCAGCTGTTCCGCAACTGCCGCCTGATCGGCCGCCGGTTCCGCCTCGCCCACGTAGTGTTCGGTCGCGAAATCATCGAAGTCGCCACCTTCCGTGCCAACAGCGATGACGGCAGCGGCGACCGCGAGATGGAAAACGGCATGCTCGTGCGCGACAACGTGTACGGCACCATCGAAGACGACGCCATCCGCCGCGACTTCACCTGCAACGCCCTGTACTACGCCATCGAGGACTTCTCGGTGCGCGACTACACCGGTGGTTTCGAGGACGTGCAGGCGCGCCTGATGAAGCTGATCGGCGACCCGGTGCAGCGCTACCAGGAAGACCCGGTACGCATGCTGCGAGCGGTGCGCCTGGCGGCCAAGCTCGGCTTCCAGATCGAAGAGGGTACTGCCGCGCCGATCCCGCACCTGGCCGGCCTGCTCAACGAAGCCGCGCCAGCGCGCCTGTTCGAGGAAGTGCTCAAGCTGTTCCTGTCCGGACACGGCGTGGCCAGCTTCGAAGGCCTTGAGCGTTACGGCCTGCTCGACGTGCTGTTCCCGGAAAGCGCCAAGGCGCTGAAAGCCAACCGCACCGGCGCGCTGCGCCGCATGCTGGTCGAGGGCCTGGCCAATACCGATGCGCGGGTGGCCAACGACGAACCGGTCTCGCCGGCGTTCCTGTTCGCGCTGCTGCTGTGGCCGGCGTTCTGCCGTGCACAGGCGACCCTGCTCAAGCAGGGCGTGGCACCGGAAGAGGCGCAGCGCCGCGCCGCCGACCGCGTCACCGTGCAGCAGTTGAGCACCATTGCGCTGCCGCGCCGCTTCTCGCTGCCGATGCAGGAAATCTGGCTGCTGCAGTCGCGCTTCAGCTCGCGCCAGCGCAAGCGCGTGTTCCGCACCCTGACCCATCCGCGCTTCCGTGCCGCGTTCGATTTCCTCAGCCTGCGCCAGGTGGCGTCGTCCGAGCACGCCGCCGATGTCGAGTTCTGGCGCGAAGCGCAGGCGCAGTCCGGTCGTGAGCTGGAGTCGTCGCTGGATGCGATGCACAGCGAAGATGGCGATGACGAGAGCGGAGCGCCGCGCAAGCGCCGCCGTCGCCGCCGTCGTCCGGGTGCCGCGGCCGGTGCAGCGGGCGAGTAAGCGATGACCCTCGCCTGGATCGGCCTCGGCGCCAACCTCGGCGACGCGGCCGCCACCGTCGGCGCGGCGATTGCCGCGCTGGACGGCCTGCCCGGGACCCGGCTGCGCCAGGCCTCGCGGCTTTACGCAACGCCGGCCTGGGGCAATGAAGACCAGCCGCCGTTCGTCAATGCGGTGGCCTCGGTCGAAACCACCTTGCCGGCCGATGAGCTGCTGCAGGCCATGCTGGCGCTGGAGCAGCGCTTCGGTCGCACGCGTGATCCGGCAGTGCACTGGGGCCCGCGCGCGCTGGACCTGGACCTGCTGCTGTATGGCGCGCAGGCGCTCGACCAGCCTGGGCTGAAGGTGCCGCATCCGTACCTGCACGAGCGTGCCTTCGTGCTGGTGCCGCTGGCCGAAATCGCGCCGGAACTTACAATTCCTGGCCATGGACGCGTGCAGGATGCAGTGATGCGGGTCGATGCCTGCGGGATCGCGCCGATAGGGTGATAATGCCCGGGTTATCTCCCCCGGTTATCAGCACATGAGCACCCACGCAGACAGCAAGCCCTGGACCGTTCCCGCCCTGGCCGAGGCCAAGCGCAATGGCCAGAAGCTGGTCATGTTGACCGCCTACGACGCCGGCTTCGCCCGCACCTTCGATGCCAACGGCGTCGACCTGATCCTGATCGGCGATTCGCTGGGCATGGTCGTGCAGGGTCATGATTCGACCCTGCCGGTGACCGTGGCCGACATGGTCTACCACACCCGGGCCGTGGCCCGCGTGCTGCAGCGTGCGCTGCTGGTGGCCGACCTGCCGTTCGGCGCCGATGCCACCCCGGAACGCGCGCTGGATGCCTCGCTGCAGCTGCTGCAGGCCGGTGCCGAGATGGTCAAGATCGAAGGTGCCGGCTTCAAGGTCGACATCATCCGCTACCTGGTCGAGCGCGAGATTCCGGTCTGCGCGCACCTCGGCCTGACCCCGCAGTCGGTGCTGCGACTGGGCGGCTTCAAGATCCAGGGCCGCGGCGATGCTGCGCGCCAGCTGGTGGAGGACGCCAGGGCCGTGGCCGCCGCAGGCGCCAGCATCATGGTGCTTGAATGCGTGCCGACCCCGGTCGCTGCCGAGGTGACCGCTGCGGTGGATGTACCGACCATCGGCATTGGCGCGGGCCCGCAGTGCGATGGCCAGGTGCTGGTGCTGCACGATTTCCTCGGCCTGGACAGTGGCCATCGCCGTCCCAAGTTCGTCAAGGATTTCCTTGCCGAAGGTGGCTCGGTGGCCGGTGCCACCCGCGCCTTTGCCGACGCGGTGCGCGACGGCAGCTTCCCCGACGAACAGCACGCCTACGCCCAATGATCCAGACCTTCAACGAGCTCGGCGCGTTGCGCGAGCAGATCGCCCAGTGGAAGCGTGAGGGCCTGCGCGTGGCGCTGGTGCCGACCATGGGCAACCTGCATGGGGGGCACCATTCGCTGGTGACCCTGGCCCGCCAGTACGCCGACAAGGTGGTGGCGAGCATCTTCGTCAATCCGACCCAGTTCGGCCCCAACGAGGATTTCAGTCGCTACCCGCGCACGCCCGAGGCCGACGTGGCCGGGCTGGAGCAGGTCGGCTGCGATGCCGTGTGGCTGCCCAGCGTGGAGACGATGTATCCGCTGGGGGTGGACAGGACCACGCGCATGCACGCGCCGGGTGTCAGTGAAGTGCTGGAAGGCGCCAGCCGCCCGGGGCACTTCGATGGCGTCTGCACGGTGGTGGCGCGCCTGTTCCTGCAGGTGCAGCCGGACGTGGCCGTGTTCGGCCGCAAGGACTACCAGCAGCTTGCCGTGATCAGGCAGATGGTGGCCGAGCTGTCGTTCCCGATCCAGATCGTCGGTGCTGAGATCGTGCGCGACGAGGATGGCCTGGCCAAGAGTTCGCGCAACCAGTACTTGAGCGACGAACAGCGCCCGGTCGCGACCACCATCCACCGCACCCTGCTGGGCATGCGCGAGGGCTACGTGGCGGGGCAGGCACGTGATCGCATCGAAGCCGACGCCACGGCCGCATTGCAGGCAGCCGGGTTCCAGGTCGACTACGCGGTGCTGCGCACCCCGGAGCTGGCCGAGCCGACCTTCGACGGCGGTGGCCGCGTGGCGCTGATTGCCGCGCGCCTGGGAACCACCCGGTTGATCGACAACCTGGAGTTCTGAGTTCCGGCGGCGCCGCGCGATGCATGGGGTCAGATCCCTTTTCCAGGGGAAAAGGCTTCTGACCCCGGTTTCACCGGCTACCTGAACAGGTTGCCGGCCGTGATGCCCCGCGCTGCGCGGGTGCTAGAATCCGCTCTTTCCTTTGCCGTTGCAGCGCCCCCATGCACCTGTCCCTGCTCAAGACCAAGATCCATCGCGCCACCGTCACCCATTCCGAGCTGAACTACGAAGGCTCGATCGCCATCGATGACAACCTGCTGGCTGCCACCGGCATCCGCGAGTTCGAGCAGGTGCACATCTGGGACGTGACCAATGGTGCGCGTTTCTCGACCTATGCCATCCGCGCCGAAGCCGGCAGCGGCGTTGTCTCGCTCAACGGTGGCGCCGCGCGCCACGTGCAGGTCGGTGACATCATCATCATCGCCGCGTTCGCCAGCATGACCGAGCAGGAAGCTGACAGCTTCAGGCCGAAGCTGGTGTACGTTGATGGCAACAACCAGATCACCCACACCAACGACACGATCCCGACCCAGGCCGCATGACAACGAACAACGGATTCGACTCGCTGCATTCCCACGCCCAGCGCCTGAAGGGCGCAAGCATTCCCAGCCTGCTCGCCGCCGAACCCGGCCGTGTACAGGAGCTGGCGCTGCGGGTCGGTCCGTTGTACGTCAATTTCGCCCGGCAGAAATACGATGCCGCGGCGTTGCAGGCGCTGTTGGCGCTGGCTGCCGAGCGTGATGTCGGTGGTGCCATCACGCGCCTGTTCCGCGGCGAACAGGTCAACCTGACCGAAGGGCGCGCCGCGCTGCATACCGCGCTGCGCGGCGATGTGGTCGATGCGCCGGTGGCGGCCGAGGCCTATGCCACCGCGCGCGCGATCCGCCAGCGCATGGGCGTGCTGGTGCGCGCGCTGGAAGACAGTGGCGTGACCGATGTGGTCAGCGTCGGCATCGGTGGTTCCGACCTTGGCCCGCGCCTGGTCGCCGACGCGCTGCGTCCGGTCAGCGGTGCGCGCCTGCGCGTGCATTTCGTCTCGAACGTGGACGGCGCCGCCATGCAGCGCACGCTGGCCACGCTGGATCCGGCCAAGACCGCCGGCATCCTCATCTCCAAGACCTTCGGTACGCAGGAAACGCTGCTCAACGGCCAGATCCTGCACGACTGGCTGGGCGGCAGCGAGCGCCTGTATGCAGTCAGCGCCAATCCGGATCGCGCCGCCAAGGCCTTCGCGATCGCCGCCGATCGCGTACTGCCGATGTGGGACTGGGTGGGTGGCCGCTATTCGCTGTGGTCGGCGGTCGGTTTCCCGATCGCGTTGGCGATCGGCTTCGAGCGCTTTGAGCAGCTGCTGGAAGGCGCCGCACAGATGGATGCGCATGCGCTGGATGCACCGCTGGAGCGCAACCTGCCGGTGCTGCATGGCCTGACCGACATCTGGAACCGCAACCTGCTGGGCCATGCCACGCATGCGGTGATGACCTACGACCAGCGTCTGGCGCTGCTGCCGGCCTACCTGCAGCAGCTGGTGATGGAAAGCCTGGGCAAGCGCGTGCAGCGTGATGGTGCGCCGGTCACCACCGACACCGTGCCGGTGTGGTGGGGTGGGGCAGGCACCGATGTGCAGCACAGCTTCTTCCAGGCGCTGCACCAGGGCACCAGCGTCGTTCCGGCCGACTTCATCGGCTGTGTGCACAACGATGATCCCTACACGATCAATCACCAGGCCCTGCTGGCCAACCTGTTGGCACAGACCGAGGCGCTGGCCAATGGCCAGAGCAGCGACGATCCGCACCGTGATTACCCGGGCGGGCGGCCGAGCACGCTGATCCTGCTCGACGCGCTCACGCCGCAGGCACTGGGTGCGCTGATCGCCATGTACGAACACGCCGTGTACGTGCAGTCGGTGATCTGGAACATCAACGCGTTCGACCAGTTCGGTGTCGAGCTCGGCAAGCAACTGGCCAGTGGCCTGCTGCCGGCGCTGCAGGGCGAGGATGTGGCGGTTGCCGATCCGATGACCCGCGAGATCCTGGCGCAGCTGAAGCGCTGATGCTCTGGTAGTGCCGGCCGCTGGCCGGCATCCAGGTGATGCTTCAATCGTTCATGAGGTTGCCGGCCAGCGGCCGGCACTACCGCAGCGGATGGGTTGCCGGCCAGCGGCCGGCACTACCGCGTCACCGGCTCGGGTCGCGCTCCGGGCTTGGCCGCTTGGCCAGTTTGCGCTGCAGCGAGCGCCGGTGCATGCCGAGCAGGCGCGCGGCCGCTGACACATTGCCGCCGGTCTCGTGCATCGCCTGCTGGATGTGTTCCCACTGCAGGCGGCTGATCGGCGTCATCGCATCGGGCACTTCCATTTCGCCATCGTCGGCCGGGCCGTCGTCTTCCTCGCCGAGGGCGCGCAGGATCATCGGCACCGTGGCCGGCTTCGGCAGGTAATCATCCGCACCCAGCTTGATCGCCTCCACCGCGGTGGCGATGCTGGCGTAGCCGGTCACCAGCAGGATCCGCATGTCCGCGCGCAGCGCGCGCAGCGGCTGGATCAGTGCCAGGCCGGAATCGCTGCCCAGCTTCAGGTCGATCAGCGCGAACGCCGGTGGATGCTGCCGGGCCAGCGCCAGCGCACTGGCGGCATCCTGTGCGGTCTGCGTTTCAAGCCCCTTGCGGGCCAGGCTGCGTTGCAGGGTACGCAGGTACAGCTCGTCGTCGTCGACCAGCAGGCCCAGGGTGGAATGGTGAAGGCTCATGGGGTGTCCTCGCGTGGGGCCAGCGGCAGGCGGAAGCCGACGCGGCTGCCGGCCCCCTGGGCCGGGCGCATCCACATCTCGCCGTCGAGGCGTTCGATGGTGGCATGGGACAGGGCCAGGCCGACGCCCATGCCCTCGCTCTTGCTGCTGCCGAACAGCTTGCCCGGCAGCACGGCGGCACGGGCGTCGAAGCCATGGCCGTAGTCGCGGACTTCGCCGATCAGGTCGTCGCCTTCGATGCGCAGGTCCAGGTCCACGCGTGGCCGGCCGGCTTTCTCGCCGGCATCGGCGGCGTTGTTGAGCAGGACCATCAGCAGATGGCCTACGCCCGGGTCCAGCGGCAGCCGCAGCGGCGCATCATCGTTGCGGTGCAGGTCGATGGTCGGCCGCACCAGGCGCCATTGCTCAAGCACCTGCTGTGCGCTGGAATGGCTGCGGCCCGGTGCGTCGGCCGAGGCCGGAGCAGCCAGCGCCAGCACGCGCTCCCGGCACTGCACCAGCAGCTCGCGCAGGGTTTCCATGTCCTCGCGCACTTCCGGCTCTTCGCTGCGCTCGGCCACATCGTCGGCGAGCAGGGTCATGGTCGCCAGCGGCGTGTTCAGTTCATGCGCCACCGAGGCGGCATGGGTGGCCAGCGCGACGATGCCCTCGTTGCGGGCGAAGCGCTCGCGCAGTGCCGACAGTTCCAGTTCGCGCTCCCGCAGGGCCAGCGCCAGCCGGGTGGAGAAGGCCAGTACCACCGCGGCGGAGATCAGGAAGTTGGCGACCACGCCCCAGCGATTCAGGTCCTGCGCGCGGAAATAACCGTCCGGCAATGGCTGGCCGAAGATGCCGCTGGCGGCGTAGCCGAGCAGGCAGGCCAGTGCGACCGCCAATGCCCAGCGCAGGGGCAGGGCGAACGCGGCCAGCGCGATCAGGATCAGGAACAGCGAGCTGAACGGGTTGGCCATGCCGCCGCTCCAGCCGACCATCCAGGTCAGGATGATCACGTCCACCAGGATGTGGCCGAACGCGGTCAGCGGTGCGGTGTCAGCCGCGTCCGGACGCAACTGGGTATAGATGTTGAACAGGGCCAGCACCGCCACGCCGGCCCATAGCGGCAGCTGCGGCAACGGCAGGCCCAGCACCCAGGTGGCAACCAGGATGGTGGCGGCCTGGCCGCCTACGGCAAGCCAGCGCAGGCTGCACAGGGTACGGAGAAACGGGGCGTCGGGACCGGTCATTCATGCTCATCGTATGCGTTCACGGGCGGCTGTGCCTGCGACAATCGGCCGCAGCCGTGCCACCGGCTGAATGCGAGTCACCCGGAATGCGGGGGCGGGCGGTAGAATGCGCCTATGCACGACGCCGTCACCCGCCCGACTCCTCCCTCCGATGCCACCTCCTGGCCCCGTCGCCAGACCCATGCCGTGCAGATCGGCGGGGTCACCGTAGGCGGAGGCAAGCCGGTCGTGGTGCAGTCGATGACCAACACCGACACGTCCGACGTGGCCTCCAGCGTGAAGCAGGTGGCCGAGCTGTGGCGGGCCGGTTCGGAAATGGTGCGTTTGACCGTCAATACCGTGGAAGCCGCTGCGGCGATCCCGCGCATCGTCGACAAGCTGGCGATGATGGGCATCGACGTGCCGCTGATCGGTGATTTCCACTACAACGGCCACCAGCTGCTGACCGCCGAGCCGGCATGTGCCGAAGCGCTGGCCAAGTACCGCATCAATCCGGGCAACGTCGGCTTCGGCAAGAAGAAGGATCTGCAGTTCGCCCAGTTGATCGAGTTCGCGATCCGCTACAACAAGCCGGTGCGCATCGGTGCCAACTGGGGCTCGCTGGACCAGGCCCTGGCGGCGAAGTTGATGGACGAGAACAACCTGCGCGAGCAGCCCTGGGATGCCGGTCGCGTGCTGCGCGAGGCGCTGATCCGTTCGGCGCTGGATTCGGCCGAGCAGGCGGTGGAGCTCGGCCTGCCGCGCGATCGCATCGTGCTGTCGGCCAAGGTCAGTGGCGTGCAGGAGCTGATCGCGGTGTACCGCGACTTGGCCCAGCGCTCCGATTTTGCCCTGCACCTGGGCCTGACCGAGGCCGGTATCGGCAGCAAGGGCATCGTCGCCTCGTCGGCGGCGTTGGGCGTGCTGCTGCAGGAAGGCATCGGTGACACCATCCGCATCTCGCTGACCCCGGAACCGGGCCAGTCGCGCACACAGGAAGTGATCGTCGCCCAGGAACTGCTGCAGACCACCGGCCAGCGTGCCTTCACGCCGCTGGTCACGGCTTGTCCGGGCTGCGGCCGCACCACCTCCGAGTTCTTCCAGGAACTGGCCAAGGTGGTGCAGAACCACGTGCGCGAGAAGATGCCGCTGTGGAAGATCCACCATCCGGGTGCGGAGAACATGACCCTGGCGGTGATGGGCTGCATCGTCAATGGGCCGGGTGAGTCGCGGCACGCCAACATCGGTATTTCCCTGCCGGGCACCGGTGAAACCCCGGCCGCGCCCGTGTTCGTCGATGGCGAGAAGAAGGTGACCCTGCGTGGCGAGAACATCGCCCAGGAGTTCGTCGCCCTGATCGACGATTACGTCGAACACAAATATGTCCGAAGCGCCGGATAAGCCTGCGATCCTCGCTGCGCCGGAGTCCGCCTCCGGTTTCCGCCACTGGATGGCCCGCAATGCCTGGCGCCTGGTGCTGCTGTTCGGTGGCGTGCTGCTGCCGTTGGCGGGTTTCGTCGCGCTGGCCGACGAAGTGCACGAGTTTGAATCGTTCCATTTCGATGCGCCGCTGCTGTGGCAGATGCATGGCCTGCACTCACCGCTGCTGGACCGCTTCTTCGTGCTCATTTCCAGGCTGGGCTACGAATGGTTCCTGATTCCCGCCGACGTGCTGATCATCGGCGTGCTGCTGGGCTACCGGCGTTGGCGTGAGGCCACGTTCGTGGCGGTCAGCTTCGTCGGCTCGGCGCTGCTGAACATGGGCAGCAAGCATTTCTTCCAGCGCCAGCGCCCCAGCCTGTGGGAATCGATCGCGCCGGAATCGACGTTCAGCTTTCCCAGCGGCCACGCGATGGGCTCGATGACCCTGGCCGTGACCCTGGTGCTGCTGGCCTGGAACACCCGCTGGCGCTGGCCGGTGCTGCTGCTGGCGCCCGCGTTCAGCCTGCTGGTCAGCGTCTCCCGGGTCTATCTGGGCGTGCATTACCCCTCCGATATCCTGGCCGGATGGTGTGCCGCGCTGGTTTGGGTGGTAGGGTGCTATCTGGTCATGTTCAGTCGCCGGCATCCTTGGCGACGTCAGGATTCGCCGCCAGCGACGGCCAGCGAAGCATCATCACAGGGGGATTGACGTGGATGGCCCCTCCGGGGCGTCTACGTAATAGATCAGTTGTTTCGTTGCAGCAGGTTCTGCAAGACAGGGGGCAAGCACAACGCGCGGTACTGTGATGCGCAAGGCAGAATGCCCGGGTCGCATCTCGAACGCGCTTGCAGGGGTATCGGCGCCCTGCCTAGCTTGACCTGCAATGGCCGCATTCGAAGAGGTACGTGAATGACGATTCGAGTCTACCTGGTGGATGACCACGCACTGGTCCGCACCGGGATGAAGATGATCCTGTCGGGGGAGACCGACATCGAGGTGGTGGGCGAAGCCGAGACCGGCGAAGATGCGCTGCGCGACGTCCGCCAGCTGCTGCCGGACGTGGTGCTGTGCGACCTGCACCTGCCCGGCGTGAGTGGCATGGAGGTGACCGAGCGCATCGTCCGCAGCCATCGCAACACCCGCGTGGTGATCGTGTCGGTGCTGGAAGACGGTCCGCTGCCGAAGCGCTTGCTGGAAGCCGGGGCTGCGGGCTACATCGGCAAGGGCTGCGATGCACAGGAGCTGCTGCGTGCGGTGCGCGATGTGGCCATGGGCCGTCGCTACCTGGGCACCAGCATCGCGCAGAACCTGGCCTTGTCGACCGTGGAAGGCAACGGCTCTCCATTCGACAGCCTGTCGCCGCGCGAGCTGGAAGTGGCGTTGCTGCTGACCCAGGGCCTGCGCCAGGAAGACATCGCGCGGCGCCTGAGCCTGAGTGCGAAGACGGTGAACACGCACAAGGCGCGGCTGTTCGAGAAGATGGGGATCCACGACAACATCGCGCTGGCGCGCATGGCCAGCCAGTACGGGCTGGTGGATCCGGCACGGCCGCTGTAAGGGATTCGGCCAACGGCTGAGCCCTCCGCGGGGCCACCGACAGGTTCCGTGCGCCGTCACTGCCGTTAGAGGAAATGTAGAGCCGAGCCTATGCTCGGCTACTTTCCGGCCTGCGGGCGCGGAGCCGAGCATGGGCTCGGCTCTACACCTGTGTCGGGCTCAGTGGCCGCGTACGCGCTTGATGATCTTCGCGGCGTCGGCGGCGCTGGCGCGCACATTGTCCCACTGACCGTCGGCGATCCAGTTGCCCGGCACCATCCACGAACCGCCGATGCAGACCACGTTCTTCTGCTCGAGGTACTCGGCGGCGGTGTTTTCGGTGATGCCGCCGGTCGGGCACAGCTTGAGGTCGGCAACCGGGCCGGCCAGACCCTTGATCATCGCCAGCCCCCCCACGGCGGTGGCAGGGAACAGCTTGCACACGCGGAAGCCGCGCGCATACAGCGACAGCAGTTCGGTCGGCGTGGCCGCACCCGGCACTACCGGCAGCGGTGCCGCCGCCAGCGCATCGGCCAGCGCCGGTGGCGTACCCGGGGTCACCAGGAAGTCCGCGCCCGCATCGATCGACTGCTGCATCTGCTCCACGGTCAGCACCGTGCCGGCGCCCACCACCACGTCCGGCAGCTCGCGCTTGAGCATCGCCAATGCTTCCATCGCCACTGGCGTACGCAGCGTCAACTCGATCGCCGGCAGGCCACCTTCCAGCAACGCCGCACTGACCGCACGCGCCTGGTCCAGCGTATGAATCGTCACCACCGGCAGGATGCCCGCCGCACGCAACAGCTCCGCCGCCTTCACCTGATGTTGTTCGATACCCATGCTTTTGCCCTTGCCTTTGCTCTTCTAGATTCAGTGGCCGCAGCGCAAATGACGCGCCGGGAATTGTCCAGGGCGCTCTACTGCCCAGGCCGGGAAGCCTGCCGCGGCTTTTCGCTTCAGGCGTCTTTTGCCTCATGCGGCGCCGCCGCCGCTGCGGCATCGTGCCCCAGCTCGTACTCCGCGTCGTATTCCCACGGCCCGCCATCGGCCGCCGCCGGCCCGCACGAAATCGAAATCGCGCCCTGATCAGCCGGACCCACCACGCGACGGTTGATCGCGAACAGGTTGCGGCCCAGGTCATGCGCGGCAGGCGCCGTGTTCGGGGCCAGCGGACGCGCGGCCCACTCGGCCGCGTCCACCAGCACTTCCAGCGTGCCGGCCTCACCATCGAGGCGGATCATGTCGCCTTCGCGGACCTTGGCCAGCGGACCACCGCGTGCCGCTTCCGGCGTCACATGGATCGCCGCCGGAATCTTGCCCGAGGCACCGGACAGGCGGCCGTCGGTGACCAGTGCCACGCGCCGGCCCTGGTTCTGCAGCAGCCCCAGCAGCGGCGCCAGCGAATGCAGTTCCGGCATGCCGTTGGCACGCGGGCCCTGGTAACGCACCACCGCCACGAAGTGCTCGGGCAGCAGGCCGCCGGCATGCAGCTTGTTCAGCACCTGCGGCGCATCGACAACCACGGCCGGTGCTTCGATCGTGCGGTACTGCGGCTTCACCGCCGACAGCTTGATCAGCGACTTGCCCAGGTTGCCGCGCAGCAGGCGCAGGCCGCCCTGGTGCTCGAACGGGTTGTCGACGCCACGCACCACTTCGTCATCGGCGCTGTGTTGCAGGCCCGGCAGGTAGACCAGCTGGCCGTCGCGCAGCTGCGGCTCGCGCGCGTAGTCGGCCATGCCGCCGCGCGCCACGCTGACCAGGTCACCGTGCATCAGGCCCGCCCTGATCAGCTCGCCGAACACGAAGGCCGGTCCGCCAGCGGCCGCGAAGCGGTTCACGTCGGCCTCGCCGTTCGGATAGACGCGGGCCAGCAGCGGAATCAGCTGCGACAGTTCGTCGAAGTCGTCCCAGGTCAGCACGATGCCGGCGGCACGCGCCACTGCGATCCAGTGGATGGTGTGGTTGGTCGAACCGCCGGTGGCCATCAGCGCGATGACCGCGTTGATGATCGCGCGCTCATCGATGATCCGGCCCAGCGGGCGGAAGTCGTCGCCGAGCGCGGTGATGTCCAGTGCACGTTCGGTGGCTTCGCGGGTGAGGGCGTCGCGCAGCGGCGTGCCCGGATTGACGAACGATGCGCCCGGCAGCTGCACGCCCATCGCTTCCAGCAGCACCTGGTTGGAATTGGCGGTGCCGTAGAAGGTGCAGGTGCCGGCGCCGTGGTACGAGGCGGACTCGGCTTCCAGCAGCTCTTCGCGGGTGGCTTCGCCGGCGGCATAGCGCTCGCGCACTTCCGCCTTCTGCTTGTTCGGGATGCCCGGGGTCATCGGGCCGGCCGGCACGAACACCGCCGGCAGGTGGCCGAAGGCCAGCGCGCCGATCAGCAGGCCCGGCACGATCTTGTCGCACACGCCGAGGTAGACGGTGGTATCGAACATGTCATGGCTGAGGCCGATCGCAGTGGCCTGGGCGATCACATCGCGCGAGAACAGCGACAGTTCCATGCCGCCGCGGCCCTGGGTGACGCCGTCGCACATCGCCGGCACGCCGCCGGCCACCTGTGCGGTGGCACCCAGCTCGCGGGCGATCTCGCGGATCTGCTCGGGATAGGTCTCGAACGGCTGGTGCGCCGAGAGCATGTCGTTGTAGGCGGTGATGATGCCCAGGTTCGGCGTCACGCCGCCGCGCAGGCGGCTCTTGTCGGTACCGCCACAGGCGGCGAATCCATGGGCGAGGTTGCCGCAGCTCAGGCGGCTGCGGAACGGGCCTTCGCGCAGGGAGGCGTCGATCGCGGCCAGGTAGGCGGCACGCGAGGCGGCGCTGCGGCGGATGACACGCTCAGTGATGGCTTGCAATTGCGGATGGAGGCTCATTGGCTACCGGCGTTCAAGGTGGCGAGAGGCAAGCGGCGGCAGGGCACCGCCGCCGACATCAATCAGCCCAGTGGACGCGCAGGCGCGCGCCTTCCAGGTTGATCGCGTTGAGGATCGGATACTGCTGGGCGTCGTTGCTGTCCAACGCTTGGCGCAGCACCTGCAGCTTCTGCTTGCCGCGCAGCAGCAGCAGGCGCTGTCGGCATTGGCGCAGCCCATGCGGGGTCAGCGTGATGCGCAGCGGCCACTGGTTCGCGCCCGGGCAGCCGGTGGCATCCAGCGCGGCATAGGGCAGGGTGCTTTCCAGTGCGCGGGCGAGGTCTTTCGAGCCCGGGAACAGCGAGGCGGTGTGGCCGTCGTTGCCCATGCCCAGTGCCACCAGGCTCGGCGGCTGGCTGTGCTGTGCCTGCAGGTTGGCGGTGTACACGCATTCGGGCAGGGGCTTGCCGATCCGCACCAGTGGATCGAAATGCGCACCCTCGGCGCGTTTCAGCAGGTGCTCGCGCACCAGCCAGGCATTGCTGTCGCGATCCTGCGGCGACAGCCAGCGCTCGTCGGCCAGGCTCACTTCCACCCGGTCCCAGTGCACGTCCAACTCGGCCAGCGCCTGGTAGACCGGCGCCGGTGTAGTGCCGCCAGACAGCAGGATGCGGGCGCGGCCCACTTCGTTGATGTCGTGGTTGAGGGTGTGCGCCATCTCGGCGGCAACGGCTTCGATCCAGCCATCGGCATCGCCATGGTTGATGAACTCGATGCGGTCGTCGTGGAAGGTGGTGGGGCTCATGCGGCAACTCCAGGTGCGTCACGTTCGGCGTCGGCGGCATAGGCGGCGGCGCCCAGCAGTCCGGCGTGGGGATGCATCACCGCCAACGAGGGCACGCGCGCCATGATGGAAGAGAACCGGCCCTTGTGCTCGAAGCGCTGGCGGAAACCGGAGTGCTGCAGCGAATCGAGCATCTTCGGGGTCAGCCCGCCGGTGAGGAACACGCCGTCCCAGGCGCCCTGGGTCAGCACCAGATCGCCAGCAATGGCGCCGAACACGGCGCAGAACACATCCACGGTGCGCATCGCCTGCGGATCGCCGTGCAGGGCGCGGGCGGTCACGTCCACCGGCTGCAGCTGGCCCGGATCGATGCCGGCCATCTCGCACACGGCGCGATGGATGTTGACCAGGCCGGGGCCGCAGATCAGGCGCTCGTTGGAGACGCGGCCGAACTGCTCGGACAGGATCTCCAGGATGCGGATCTCTTCCGGGGTTCCCGGCGGGAAGCTGACATGGCCGCCTTCGGTTTCCAGCGGATAGCAACGGCCGTGGCGCATGATCAGGCCGCCGACGCCGAGCCCGGTACCGGGCCCGATCACCGCGTAGTTGCGTGGCTGGCCGGGCTTGCCCGGTACCCAGGCAGCCCCGCCGACCTGGACCACGTCATCGGGCTGCAGCAGCGAAATCGCCATCGCCTGTGCGGCGAAGTCGTTGATCAGGTGCAGTTCGTCGAACCCGAGCATGGCAGCGGTGCGGCTGCGCGAGATCACCCACGGATGGTTGGTGATGCGTGCTTCGTCACCATCCACGCGACCGGCCACGGCGAACACGCCGCGGCTTGCCGTGGCGCCGATCTGTTCCAGATGGTGGCGCGCGGCATCACCCAGCGACGGGAACTCCGCCACCGCGTACTCGCGGATGCTGTCCTTCTGCAGCGGTGCGTCCAGCGAGGTGTCGGCCAGGGCGAAGCGCGCGTTGGTGCCACCGATGTCGGCGACCAGCACTGGCTGCGAGCTGGCACTCATGCCGACGCTCCGCTGTCGGGCGCGTCCAGGTCCTGCGGCAGGAACCCGCCCGCATTGCCCGGGCCCCATTGGCCGGCGGGGTAGGGCTCCAGCGGCAGCTTGGCGTCCTTCCAGGCGTCGGCGACGCTGTCGATCCAGGCCCAGGCCGCACGCACTTCGTCATCGCGCACGAACAGCGTGTGGTTGCCGTTGAAGGCATCCAGGAACAAGCGTTCGTAAGCGATACGGCGGTGCAGGCCGGTCGGCACCGACAGTTCCAGCTCCAGCGGATGCAGCTCCAGCGCGCCCCATTCCGGGCCTGCCAGGCTGCTCATCAGGCCCAGTTCGATGTTTTCCTGCGGCTGCAGCTGGAACACCAGGCGGTTCGGTGCGGCCTGCGCGCGCTGCGGGCGCTCGAACAGCCAGTGGGTGACCGGCTTCAGCGTTACCACCACGCGGGTGGTGCGCTCGGGCAGGCGCTTGCCGGTGACCAGGTGGAACGGCACGCCGCTCCAGCGCCAGTTGTCGATATGCGCGGTGACACCGGCGAAGGTTTCCACGTCGCTGCCTTCCGGCGGCTGGTAGGCCTGTGCCGGCTGGCCATTGATGGTGCCGGCGGTGTAGCGGCCACGGATGCTGTCACGCGCGGCGTGCCTGGCATCGAGCGGGCGCAGGGCGCGCAGCACCTTGACCTTCTCGTCGCGGATGCGATCGGCTTCCAGCGATGCCGGCGGTTCCATCGCCACCATGCACAGCAGCTGCAGGATGTGGCTCTGCACCATGTCGCGCAGCGCGCCGGAGCGGGCGTAATAGGCATCGCGGCCATCCACGCCTTCGCTTTCGGCCACCAGGATGTGCACCGATTCGATGTAGTTGCGGTTCCACACCGCTTCCAGCAGCGTGTTGCCGAAGCGCAGTGCGATCAGGTTCTGCACCGCGGCCTTGCCCAGGTAGTGGTCGAGGCGGAACACGCGGTCCTCGTCGATCCACTGGCCGATGGTGCCGATGATTTCCTCGGCGCTCTCGCTGTCGCTGCCGATCGGCTTTTCCAGCATCAGGCGTGCCGGCGCGGCGAGGGCGCCGCCCTTGGCCAGGCCTTCGCAGGTGGAGATGTACAGGCCCGGCGGGATGGCGAGGTAGCTGACGCACTTGCGGTGCACGAGGTCGGCGACCGCGGCGGCAACCGAGTCGACGTCGCGCAGGTCCACAGAGCGGTAGTCGATGCGACGCAGCAGGGCGCTGATGTCGTCCTGCGTGGCCATCGGCATGGCCTGCTGCAGGCGCGGCCGCAGGATGTCATGGAAGGCTTCGGTGTCATGCCCGGACAGGGCCAGCGCACGGATGCGGAAGTCCTCCGGCAGCAGGCCGTCGCCAAGCAGGCGAAGCAGCGAAGGGAACAGGTAGCGCTGGGCCAGATCACCTGTGGCACCGAACAGGAAGAGGGTGTCGTGCATCGCTCGAGTTTCAGATCCGGGTGACATCGTTGTCAATCGCTTCATGGCTGGGTTCGGGGGACATCCGCGCAACTGCCTGTCCGAGGTTCGTCAGGGGCGTTCTCCGGGGTGCCGGAAGACCGTTCCATTCGAAACCACTGCCTCGGCGGAACCTTCGTTCAACCGCCGACGCAGATCGGTGCGCACCGATCATCGGATAGTGCCACGTGAAAACGTTTACATGGCAGAATGGGCAACTGTATTCGATTGCAGTGCTCGCCGTCATGCGGCAAGCGCGCAATCATCACTGCCATCGGGAGGGCCGAGGCAGTCCCAAAAGACAGCCCGGCTTCGGGCGGACCGGATAGGTGATATGGCAAAAGTGCAGTTGCAGGGTGTGCGCAAGGTCTATGACAACGGCCAGGTCGCGGTGAAGGACGCCAGCTTCGAGGTCGCCGATGGCGAGCTGATGGTGCTGGTCGGCCCGTCCGGCTGTGGCAAGTCGACCCTGCTGCGGATGGTGGCTGGCCTGGAGGAGATCAGCGGCGGCACGCTGACCATCGGTGATCGCGTGGTCAACGACGTGGCGCCGAAGGATCGCGACATCGCGATGGTGTTCCAGAGTTATGCGCTGTACCCGCACATGACCGTGGCCGAGAACCTGGCCTTTGGCCTGAAGCTGCGCGGTCACGACAAGGCGACCATCGACAAGCGCATCGCCGAGGCGGCGCAGACGCTGGGCCTGACCGAGATGATGGACAAGCTGCCCAAGGCGATGTCCGGTGGCCAGCGCCAGCGTGTCGCGCTGGGCCGTGCGCTGGTGCGCGAGCCGGCGGTGTTCCTGCTCGACGAACCGCTGTCCAACCTGGATGCCAAGCTGCGCCACAGCGTGCGTACCGAGATCGCGCAGCTGCACCGCAAGCTGGGCACCACCATGATCTACGTGACGCACGACCAGGTCGAAGCGATGACCCTGGGCCAGCGCATCGTGGTGCTGAAGGATGGCGTCATCCAGCAGATCGATACGCCGATGGCGCTGTACGATCGCCCGGCCAACCTGTTCGTGGCCGGCTTCCTCGGCAGCCCGGCGATGAACGTGCTGCGCGGTACGCTGCAGGGCGATGCCGGTGGCGTGACCGTGGTCGATGGTGAGTGGCGTGCACCGCTGGGCCAGGCCACCATCGATCCGGCCTGGCTGCAGAAGCCGATCGCGGTGGGCGTGCGTCCGGAGCACCTGCAGCCGGCGGCCGCCGACGATGCGCATGCGTTCGTCGCACGCATTGAAGGCATCGAACCGGTCGGTAACGAGATCTTCGTCAACCTGAGCAGTGGCCAGCACGCGCTGACCATGCGCGTGGCGCCGCAGGCGCTGCCCGAGGTGGGCGAGCAGATCCGCGTGGCGATCCATCCGCAGGGCCTGCATTTCTTCAACCCGGAGACCGGCGCGCGCCTGTAAGGGGTAGTGCCGGCCGCTGGCCGGCAACCTCAACCCTGCATGGTTGCCGGCCAGCGGCCGGCACTACCATTCCTGCACCCACCCGTGCAGGTCCCCGCCTGCTTCAGCGGGCCAGGCCATCCAGCAACGGCACGCGCTGCGCAATGGCATCGCCCACCTGCAGGTCAGCGTCGCTGGCCTCCAGTGGCAGTACCGCCAGTGCCAGGTCGCCGGCCACGCTGGCAATCGTGCCCAGCCCCGCGCCATCCTGCTGCACGCCATCGCCGGCCTGTGCCGGTGCTGCGGTATGCAGCAACTGCACCGCACGCTTGGCCTTGCCGAGGAAGTGGGTGCGGGCGACGATTTCCTGGCCGGGATAGCAGCCCTTCTTCACGCTGTAGCCGTTCAGGCGGTCCAGGCCCAGCTGTTGGGGGGTCCACACTTCGCGCTGGCCTTCTTCCAGCCGCGGCAGGCCGTAGCGCAGGTCGGCCTGGCGCCAGGCCAGGGCGAAAGCGGCCTCATCGGCTTCATTGCCGGCAGCGAACGCGTCGGCGCTGCCAATGCGCAGGGTGCGCGGCAGGGCATCGCTGCCCAGGTCCAGCTCCCAGCCGTCGCCTGCGGTCTGCGCAATCGCCGCGCCGCTGGCGGCCTCGGGCGCGGTGAACGCGCCAGCCGCCGCCAGATCGCTGCGCACCTGCACCTTCACCTTGCGGCGGAACACGAAGCGCTGCAGTTGCGACGCAATCGCATCGGCATCGCCGTCAGCCAGCACCAGCATCACGTGGTCGTCGGCCAGGCGAAGCAGCTGGAACACCGCCAGGGTACGGCCCTTGGCGCTCAGCCAGGCACTCCACTGCCAGTGCTGCAGGGGCAGGGCGGTGACATCGCTGCTGAACTGGGCGTGGGCAAAGACAGCCGCATCCGGGCCCTGCAGGCTCAGCAGCTGGTGGCCGGGCAGGCGCGGATATCCGACGAAAGCAGGGGGCAGGTTGTCAGGCACGTGAACGAGGTCTAAAATTTGTGCGTTGCGAGACCGAACATGATAGGCCAAACAACCCCCACTCCCGACGACGAATCTGAAGCCCCGCTGGTCCCCGCGGCACCCGTGCCCGTGGAACAGGAAAAAGCGGAAGAATTCGGCGGCCGCGGCGGACTTGATCCGGTGCGGTATGGCGATTGGGAGAAAAACGGACGCTGCATCGATTTCTGATCAGCATTGAGCCAACGCGGCCGTGTGCCGCCCAGCCGAGACAACGAGCCCAGCGAATGGCGACCAGACAACGCCCACTTTCCCCGCACCTTCAGGTGTATCGCTGGCAGATTCAGATGGCCACCTCGATCCTGCATCGAGCCACTGGCGTCTTTCTGTCTGTTGGTGCCCTCATCATCGCCGCCGGCCTGCTGGCCCTGATGATGGGGCCCGAGTCCTGGAACTGCTTCACCGGCCATGCCGGGGCCTGGTATGGCCGCGTGTTCCTGTTCGCGTGGACATGGTCGTTCGCCTATCACCTGTGCAATGGCATCCGCCACGTCGTGCAGGACTTCGCCATCGGCTTCAGCATCCCCGCCTTCATCCGCAGCAGCTGGCTGTCGGTCATCGGCAGCCTGGTGATCACCCTGCTGGTGTGGGCCTATGTGATGTTCGGAGGTGCCGCGTGAGCAAGTTCCGTACCCCGTTGAAGAACGTGCGCGGCCTTGGCTCGGCCAAGACCGGCACCGAGCACTTCGTGCACCAGCGCCTGACCGCCGCCGCACTGGTGGTGCTGGGCATCTGGTTCCTGGTCTTCGTGCTGGGCCTGCTGGGCTCGGACTACGCCACCGCCGCCGCCGCCGTGGCCAAGCCGTGGAACGCGGTGCCGCTGATCGGCCTGCTGATCGCCATGTTCTGGCACGCGCAGCTCGGCATGCAGGTCGTGCTGGAAGACTACATCCACGAATCGCTGCTGGCCCTGGTGCTGCAGACCGCGGTGAAGTTCGTCGCCGTGCTCGGCATGATCGTCAGTGTGTTTGCGGTGGGCCGCATCGCCCTCGGCGTTGCCTGAGCCCAGGCACCTACACAGGAATCCAGATTAGATGTCCGCTTACAAGATCACCGAACACAAGTACGACATGGTCGTGGTCGGCGCCGGCGGTGCCGGCCTGCGCGCCACGTTCGGCCTGGCCGCCAAGGGCCTGCAGACCGTGTGCCTGACCAAGGTCTTCCCGACCCGTTCTCACACCGTTGCCGCCCAGGGCGGTATCTCGGCCGCGCTCGGCAACATGGGCGAGGACGACTGGCGCTACCACTTCTTCGACACCATCAAGGGGTCGGACTGGCTGGGCGACCAGGACGCCATCGAGTACATGTGCCGTGAAGCCATCCCGGCCATCATCGAGCTCGAACATTACGGCGTGCCGTTCTCGCGCACCGCCGAAGGCAAGATCTACCAGCGTCCGTTCGGTGGCATGACCACCAAGTATGGCGAAGGCCCGGCGGCGCAGCGTACCTGCGCGGCAGCCGACCGTACCGGCCACGCGATGCTGCACACGCTGTACCAGCAGTCGCTGAAGCACGACGCGCGCTTCATGATCGAGTACTTCGCGCTCGACCTGATCTTCGACGAGGAAGGCGCCTGCCGCGGCGTGCTGGCCCTGGACATGTCCGACGGCACCCTGCACCTGTTCCGCGCCCAGGGCGTGGTACTGGCCACCGGCGGCTACGGCCGTGCCTACTTCAGCGCCACCTCGGCGCACACCTGCACCGGCGACGGTGGCGGCCTGGCCATGCGTGCCGGCATCGCCATGCAGGACATGGAGTTCGTGCAGTTCCACCCGACCGGCATCTACGGCGCCGGCTGCCTGATCACCGAGGGTGTCCGCGGTGAAGGTGGCATCCTGCGCAACAGCAGCGGCGAGCGCTTCATGGAGCGTTACGCGCCGCACTACAAGGACCTGGCCTCGCGCGACGTGGTCAGCCGTTCGATGACCATCGAGATCCGCGAAGGCCGCGGCGTCGGCGAGCACAAGGACCACATCCTGCTCGACCTGACCCACCTCGGCCCGGGCGTGATCGACGAGAAGCTGCCGGGCATCGCCGAGAGCGCCCGCATCTTCGCCGGCGTCGACGTACACAAGCAGCCGATTCCGGTCATCCCGACCGTGCACTACAACATGGGCGGCATCCCGACCAATTACCACGGCGAAGTGGTGCAGAAGGTCGGCGACAACGACAACGCGGTAGTGCCGGGCCTGTACGCCATCGGCGAAGCGGCCTGCGTGTCCGTGCACGGCGCCAACCGCCTGGGCTCGAACTCGCTGCTGGACCTGGTGGTGTTCGGCCGTGCCGTGGCCAACCGCTGTGCCGAGACCATCAAGCCGGGCGCTGCGCACAAGCCGCTGCCGGCCGATGCCTGCGACAAGGCGCTGGGCCTGCTGGACAAGCTGCGCCACGCCAACGGCGATACCCCGACCTCGGTCATCCGCGATCGCATGCAGCGCACCATGCAGGCCGACGCGGCGGTCTTCCGCACCAGCCAGACGCTGAAGGAAGGCTGCGAGAAGATGGACAAGATCTTCGACTCGTTCCAGGACGTGAAGGTCTCCGACCGTTCGCTGGTGTGGAACTCGGACCTGATCGAGACCTACGAGCTGAACAACCTGCTGCTCAATGCGGTGGCGACGATCAACTCGGCCGAACAGCGCAAGGAAAGCCGCGGCGCGCATGCGCACGAGGACTTCCCGGACCGCGACGACGTCAACTGGCAGAAGCACACCCTGGTCAGCGTCGACGAGAAGGGCAAGTGCAGCTTCGACTACCGTCCGGTGCACATGTACACGTTGACCGACGACGTGTCCGTGGTGCCGCCGAAGCCGCGCGTGTACTGATCCGACCCCGCCTACCATGCAATCCGCGCCCACGGGCGCGGGCCGCCTGAGCCAACGAGAGCAGCCATGGCCGAGTTTTCACTCCCCAAGAATTCCAAGATCACGAAGGGCAAGCATTTCCCCGTCAAGAACGGCGGCAAGAATGTGCGCACCTTCAAGATCTACCGCTGGAGTCCGGACGACGACAGCAACCCGCGCACCGATACCTATGAAGTCGATCTGGACGCCTGTGGCCCGATGGTCCTGGACGCCCTGATCAAGATCAAGAACGAGATCGACCCGACCCTGACCTTCCGCCGCTCGTGCCGCGAAGGTATCTGTGGTTCGTGCGCCATGAACATCGACGGCACCAACACCCTGGCCTGCACCCGAGCCATCTCGGACTGCGGCAAGAAGGAAGTGCCGATCTACCCGCTGCCGCACATGAACGTGGTCAAGGACCTGGTTCCGGACCTGACCCACTTCTACGCGCAGTACGCGTCGATCAAGCCGTGGATCCGCACCCAGACCCCGGCACCTCCGGACCGCGAGCGCCTGCAGTCGCCGGAAGACCGCAAGAAGCTGGACGGCCTGTACGAGTGCATCCTGTGCGCCTGCTGCTCGACCAGCTGCCCGAGCTACTGGTGGAACGGCGAGCGTTACCTGGGCCCGGCGATCCTGCTGCAGGCCTATCGCTGGATCATCGACTCGCGCGATGAGGACACCGGTGCGCGCCTGGACGATCTGGAAGATCCGTTCAAGCTGTACCGCTGCCACACCATCATGAACTGTGCCCGGACCTGCCCGAAGGGCCTGAACCCGGCGCTGGCGATTGCCGAGATCAAGAAGCTGATGATGGAGCGCCGCGCCTGATCAGGCCTGGCTGTACCGGGTAGAGCCACGCCACGCGTGGCTGTGCCACCCCAGTAGAGCCACGCCATGCGTGGCTTTGCTGTATCTGGAGAAGCTCGATGGAAGAAGACGTTCTGCTGAAGAAGCTGCGCTGGCGCTGCCGCCGCGGCATGCGTGAGCTGGACCAGCTGTTCGGCCGCTACCTGGACCACGAGTGGAGCACTGCGCCGACCGAAGAGCGCGAGGTTTTCCTGTTCCTGCTCGACTGCGAGGACGATAAGTTGTGGCGCTGGTTCATGGGCTACGAGGCCTGCCCGCATGCGCACGCGATCCCCCTCATGCAGAAGATCCTCGCCCTCAAGCCTTGAGTGGCGCCCCTCGCGGCTGCAGGCCGCCGCCCAGCTGGCGGTGCTGCTGGCTGCGCCGTGGCTGCTGCGCGCATCGGATCTGCCTTCACGGCTGCTGATGCCCGCAGTGGTGCTGGCCTGGTGCGTGGGCCTGGCCGAACTGGCCTGGCGCCAGCGCAGGCCGCGCGTGCAGGTGCTTCTGCCGCCGCTTCCCGAGCCACTGCAGGTGGCCGGGCAGGACGTTGATACGCCACGGCTGGTGGTGCGTGGCCCATGGCTGTTGTTGCTGTGGCGTGAGGATCGGCGCCGCCAGCGCCTGCTGTTCTGGCCGGATGTGCTCGATTCCGGGCAGCGACGTGAACTGCGACTGGCCGTGGCCGCACGCGCCGTTTCCCGTCAGCCCCGGACGATGGCACCATAAGCTGAATTGACCGGCGTGCCTGCATGTTCAAACCCATTCCCGTGGCCATTGGCCTGCGCTACCTGCGCGCCAAGCGCCGCAACGGCTTCATCTCCTTCATCTCGATGGCATCGATCCTGGGCATCGCGCTCGGCGTTACGGTGCTGATCACCACGTTGGCGGTGATGAGCGGATTCCAGAAGGAAATCCGCAGCCGCCTGCTGCAGATGACCGCGCACACCACCATCAGCCGCGACGGCGAGCCGATGCCGGACTGGATGCGCGTCGTCGACGTGGCCCGCAAGGATCCGCGCGTGGCCGGTGCCGCGCCGTACATCGAGATCCAGTCGATGATCAGCGGCCCGCGCGTGCAGGGTGCGATCATCCAGGGCATCGATCCGGCGCTGGAGCCGAAGGTATCGGTGATCGACAAGAAGGTCACCAAGGGCAGCTATGCCAGCCTGACGCCGGGCAGCTTCAACCTGCTGCTGGGCAAGGAACTGGCGATCTGGCTCGGCGTCGACGTCGGTGACCAGGTGCTGGTGACCTTCGCCGAAGTGCAGGGCACGCCTGCCGGTGCCGTGCCGCGGATGAAACGCTTCACCGTCAGCGGCATCTTCGAGGCCGGCTACAACGAGGTCGACCGGGGCGTCGGCTTCGCCAACATGCAGGACCTGGAGCGCGTGCTGCGCAGCGACGGCGCCACCGGCGTGCGGCTGAAACTGCACGACATGGACCGCTCGCTGGAAGTGGGCGTGGACCTGGCGCAGAGCCTGGGTGGTGCGTACCGCGTAAGTGACTGGACCCAGCAGAACGCCAACCTCTACCACTCGCTGCGCATGGAGAAGGTGGTGATGGGCATCCTGCTGTCGCTGATCATCGCCATGGGTGCGTTCAACCTGGTGTCCTCGCAGGTGATGCTGGTGACCGACAAGCAGGCCGACATCGCCATCCTGCGCACCCTCGGCCTGACCCCGGGCGGGGTGATGCAGGTGTTCATGGTGCAGGGTTCGCTGATCGGCATCTTCGGCACGCTGGCCGGCCTGATCGGCGGCATCACCCTGACCCTCAACCTGGAACGCATCCTCGGTGCAATCGAGAGCGTGTTCAACGTCAAGCTGCTGCCGGAGGATGTGTACTACATCACCGGCCTGCCGACCGACATGCAGACCGGCGACGTGGTGGCGATCACCGTGGTCGCGCTGCTGATGAGCTTCCTGGCCACCCTGTATCCCGCCTGGCGGGCAGCACGCACCCAGCCGGCGGAGGCCCTGCGTTATGAATAAGGTCTTCAACCGCGGCGATGAGGTGATCCGCGCCGAAGCACTGGGCAAGACCTACGCCGAAGGGCGCATGCAGACCCCGGTGTTCGATGGACTGGACCTGACCGTGACCGCCGGCGAGACGGTGGCGATCATCGGTGCCTCCGGTGCCGGCAAGAGCACGCTGCTGCACCTGCTGGGCGGGCTGGATGTTCCGACTGCAGGCGAGGTGTACGTCACGGGCCAGCGCATGTCGGCGCTGTCGGATACCGCGCGCGGCCTGCTGCGCAACCAGGCGCTGGGCTTCGTCTACCAGTTCCACCACCTGTTGCCGGAATTCACCGCGCTGGAAAACGTGATGATGCCGGTGCTGCTGGCCGGCATCGCCGTGGCCGAGGCCAGCAGCCGGGCCACCACGCTGCTGGAAGCGGTCGGCCTCGGACATCGCCTGGACCACAAGCCGGGCGAGCTGTCCGGCGGCGAACGCCAACGTGCCGCGGTGGCACGTGCGCTGGTCAATCATCCGGCCTGCGTGCTCGGTGACGAGCCGACCGGCAACCTGGATGACCGCACCGCGGGCACCGTGTTCGAGCTGATGCTGGAACTCAACCGCGCGCGTCATACCAGCCTGGTGCTGGTTACCCACGACCGCAGCCTGGCGCGGCGCCTGGATCGGGTGCTGGAGCTGCGCGAAGGGCGCCTGCACGCACTGGCCCACGCCGACGTCTGAGCGGCCGGCAACGGCCGCCTCCCGGCGCCTGAACGGGTTTACCTGCCCTCGCGCCGGTCGCACATCGGCCGGCGCATGATCGCAGCAGGTTCCCCGAGGAGATCGCCATGAAGACCCCGATCCTGATCGCCGGACTCTGCCTGGCGCTGGCCGCCTGCGCGACCACCGGCCGGCTCAGCAGTACCGAGAAACTGGATCTGTACCGCGCCCACGCCGGCGCGCCGCAGAACGACATGCAGTTCTTCGGCAGCCTCAATGGCTGGACCGAACTGGGTGACAGCGCGCTGGCGGTGTGGACCCGGCCGAGCGAGGCTTACCTGCTGGAACTGAGTGGTCCGTGCCCGGACCTGTCGTACGCCACCGCCATCGGGTTGACCAGCAGCATGGGCCGCGTGTCATCGCGTTTCGACAAGGTGCTGGTGCGCGACCCGACCGGTGGCCCGCGCATGCCGTGCTTCATCAACAGCATCCGCAAGCTGGACGTGAAGGCACTGCGTGCCTCCGAGCAGGAGCTGCGCCAGGCGCAGGTGCAGGAGCGCGAGGAAAATACGAAATAGCGCGGTAGTGCCGGCCGCTGGCCGGCAACCTGGCATCTGCGCGATGCCGGCCAGCGGCCGGCACTACCTTTGGGTCAGGCTTCCGGGGTGAAGCCGGCAGGCTTTTCCGCGTCCTTCTCGAACAGGAACTTGACCAGTTCGCCCTCAAGGAATGCGCGATGCTCCGGGGTGCGCGGCGACAGGCGGTTTTCGTTGATCAGCATGGTCTGGTGCGCGAGCCACGCGGCCCAGGCCTGCTTGCCGATGTTGTTGAAGATGCGCTGGCCCAGTTCGCCGGGGTAGGGCACGAAGTCCAGGCCCTCGGCATCGCGTTGTTCGTACTGGCAGAAGACGGTTCGGGACATGGCACTCACTCGTGGTTGCGGGGTTTCTTGGAATTTCGTTTCGGCGCCTTGGTCGTGGCGCCGTCGAGCAGCTTGCGGATCGGCGCTGGCAGGCCCAGCGCGGGCAGCTCGTCGTTGGCGACCCAGCGCAGCGTGGGTTCTTCCACGCGCAGGCCGTGCACCTGCCGCGACAGTACCTGCAGGTGCAGCTTGTAGTGGCTGAAGGTGTGCTTCAACACCGGCAGTTCCTCGGCGTCTTCCAGCGAACCTTCGACGTGCGCGTCGAACCAGTCCTGCAGTACGCTGCCGGCATCGGCCTGCGGCAGCGTCCACAGCTGCGCCCAGATGCCGGTGTCCGGCCGCTTCTGCAGCAGCACGCGCTGCTGGGCATCGCGCAGCAGCAGGGCCACGGCTTCGCGCTCGGGCAGGGTCCTGCTGGGCTTGGGCGTGGGCAGTTCGGCGGTACGGCCTTCGCGGCGCGCCGCGCACGCGTCCTGCAGCGGGCAGATCACGCAGGCTGGCTTGGCGCGGCTGCACACCGTCGCACCCAGGTCCATCTGTGCCTGGGTGTAATCAGCCATTCGCCCGGCCGGCACCTGCGCCACGTGCGCCTCGGCAATCGACCACAACTGTTTCTCGATGGCCGGCAGGCCGGGAAAGCCGTCGATGCCGTGGTAACGGCTGAGCACGCGCTTGACGTTGCCATCGAGGATCGCGAACGGATCGTTCCAGGCCTGGCTGAGGATCGCACCTGCGGTGCTGCGGCCGATGCCGGGCAGAGCATGCAAAGCATCGAAATCGCGCGGCAGGTCGCCGTCGTGCAGTTCCACGCAGCGCTTCGCGGCGGCATGCAGGTTGCGTGCGCGGGCGTAGTAGCCGAGCCCGGCCCACTGCGCCATCACCGCGTCATTGCTGGCGGCGGCGAGGTCGGGCAGCGTCGGGAAATGCTGCAGGAACCGCTGGAAGTACGGGATGACCGTGGCTACCTGGGTCTGCTGCAGCATGATTTCCGACAGCCAGACCCGATAGGGGCTGCGTGGGTGCTGCCAGGGCAGGTCGTGGCGACCATGGTCGTCGAACCAGTGCAGCAGGCGGGCGACGAAACCGTCCCGTTCTGCAGTTTCGGCGCTGGCGTGCGGCTGGCGGGGCATTGGAGTTCCAGAGAGGCAGCCACCCGTGGGGTGGCTCTACCAGGCTGCGGTAGAGCCACGCCATGCGTGGCTGCGCGGTGTATCAGGCGCCCAGCGCTTCGGGCAGCAGGGCGTCGACGAACGCTTCCGGATCGAACACGCGCAGGTCTTCCGGGCGCTCGCCGATACCGGCAAAGCGGATCGGGATGCCGAACTCGCGGGCCAGCGCGAACACCACGCCGCCCTTGGCAGTGCCGTCCAGCTTGGTCACCACCAGGCCGGTCACGTTCACTGCGGCATTGAACTGGCGCAACTGCGACAGCGCGTTCTGGCCGGTGGTGCCGTCGATCACCATCAGCACTTCGTGCGGGGCGGTGGGGTCGATCTTGCCGAGCACGCGGCGGATCTTGCCCAGCTCGTTCATCAGGCCGGACTGGGTGTGCAGGCGGCCGGCGGTATCGGCGATCAGCACCGAGGTGCCGCGGGCCTTGCCGGCCTGCAGCGCGTCGAATGCCACGGAAGCGGCATCGGCGTTCTGCCCCTGCGCGACCACGGCTACGCCGTTGCGCTCGCCCCAGGCCTGCAACTGGGCCACGGCGGCGGCGCGGAAGGTATCGCCGGCAGCCAGCATCAGGCTGTGGCCGTCGTCCTTGAAGCGCTTGGCCAGCTTGCCGATGGTGGTGGTCTTGCCGACGCCGTTGACGCCGACGGTGAGCACCACGAAGGGCTTGGCGTTGCGATCGATCACCAGCGGCTTGGCCACCGGCTGCAGGATCGCGATCAGCTCGGCGCGCAACGCGGCCAGCAGCGCATTGGCGTCGGCGAACTCGCGCGACTTCATGCGCTTGCGCAGGCCCTCGACCAGATCGGTGGTGGCGCCCACGCCGACGTCGGCGGTGATCAGTGCGGTTTCCAGCTCGTCCAGCAGATCGTCGTCGAGCTTGGGGTTGCGCGAGAACAGTCCACCGAAGCTGCGCGCGATGACGCTGTTGCGCAGGCGTTCGCGCCAGCCGGGCTTGCCGGCAGGCGCCGGAACGGCATCGATCGAGGCGGCGGCAGGCAGGTCGTCGGTGACCGGTGCCGGGGTGGGCTGAGGCAGTGGTGCGGGTGCCGGTTCGATGGCCGGGGCCGCCACCGGGGCGACGTCGATCCGGGCGGCCGATTGCGGAGCGCTCGGAGCGGGAACGACCGGAGCCGGAACCACCGGAGCCGGAACCACCGGGGTGGGCTCGAAAGCGACCGGAACGACGGCTGCCGGCGGCGGCTCGGCCGGCGCAGGCGCGGCCGGTACGGCTACCGGTGCTGGCTCTTTGTCCTCGACCGGCGCGGCCGACGGGAACGCCGCCGCCAGCTCTTCAGCCGAGTAGTGCTGGGTCTTGGGTGCCTCCGCTGCGGGGGCATCCTGGGGCTTCTTGCGGCGGAAAAAACTGAGCATTGGCAAAAGGCGCTGAAATCAGGGGGATATGCTACCACTCGGGCCTGTCGGGCCGATGTGGACTCAAGGTCGCGGCCCGCCGGCCGTTAACCGGTCCGGAGGGCTGCGTCGTGCGGCCCGGAGACCGCCATGGACAACGTGATGGGAATTGCCCTCGGCGGGATGCGTGCGTCCCAGCAGGGCGTGCAGGTGGCTGCGCACAACGTGGCCAACCTGGCGACCCCGGATGCCCAGCGCCTGCAGCTGCAGCGCAGTGCTGCCGGGCAGGGTGGGGTGCAGGCCGCGGTGATTCCCGTCGGCGCCGATGCCGGCGCGCCGCTGGGTGACCTGCTGGCCGCGAAAGCCGAGGTGGTGGCCTTCGCCGCCAATGCCGCGGTGATCCGCCGCCAGGACCAGATGCTGGGTTCGCTGCTGGATCGCGACGCCTGAACCCCTTCGGCAGGCGCCAACCGCCGCCCCTGGTGGGTGCCAACCTTGGTTGGCACTCTCCACCCGCGCCGGTAGGTGCCAACCTTGGCTGGCACGCTCGATCCGCCCCGGTAGGTGCCAACCTTGGTTGGCACGCTTTTGGGGCGCCAACCAAGGTCGGCCTCTACCAGAGCACCGCCGGGTAAGCCGGGCCATGCCCGGCGACCACCCTGTCGATCAGGCCGACAGCTCCAGCAGCAGCTTGTTCAGCCTCGCCACGTAGGCACCCGGGTCCTTCAGGCTGTCACCGGCGGCCAGCGCGGCCTGGTCGAACAGCACCCGGCCGAGGTCGTCGAAACGCGCGCCATCGGCTTCGGCATCCAGCTTGGCAATCAGTGGGTGGCCCGGGTTGATTTCCAGCACCGGCTTGCTGTCCGGCACCTTCTGCCCGCTGGCTTCCAGGATCTGGCGCATCTGCAGGCCCAGGTCCTGTTCGCCGATGGCCAGTACCGCCGGCGAATCGGTCAGGCGGTGTGACACGCGCACTTCGGCCACGTCATCGCCCAGCACGGTCTTCAGGCGCTCGACCAGGCCCTGCTTGTCCTTCGCCGCGGCTTCCTGTTCCTGCTTGTCCGCTTCGGTTTCCAGCGCGCCCAGGTCGAGATCGCCACGAGCGATGTCGACGAAGCCCTTGCCGTCGAAATCGGTCAGGTAGCCCATCAGCCACTCGTCGATGCGGTCGGTCAGCAGCAGCACTTCCACGCCCTTCTTGCGGAACACTTCCAGGTGGGGGCTGTTGCGCACCTGGCTGTAGCTCTCGCCGGTCAGGTAGTAGATCTTGTCCTGGCCTTCGGTCATGCGGCCGAGGTAATCGGCCAGCGACACCGTCTGCGCATCGCTGTCGCCGCGGGTGGAGGCGAAGCGCAGCAGCCCGGCCACCTTCTCGCGGTTGTTGTAGTCCTCGGCCGGGCCTTCCTTCAGCACTTGGCCGAATTCCTTCCAGAACGTGGCGTATTGCTCCGGCTTGTCGGCGGCCAGCTTGTCCAGCATGTCCAGCGAGCGTTTGGTCAGCGCCGCCTTCATCGAATCGATGACCGGGCCGGACTGCAGGATCTCGCGCGAGACGTTCAGCGACAGGTCGTTGGAGTCGACCACGCCCTTGATGAAGCGCAGGTACAGCGGCAGGAACTGCTCGGCCTGGTCCATCACGAACACGCGCTGCACATAGAGCTTCAGGCCCTTGGGCGCATCGCGGTGGTACAGGTCGAACGGCGCGCGGCCGGGCACGTAAAGCAGCGAGGTGTACTCCAGCTTGCCTTCGACCTTGTTGTGGCTCCACGCCAGCGGATCGCTGTGGTCGTGCGCCACGTGCTTGTAGAACTCGGTGTACTCGGCGTCGCCGATCTCGGTGCGCGGACGGGTCCACAGCGCGCTGGCGCGGTTGACGGTCTCCCACTCGACGGTGGCGCCTTCCTCGCCTTCCTTCGGCATCTGGATCGGCAGGCCGATGTGGTCCGAATACTTCTTGAGGATGCTGCGCAGGCGCCAGCCGTCGGCGAAATCATGCTCGCCATCCTTCAGATGCAGGACGATGCGGGTGCCGCGCTCGGCCTTGTCGACAGTGGCGACGTTGAAATCGCCTTCGCCGCGCGAGGTCCAGCGCACGCCTTCACCTGCGGCCAGGCCGGCGCGGCGCGAGGTCACTTCGACCTCGTCGGCAACGATGAAGGCGCTGTAGAAGCCGACGCCGAACTGGCCGATCAGCTGCGAATCCTTCTTCTGGTCGCCGGACAGCTGGCGCAGGAAATCGCCGGTGCCGGACTTGGCGATCGTGCCGAGATGGGCAATCGCCTCGGCGCGACTCATGCCGATGCCGTTGTCTTCGATGGTGATGGTGTGGGCGGCGGGGTCGAAGCTGACGCGCACGCGCAGTTCGCTGTCGCCTTCCAGCAGGGCCGGCTGGGTCAGGGCTTCGAAGCGCAGCTTGTCGGCGGCGTCGGCGGCGTTGGAGACCAGCTCGCGCAGGAAGATCTCCTTGTTGGAGTACAGCGAGTGGATCATCAGCTGCAGCAGCTGCTTGACTTCGGTCTGGAAGCCAAGGGTTTCGGTCTGGGTGGTCTCGGTCATCGATAGGGCTCCATGTGCAATGCCGCGCCAGCGCGTGCGGCCTCGCCAAGGGGTATGGCTGATTGTCCCGAAATCAAGGGGTTGGTCGGCCGGGCGGCGCCCGGCACCTGCAGAGGCCGAAGCAACAGCAACAGCAACAGCAACAGCGGGCTATCCGTGGGATGGCGGGGCGGTGTGGGTTGGCAGGACACGCCGTAAACCCCCCTCCGGGGGCCGGCCCAGCCGCTGGCGGCTGTGCGTTCGGGCGCTTGCGAAGCAGTGCTTCGCAAGCAAAGCGCCCTCACC
>NZ_JBMRGI010000034.1:0-31834 GCF_049384345.1 Stenotrophomonas sp. CASM110
GCCATGGATGGCGCCATCGAGCCCCCATGGATGGGTTCACGGCGTGTCCTGCCCACCCACACCGCCTCGCCCAGCCAGCAGTAACCCAGAGCCGCTTTGGCTTCTGCACTTGCACTTGCACTTGCTTGAAAAAAGCGGTGCAGCCGCAGGCTGCAAAACACCCTCAATCCTGATCGTGCGCGCGCGCGGCCTCGGCCTGCGTCTCCTCCTGTGCCGCCATCTCGCGTGCGATCCACGCATCGATCATGTGCCGCTGGCGCTGCGCCTGCCGCCGCTCCCGCGTGTACTCCTGGTCCAGCACCCGGTACAGCGACACCATCACCAGCACCATCAGCAGC
This sequence comes from Stenotrophomonas sp. CASM110, assembly GCF_049384345.1. NCBI lineage: Bacteria > Pseudomonadati > Pseudomonadota > Gammaproteobacteria > Lysobacterales > Lysobacteraceae > Stenotrophomonas > Stenotrophomonas sp. CASM110. Next base: position 339 of record NZ_JBMRGI010000034.1, read on the forward strand.
GCGAATGGCAACGCCGCAATCGTGATCATGCCCTGCAGTGCATCCAGGCCACCGGCCAGCAGCAAGGCCGCTGCGATCAACGCCACCGCAATGCCCCAGGCCAGCTTGCGCTTCAACGGAGGATCGCCTGCTTCGTCAGTGGACATGCTGGCCAGCACCAGTACCGCCGAGTCGGCCGAGGTCACGAAGAAGATCATCAGCAGTACCAGTGCGATGCACGACAGCAGCAGCGGCAGCGGCATGCTGTCGAACAGCGTGAACAGCACGGTCTCGTAGCCATTGCCCAGCGCCTGCACCAGGTCGGCATGGCCGAAGATCTGTGCCCACAGCGCGGTGCCGCCGAATACCGCGAACCAGAAGAAGCCCAGCAGCGTCGGCGCGAGCACTACGCCGATCACGAACTCGCGCACGCTGCGGCCGCGCGAGATGCGTGCGATGAACGACCCCACGAACGGTGCCCACGAGATCCACCAGGCCCAGTAGAAGATTGTCCAGTCCGCCACCCAGGTGCTGCCGGAGAACGGTGACATGCGCAGGCTCATCGTCACCAGCTGGTTGAGGTAGGAGCCCAGCGTGGTGGTGAAGGTATCGAAGATGAAGCCGGTCGGCCCCAGCACCAGCAGGATGGCGGCCAGCAGGGCAGCCAACGCCAGGTTGAAATTGGACAGCCACTTCACACCTCGCTCCACGCCACTGGCGGTGGAGGCCATGTACAGCACGAAGGCGACGGCAATGATGGTCATCTGCACGGCGACGGTAGCCTGCACGCCGAACACGCGCTCGATGCCGGCGGCGATCTGGATGGTGCCGAAGCCCAGCGTAGTCGCGACACCGATCGCGGTGGCGACCACTGCAGCGATGTTGACCGCCCTACCGATCCAGCCGCGATGGTGGCGGCCGATGATCGGCTGCAGCATGTCGCTGACCAGGCCGCGGCCGTTGCGGTTGAACTGGAACCAGGCCATTGCCAGCCCGATCAGCGCATAGATGGCCCACGGGTGCAGGCCCCAGTGGAAGAATGCATAGCGCATCGAGGCGCGTGCCGCATCCAGGCTCTGCGGAGCAAGCCCTTCCGGTGGCTTGCTGAAGTGCGAAATGGGCTCGGCGGCGCCCCAGAACACCAGGCCGATGCCCATGCCGGCGGCGAACAGCATCGACATCCAGCTGGCTCGCGAGAACTCGGGCTCGGCGTCTTCGCCACCGATGCGCAGGTTGCCGAAGCGACCGAAAGCCAGGTACATCAGGAACACCAGGGCCAGGAATACCACCAGCAGGTACAGCCAGCCGACGCTGCGGATGACTTCTGCCAGCATCGACTGCACCACGGCATTGAAGGGGCCTGGTGCAATACCGGCAAGCAGCACCAGCAGGAGAACCAGTGCGATGGAAACGCGAAACACCATGAAGGAGCTTCTCCGATCAAGGGATTGAGGGGAGCGAGCAGAGCTTGCAGCGAAGGACCGGCGGCATGCAGCGCGAACCGGGCAGGGGCCGCGTCGGCGGCGAAGGACGCATCGGTCGCTGGAGGGCGACGGACGTGCACGTTACTGAACGCGACGTCATGGTTCTGTTAACGAACAACGATCCGGATCAGATCCGCTTTCCACAGGAAAGCGGATCTGACCGCGGGGGCAACTCCCGGAGCGGGCGGTCTATGCTCTAATGCACGCCAAGAAGCGGGGGTACCGCGGCCATGTGGCCACGGTTGAGACAGTCCCTTGGAACCTGATCCGGCTCATACCGGCGTAGGGAAGCTTTGCAGTGCAGCCGTGCCCGGACACCGCCCAAGGACCGTCCGTGCGCGGTCGCAGTGCGCCGCCGCTTCGTCCCTGACCTTCCTGGACGATGCCCGATGAACGCACAGCTCTCCGCCCTGCAGCAACAGGCCCAGCAACTCTCCGAATCCGTGACCCGGCCCATTCCCGGCTCGCGCAAGATCCACGTACCCGGTTCGCGTCCGGATCTGCAGGTGCCGATGCGCGAGATCGCGTTGACCCGCACGCCGACGCTGTTCGGCGGCGAGGAGAATGCACCGGTCACGGTCTACGATACGTCGGGCCCGTACACCGATCCGGACGCGCGTATCGATCTGTCCGCGGGCCTGCCGGCGCTGCGTCGTGGCTGGGTGGAGGAGCGCGGCGATACCGAACAGCTCGACGGCCTGAGTTCGTCGTTCGGCCGCGACCGCGAGCACGATCCGAAGCTCGATGCTGTGCGCTTCCCCACACGCAGCCTGCCGCGACGTGCACGTGCAGGCGCGAACGTCACCCAGATGCACTATGCGCGCCGCGGCATCATCACGCCGGAAATGGAATTCGTCGCCATCCGCGAAAACCAGCGGCTGGACGCGATCCGCGATGCCGGCCTGCTGCAGCAGCACCCGGGCGAGGCGTTCGGCGCCTCGATCCAGAAGATCATCACGCCGGAGTTCGTGCGCGATGAAATCGCCCGTGGCCGTGCGGTGCTGCCCAACAACATCAACCACCCGGAAAGCGAGCCGATGATCATCGGCCGCAACTTCCTGACCAAGATCAACGCCAACATCGGCAACAGCGCGGTGTCCTCGGGCATTGCCGAAGAGGTGGAGAAACTGGTGTGGGCGATCCGCTGGGGTGGTGACACCGTGATGGACCTGTCCACCGGCAAGCACATCCACGAAACCCGCGAGTGGATCATCCGCAATTCGCCGGTGGCGATCGGTACCGTGCCGATCTACCAGGCGCTGGAGAAGGTCGACGGCCGCGCCGAAGCGCTCACCTGGGAGATCTTCCGCGACACGCTGATCGAGCAGGCCGAGCAGGGCGTGGACTACTTCACCATCCACGCCGGCGTACTGCTGCGCTACGTGCCGCTCACCGCCAAGCGCGTGACCGGGATCGTCAGCCGTGGTGGTTCGATCATGGCCAAGTGGTGCCTGGCGCACCACAGGGAGAATTTCCTCTACACGCACTTCGAAGATATCTGCGAGATCATGAAGGCCTATGACGTGACCTTCTCGCTGGGTGACGGCCTGCGCCCGGGCTGCATCGCCGATGCCAACGACGCGGCGCAGTTCGGTGAGCTGGAGACGCTGGGTGAGCTCACCAAGATCGCCTGGAAGCATGATGTGCAGACCATGATCGAAGGCCCCGGCCACGTGCCGATGCAGCTGATCAAGGAGAACATGGACAAGCAGCTGCGCGAATGCGGCGAAGCGCCGTTCTACACGCTGGGGCCGCTGACCACCGACATCGCGCCGGGCTACGACCACATCACCAGCGCGATCGGTGCGGCGATGATCGGTTGGTTCGGCACGGCGATGCTCTGCTACGTGACGCCGAAGGAACACCTCGGCCTGCCCAATCGCCAGGACGTGCGTGACGGCATCATGGCCTACCGCATCGCCGCGCATGCGGCCGACCTGGCCAAGGGCCATCCGGGCGCGCAGGTACGCGACAACGCACTGAGCAAGGCGCGCTTCGAGTTCCGCTGGGAAGACCAGTTCCACCTTGGCCTGGATCCGGAGAAGGCCAGGGAGTTCCATGACGAAACGCTGCCGAAGGATGCGCACAAGCTGTCGCACTTCTGCTCGATGTGCGGCCCGCACTTCTGTTCGATGAAGATCACCCAGGATGTGCGTGACTACGCCGAGGCCGGCATGAAGGAGAAGTCGGAGGAGTTCCGCGCCGCGGGTGCCGAGGTCTACCACCAGGGGTGATGCGCAGACGGTGGTGCCGGCCCGCGGCCGGCACTACCGCTCATCACGCCGCTCCCGGCTATCCTCCGCCCATCATCCCGGGGAAAGGACACCATGCCTGTTGCCATGACCACCCGTTGGCTGGCCATTGCCCGCCGGCATCCTTCGGCCTGGTTGCTGGGCGCGCAGCTGCTGGCGGTGCTGCTGTATCCCGCGCTGGATGACACCGCCGCCGGCCGCGCGGCACTGGGCATGTTCGGCATGGCGGTACTCGGCCTGGCGCTGTGGGTGGTCCAGCGCAGCCCGCTGGGCACCTGGCTGGCGCTGTTGCTGGCCATTCCCTCGGTGGTGTTCTCGTTGGCAGGCGCATTGCTCGAGCGCACCGCATTGCTGACCACCGCGCAGGTGCTGGAGAGCCTGCTGTACTTCTACACGGCTGGCGCCCTGATTGCCTACATGCTCCAGGATCACAAGGTCACCCGCGACGAACTGTTCGCAGCTGGCGCAACCTTCACCCTGCTGGCGTGGGCGTTCGCCTTCGCGTTCGCGGTGTGCCAGCAGTGGTATCCGGGCAGTTTCCAGGGCACCGGCGGGCAGGCGCAGCGCAGTTGGATGGAGCTGCTTTATCTCAGCTTCAGCTTGCTGTCTGGAGTCGGCTTGAGTGATGTCGTGCCGCTTCATCCACAGGCACGAGCACTGGTCATGCTGGAGCAGTTTTCCGGCGTGATGTACGTGGCTTTGGTGGTTTCGCGGCTGGTCGGATTGACCATGCTGCGGCGCATGTGAAAATGAACGCCAGATAAAAATTTCGCGCCCAAGAGGGCGCGAATGATGTCGCGAATTATGTGAATGCGTCGGCGAGAGAGAGCCTGATGTCGACCACGCGATAGGCGAGGTAACTTGCATAGGCTAGTATTCGCGCGCTCGATTGTTTTTGCGGTATGCGCCGATGCTTTGTGCGGAGTCTGGCTTTTCGCTGTTCCCAGGACGGGACCGTAACGAAGGCAAACACTGCCCGGGACCTGTCTCTACTGTGTAGCAGAAAATGAACAGCAGCGAAATACAGCCCCCCGTGTCCGATCGGATACGGATAGGAGAGTGCATCGTCACTCTGTCCTCGCGCGAAGTCGAGGTCGTCGGTGCGCGTCGTCCGCGCCGGCTGACGCCGAAGGCGCTGGGCGTGCTGCGCGTGCTGCTGCGGCAGCCGGGCCGTGTGGTCACCCGCGACGAGTTGTTCGCCGAGGTGTGGCCGGACACGCTGCCGACCAACGATGTGCTGACCCAGGCCGTCACCCAGCTGCGCAAGGCGTTCAGCAACGACGACGACAGCGGCCAGGCCTACATCGAGACCATTGCCAAGACCGGCTATCGGCTTCTGGTACCGGTACAGGCGCTGGACGATGCGGAGCCGTCGGCTGCGGGCTTGCCTGACGACGAAGGTGTGGACGTGCAGCCCGCACTCGCCGCCGCTGCGGTGCTGCCCGCGCGCGCGCAGGAATCGCGCCGCCGCTGGCGCCATGTCCGCCGCCGCGTGCTGCTGGCGCTGGGCGTGTTGATGCTGGCCACGCTGCTGGTGATGACCACGCTGCTGCTGCGCCGCGCACCGGCCAGCAGTTCGCCGGTGGAGGCCGCCGTGGAGAACGGCACGCGGGTGATCGGCAGCCCCCAGCGCCCCTATCGGTTGATCACCGCAACCAGCGGCTTTGAAACCTATCCCACGCTGTCACCGGATGGTTCGCTGGTGGCCTATGAAGGCGCCAACGAAGATGGCAACGGCGGTGGTGCGATCAAGGTACAGACCTCCGGCAACGCGCCGGCGCGCCAGTTGCTGGCGCCGCCGGCCGGTGCCGTCGATCGATTCCCGAACTGGTCGCCGGATGGTCGCGAAATTGCCTTCGCACGGTTCTCCGCCGACGGTGGCTGCCAGGTGCTGATCGCCAGCGCAACCGGTGGCGCCCTGCGCCAGGCCACGCGCTGCGATGGCACCGAGCTGCTCAGCTTCGACTGGACGCCCGATGGTCGCGGCCTGGTGTTCGGCAGCATGGTCGGGCGCTACGCGCACCGTGGCATCCGCGTGCTGGACCTGGCCAGTGGTCAGTGGCGCGCGCTGGCGTACAGCGTCGACCAGGACGACTTCGACTACGCACCGCGTTACTCGCCCGATGGGCAATGGCTGGTGTTCGTGCGCAATCCGCAGCTGGGCGATCTGTGGCGGGTGCCGGCCGCAGGCGGTACGCCCGAGCAGCTGACCAACGAGGCGGCAGAGCTGCGCGGATGGGCCTGGCTGGACGATGGCCGCACCATCGTGTTCGGTCGCCGCGTCGACAGCGAGGCGCGGCTCTATTATCTGGACGTCGAGCGGCACACGCTGCGCGATGCCGGCCTGGATGATGCGCAGTGGCCCGCCGTGTCGCGACGTGGCGGGATGCTGGCCTTCGTCCACCGGCGCGCGCAGTTCGGCGTGTTCAAGGTGCCGGTGCAGGGCAGCGGCGCGCCCGAGCGCCTGTTTGCATCCAGTGGCCGCGATGGGCAGCCGATGGCAGCGCCGGATGGCCGTCAGCTGGTCTTCACCTCGGATCGCTCCGGCAGCTTCGCACTGTGGTGGGCGGACATGCAGCGGCCGGATTCGCTGCGCCCCGTTGAAGGGCTGCGGCCGGAAGCGCGGCAGGCACCGGACTGGTCGGCCGACAGCCGCCAGCTGCTCGTGGTCGGCCGCGACGCGCATGGGCGCACGGTGGTCTACGAGATCGCGCCACGCGATGAACGCCTGCAACCTTTGCCGGTCCCGGCCGAACAGCCGCTGCAGGCCCTGTATGGCGCGTCGCCGGAGCAGTTGTTTGTGGTCGAGCGCGATGCCGACCAGCGCACCCGGTTGAGTCTGTTCGACCGCAGCACCCAGCCCTGGCGCCGGTTGGCCAGCATCGAAGGGGTGTCGCAGGCGCGCTTCGACCGCAGCAGTGGCCGCGTGTTGTTCACCCGCCTGGCCGCCGGTGGCCTGTGGTCGGCCGATGCCGCGTTGTCGTCGGGCAGCGTGCAGCAGATCAGCGATGACCGGCCCAGCCGCTGGCGATACCGGGCCTGGACCGTGGCCGGCAACACTGGCGTCGGTTACCTCGGCACTTCGAGCACGTGTGGCACCACCTTCGTGCGCATCCTGCCCGGCCGCGCGGAGCCGGAACGCTGCCTGGATGCGGAACGGCTCAGCGCCGGCAACGGACTCAGCGCCAGCGCTGACGGGCGTGACCTGTTCGTGGCGATGGCGGTCAGCGATGGTGCCGACATCGGTGTGATGCGGTTGCCCGAACGCCCCCCCGCGCTGTTTCCGGCGTTCTCCAAGTTATTGTTTTTCAGTGGAAATGGGCCTTCGTAATTTCTTCGTCTGGATCTCGTCGCGAATTCGTGGCGATCTCGTCGGACTTTCCTGACGCGGTGCCGCCTGATTAGGCAAAACGGAGTCCTGTACTAGGCAAATCCGTGGTGCCCCCATGCGTCAACTCTCGCTGGCCGATCGCGGCCAAACCGTCTCCCTGGACCGGTCGCTCGACGATGTCACGCCGACCTGCCTGGGCGTGGCCCGGCTGGGCAGCCTGCAGACCGCCGGCTCCAGCTTCACTGTCTGGATGCAGGTGCGTGGCAGTTCGTGGGTGGAGGCCAAGGAAGGACGATTCCGCCTGCGCCAGGGCGAGTGGATCGCCTTCGAAAAGGAATCGCGGCCGTTGGTGCAGGCCGGTCGCAACGGGTTGTGCGTTGGCCTGAACCTGAACGTTGAAGCGCTTCGCGTGCTGACCGAGATGGCCGACTGTGGCCTGTATGCCGGTCGTGGCCGCATGAACCGCAGTGACGCCCGCGTTGCGCTGCGCTTGTGGCGCGATGCGCTGGCCAGCGGCCAGCCGGCCCAGGCCTTGCGTCCGCTGCTGCTGCACCTTGCTGGCCTGCAGCGTGGCCTGGCCGACAACGTGCAGCGCTGCCCAGGCCGCTCGCGCAGCCGCAAGCGCCAGGTGTTCGGCCGCATGCAGCGTGCGCGCCTCTATCTGGAAGGCAACAGCCACCGGGTGGTGCGCATCGGCGAACTGGCCGAACTGACCAACTTCTCCAGCTGGTACCTCTCCAAGACCTTCCAGAGCCTGTACGAGGAAAGCCCGCAGTCGCTTTCGGCACGACTGCGCCTCGAACGCGCCGCTGATCTGCTGCGCGACACCGACATGATGGTGGGCGAGGTCGCCGCCGCCAGCGGCTTCGACAACTGCTGCAGCTTCGCGCGTGCGTTCCGCGCCCGCTACGGCCAGTCCGCGTCGCGCTTCAGGGAGAACGGCGGCTTGCTCCCGCCACAATCCGCAAAGTCTCCGGTTGGTTCGCGCAAATACAGCGCTGCAACGCAATCGTAACGTGCTGGGGTGTTTTAACACGCTGCTAACACGTACCTTGGAGAGATAGATGAACGTTCGTAATCCCGCAGTGCGGTTCGGCTTGCTGCCGGCCGGCATTGCGCTGGCGCTGGCGCCGGCCTTTGCTTCGGCTCAGGAAGCAAAGGGCACCACCGACCTGGACCGCATTTCGGTCACCGGCTCGCGCATCCGCGGCGCCTCGGTGGAGACCCAGCAGCCGATCCTGACCATGACCCGCGAATCCCTGGAAAAGCAGGGCTTCTCGAGCGTCGCCGACGTGCTGAACAACCTGACCTCGGCCGGTTCCCCGGCCATTTCGCGTTCGGAGTCGCTGGCTTCGGGCGAGAACGTGGGCGGCTACTACGTCGACATCCGCAACCTGGGCGCCGAGCGCACCCTGGTGCTGATGAACGGCAAGCGCCTGGGCGCTTCGACCTCGGGTCTGCAGGACCTGAGCCAGATCCCGATGTCGGCCGTTGAGCGCATCGAGATCCTGAAGGACGGCGCCTCGTCGATCTACGGTTCCGACGCCATTGCCGGCGTGGTCAACGTGATCACCCGCAAGAACTTCGACGGCGGCGAAGCCAATGTCTACGTCGGCCAGTACGGCAAGGGCGACGGCGACAGCGAAACCTATTCGATGACCCTCGGTGCCCGCGGTGAGCGCGGCAGCCTGACCCTGTCGGCCGAGTACTCGAAGCAGGATCCGGTGTGGGCCAAGGACCGCTGGTACAGCCGTGACGGCTCGCTGGGTCCGAACTCCACCTCGGCTGATTGGAGCCCGATCAGCCAGAACGGCAGCTGGTGCAACCCGAAGCTGTACGACTGCAGCAAGTCGAGCGCGGTGTGGCAGACCCTGAACCCGGGTGGCAATCCGAAGAACCCGAACGACTACCACGCGATCACCGAAGACGAGTTCGCCAACTCGAACGAGCAGATGACCCTGCTGACCGGTGTGAAGCGCAAGTCGGTCTACATCAACGGCACCTACGACTTCACCGATTCGATCAGCCTGAACACCGACGTGCTCTACAACGAGCGCCAGACCTTCCAGCAGATCGCCGGCTATCCGTACCAGTCCGCTTCCAAGTCGATCAACACCCCGCTGTCGGCAGACAGCGCCTTCAACCCGGTTGGCCAGGACGTCAGCTTCCGCCGCCGCCTGTGGGAAGTGCCGCGTACCACTGACAGCCAGCTGAAGACCCTGCGCTTCGCTCCGACCCTGACCGGCTTCTTCGAGCTGGGTGGCAAGACCTTCGACTGGGATGTCGGCGCGCTGTGGAACCGCAACGAGTCGATCAAGAGCAACCGCGGTGACATGAGCCTGATCGGCGCGCGTCAGGCGCTGGGCCCGTCGTTCATCGATGCCGGCGGCGTTGCCCGCTGCGGCACCGCCGCCAACCCGATCCTGGGCGATTGCCGTCCGTGGAACCCGCTGCTGCCGTACGGCGTTGAGGGTCAGGGCTCGCTGGCGAACCAGGAGCTGCAGGACTTCCTGTTCCCGACCTTCACCACCCGTGGCGTCACCAAGACCACCAGCTTCACCGCCAACCTGTCGGGCGCCATCGTGACCCTGCCGGCCGGCGACCTGGGCTTCGCCCTGGGTGTCGAGCACCGCAAGGAAGAAGGCAGCTACGTGCCGGACGCCTTCGCACAGTCGGGCCAGTCCACCGGCCTGGGCCAGAAGCCGACCCGCGGCCAGTACGATCTGAACGAGGTCTACCTCGAACTGAACGTGCCGCTGCTGGCCGACATGGCCTTCGCCAAGGAACTGACCCTGAACGTTGCCAGCCGTTATTCGGACTACAGCAACTTCGGTGGCACCACCAACAGCAAGTTCGGCCTGACCTGGCGTCCGCTGGATGAACTGCTGGTCCGCGGCACCTACGCCGAGGGCTTCCGCGCTCCGACCATCAGCGACCTGTACGGTGGCCTGAGCTCGAGCTTCGAGTCCTACATCGATCCGTGCGGCGTGAAGGCTCCGGGCAGCGTTGCAGGCAATGCCGCGTGCTCCGGCGCAGGCGTGCCGGCCAACTACGTGCAGCTGGGCCAGGCAGGCAAGGAATGTTCGACCCTGCCGTGCCAGTCGGGTGACCAGTTCATCTCGGGTGCCAATCCGAACCTGAAGCCGGAAACCTCCAAGAGCACCACCTTCGGCCTGGTGTGGAGCCCGCGTTGGGTGCAGGGCCTGGACGTGTCGCTGGATTGGTACAAGTACGAAATCAGCGACATGATCATCGCTGACAGCGTCGACCGCATCCTGCGTGACTGCTACGTGCTGGGTAACGCTTCGCGCTGCTCGAGCGTGACCCGTGCGGCTGACGGCCATGTCAGTGCGATCACCTACGGCACCGCCAACCTCGGCAAGATGGAAACCCAGGGCTACGATCTGGGCATCAAGTACCGCCTGCCGGAACTGGCCATTGGTCAGTTCAGCATCGACTGGCAGACCAGCTACACCGCCAAGTACGACGAGCAGCGCCAGAACAGCGCGGGCGACAACATCATGGTCGGCCGCGTCAGCGAGCCGGGCCTGTTCCGCGTGCGTTCGAACCTGGGCGTCAACTGGCAGTACGGCGATTTCGGTGTGAACTACACCGCGCGCTACTACTCGGGCATGAAGGAAAGCTGCATCTCGCTGGCTGACGGCTGGTGCGATGCTCCGAACCACATGGCCAACGGTGAGACCGATCCGCTGCGTCACACCGGTTCCAACACCTTCCACGACCTGCAGGTCAGCTGGAAGGCGCCGTGGGATGCGACCATCGCCCTGGGCGCGAACAATGTGTTCGACCACAAGGGTGCCCTGCAGTACTCGGCTCCGAACTCGGCGTTCGCCTACTACGGCGGCTTCGACGTGGGTCGCTTCCTGTACATGAAGTACACCCAGCGCTTCTGATCCATCGAAGTGCGGTAGCAACAGAAGGAGGGCGGACCGCAAGGTCCGCCCTTTTTCTTGTAGGGGAATTCCGGAAATTGTTGGAAGGTGAGCGCAGTCACGGTCCCGTCGTGTCGTAATCAACACAGTCAGGAGGTCCACTACCGGACGCTTGCATGTGGAGAGGGATATGAAGAACACGTTGCTGCGGCAGGCATCGGCCGCTGCATTGATCTACGCAACGCTGGTGGGCGCAGTGTTCGCGCAGGGCCTCGGGGTCTGCGGCGGTGGGCTCTACTGTGAGGAGTTCCGCCAGCAGTGCCTGGCCAGTGGCAAGTCACCGGTCATCTGCGAGTCGCAGTACCGTCGCTGCGTGCAGGACGCCTGCGGTACCCGCTGATATGGAAGGGGCGCACCTTGTGGGTGCGCCCTCTGTCATCCGGACATCATGCAACGCGCTCAGGCGTCGCTGGGCACCAGTCCCATCAGCGCATTGGCGTGTTCGCGCCATTGCGGCAGTTTGTTCAGCACGCCTGCGCGCTGCAGGTAGTCCTCGTCCACCGGATCGCCATTGACCAGCGCCAGGGCCACGTGCACCGCACCGGTCACCCAGAAGCTGCGGGTGTTGGCGCGCTGCGGCTGCAGGTGGAAGGCCACCGCTTCGATGATCGGCATCGGCAGGCCCCACAGGCCCAGCAGGTAGGCGCCGGCCTCGGCATGGCCAGGGCGGGTGTCGCCGGCCAGCGAGGGCTCGCTGCGCTCGTTGCGCACACCCGGCAGCAGCAGGCCGATGTCGGCCAGCAGCGCGGCAGTCGCTCCCAGTTCGGCACTGGATTCGGGCAGCAGGCGTGCGGCGAGCCGCGAGGCCAGCAGTGCGCGCTGTTGCAGCGAGTTGCGCTCGGCGGCCGACAGCGTCGGTGCGGAGAACACTTCGCTGGCCAGCACCAGGTCACGCAGCGTGGCCAGGCCCAGCCGGGTCACGGCGGTGCGCAGGTCGGCAATGGTGCGGCCCTGGCTGAAGAAGGCCGAGTTCGACAGTTGCAGCACCTTGGCGGCGATCGCCGGATCGGCGGCGACCAGCTTGGCGACATCGGCACTGTCGGCGTCGTCGTCATGTTCCAGGGCCTGGGTCAGGCTCAGGTACAGGTGCGGCGGCGAGGGCAGTTTCTCGATACGGCCGATGGCATCGCGCAGGCGCGGGCTGTCCAGCACTTCGCGCAGTTCTTCCAGGCTGGTCAGTGCCTCCAGCAGCACTTCCGGCGCCAGCGGCAGCGGCAGGAAGCGGTGGGCGACACCAATGAGGCGCGCCGGCGGCGGCCGGTTGCCATGCTGCGCATCGACCAGCGCGATGCGGATGGTCTCCGGGCGCAAGGTCCGGATCTGCCCCAGCAGCGTGGTGGCATTGAGATCCGGCAATTGCGGGCAGACGATCACCGCGTCCACGCCCTGCGTGGCCACCGCGGTCATCGCGGCCTGGCCATCGGTGGCGGTCAACGGCTGCCAGTCTTCCCCAAGATCGGCAATGAATTCGGTCAGCTCGGCCGGCAGGCTGGCTGCATCCCCAACAAGCAGAATACGCACGACACATTCCCCTGGCTGTCTCGACGATGGATGTCGATGACGTGTGAAGTGACGCAATTTACCTAATACGGCAGCAAGAGTGATGTGCCGTCGTCATGAAACGTGACCCGCATCGCTCCGGCAGGGTACCGCCGGAGCGATCCGGTTCAGGCTCAGGCCTTGCTGTCGAGATGGCGCTGGTGCGCCTCGATCAGGATCTGCTTGGCCTCAGCGGCGCCGCCCCAACCGTCCAGCTTGACCCACTTGCCCTTCTCCAGGTCCTTGTAGTGCTCGAAGAAGTGGCCGATGCGCTCCAGCCAGTGGCTCGAGACCTGGGCGATGTCTTCGACGTGGGCGTAGCCGCTGAAGATCTTCGAGACCGGCACGGCCAGGATCTTCTCGTCGCTGCCCGCCTCATCGCTCATCTTCAGCACGCCGACCGGACGGCAGCGCACGACCGAGCCCGGCACCAGCGGCAGCGGCAGCACCACCAGCACGTCGGCCGGATCGCCGTCGCCACACAGCGTGCTCGGCACGTAGCCGTAGTTGCACGGGTAGCGCATCGGGGTGGAGAGGATGCGGTCGACGAAGATCGCGCCGGTTTCCTTGTCCACTTCGTACTTCACCGGCTCCGAGTCCTTCGGGATCTCGATGATGACGTTGATTTCTTCCGGCGGGTTCTTGCCGGGCGAGACGAGTTCCAGACCCATGGTGTGCTCCAGGTGGGGGGGATATAGACGGATAGCTCACCATTTTATGCCTTTGCCGGGCGCTGTGCAGCGGGCGGGTGGCCGACTTGCCGACGCGGCAAGGCCTGACGGGGGGCGCCGCCCTTGGCCGATGGGCCAGGAGGGTCTGCCGGCGCAGGCTGGACGCTCATTCCCGAGGAGTTCCGCCGATGTCCTGGTATGCCCGATGCATGGGGGTCGTGCTGTTGCTGGCGTCCCTGCCTGTCTCCGCCCGCGGTCTGCACGTGGACCTGATCGATTACCCCCGGCCCGAGGCCAACTGGGAGCGCGCCTACGGGCTGCAGGCCGCCCTGGCAAGGGAGTTCGACCGGCTCTGTGCCGATACCTGGTGCGAAGGTGAGTACAGCAACTACCGGGTGATGGAGGTCCGCTGCGCGGTGCTGGCCCATCGCGGAACGGTGCAGCGCTGTGCCTGGGTGGTGGTGGCCAGCGAGCTGGCCGTGCAGGCCGATACCGGGGAGGTGCAGGTCGACAATGGCCGCTGGGTCTGTCCGTTGGAGTTGGGGCCAGGGGTACCTGTTGACGCCTTCCATGCTTCACTGGAAGCACCAGATGGCCTGACGGCGAACCTGCCTGGACTTGACCATGGCCTGTTCGACGCGCTGCCGGAGTGCCTCCGGAAGACCGGGAGGGTGGGGTGATGCGCGTCTTCCCGGCACGATGGCTGGTCTGCGCGCTGCTGATGGCAGCCAACGCCCAGGCGACCCCTCAATTTGTCGATGCCCGTGACTACCCGAATCCGGCAACCGGGCGCGAGCGCTTCCTGGCGGCCGAACGTCTGTTGGTGCGCGGCTTTGACGATATCTGTGGGGATACCTTCTGCGAAGGGCAGTATTACAACCTGCGGGCGATGCGCTTGCGTTGCTCAGTGCAGCGGGCCACCGGTGTCGTGGCCCGTTGTGTCTGGACGTTCGCCGGGAGCTACACCTGGGTCCAGAAGACCGGGCAGATCGATGTTGATCAGGGACGCTATGCCTGCATGCTGCCACTGGCGGCGGGAACCCGCCTGGACGAGCTGCTGGCAGCGTGGGAGCGCGCCGGGCATGAAGCCCTGCATGCCACCCTGCCCGGAACCAGCACCCACGTTTACGAGGGGCTGACTGATTGCCTGTGACCATTTCGACAATGCAAACGTGACTGATTCGCATTTGCGGAGTAGCATGCGCGGCGCCTCCCGTCTGTCGTCCCGGCTCCGCGCATGTCCTCCAATGCTGCCTCCCTTACCGAACTGCTGATCCGCGAGCGGCCAGCGCTGCTGCGCCGGGTGCAACGGATACTGGGGGGCGACAACGGCGCCGAGGACGTGATCCAGGCGGTGTGGTTCAAGGCGCGTGGGGTCGATGACAGCCAGGCCATCGACAATCCGCGCGCCTATCTGTACCGGCTGGCCGCCAACCTGGCCACCGACCACGGCCGCGAGTCGACCCGGCGCAACCGCCTGTTGGCCGATCACTACCTGTGGGGGCCGGACGAGGTGATCTCCACCGAAGAGCAGGCCATGGCGCAGGACGAGCTGCAGCGGGTACTCGACGCGGCCGGCCATCTGCCGGAGCCGACCCGCACCATCTTCCGGCTCAACCGCCTTCAGGGCCTGACCCAGGCCGAGATCGCACGCCGCCTTGGGGTATCGGTGACCACGGTGGAGAATCACGTACGCACCGCGCTGCAGCGCCTGGCCTGGGCCCGCAGCGGCCGATGATCGCGCCGCCTTGGGGCTGGCCTTCGCGCAAACGTCTTGATCATTGGACCGTGGATGCGGTCCAGTTTCTCCGCCCCGCGCTTGAATGCGCCTGTCCGCCAGCCGATGAGCCCGCCGAACATGCTGCCTGCCGCCAATGACGATGCCCTGGCCGAGCAGGCCCGGGACTGGATCGCGTGGCTGGCCTCGGGCGATATCAGCGACGCGCGCATGCAGGCGTTCGAACACTGGCTGCAACAGCCGGGGCACCGCAGGGCCTTCGAACACGAGCGCGCGCTGTGGCGCAGCGTCGGGCCGCGAGCGCAGCCGGCCCGCGTGGCTGGTCGACGCCCGCGCCGACGGCGTTGGGCCATGGCTGCGGCGGCAATGCTGGCGATGCTGGTGGCATGGCCGGAGGCGTGGCTGCGCCTGCAGTCCGATCACCGCAGCACGCACCAGGTGCAGAACGTACTGCTGCCTGATGGCAGCCGTGCGGTGCTGGACGCCGACAGTGCGATTGCCGTGCACTTTGATGCGAACGCCCGCCAGGTCGAGCTGTTGCACGGGCGTGCCTGGTTCGAGGTCAGTCCGGATGCGCAGCGACGTTTCAGCGTGCGCGCCGGCAATGGCGTGGTCGAGGACATCTCGACCGCCTTCACCGTGGCGCGGGGCCACGACCAGGTGGAAACCCAGGTCGGGCAGGGCAGGGTACGGATGGCCAGCCCGGTTGACGGTGGCTGGACCTACCTGCAGCAGGGCCAGCGCGCGGCCTACGGTGAACACAGTGGTGTGAGGCGATTGGGGGACGTTGCGGCCGACAGCGTCGGCGCCTGGCGTCAGGGCGAGCTGCTGTTGGAACAGGCCCGCGTCGCTGACGCGGTGCAATGGGTGGGGCGCTATCGCGCTGGCCCGACCTTCGTGCGTGGTGATCTATCGCAGCTGCCGGCGGTAAGCGCGGCGTTGCGCATCGACCGCCCGGAACAGGCGCTGGATGCGCTGGCCGCGACGGCTGGATTGCAGGTGACCCGGCTGCCGCTCGGCGTCGCCATCGTCCATCGGTAGATTCACGCCATTGCCCCGGTGCCGACCAACGGTCGGCACCCACCACTGCAACCAGCCACGCAACCGTCGGCACCTGCTTCGACTGCAAATCCCCTTGGGGTTGCCACGCTTTCATCCGTCTTACTCCGCGAACGTACCCGCCGCCGCCACGTACGTCGCCGTGTCCGCCCGTGTTGCGGATGACGCCGCGTTCGCGGCACCGATTACCTGACAGGTTCCCCCATGTTCGACTTCCATCGCCCGGGCCGCGTGCTGCGCCCGTCCCGCCTGTGCATCGCGTTGCTCGCCGCCGGCCTGGCCAGTGCCGCGCCGTCCGTACTGGCGCAGAGCGCCAGCAGCGACCACGCGGCCGTGCTGCGCTTCGATATTCCGGCGCAACCGCTGGATGACGCGCTGCGCAGCTACATGCGCCAGTCCGGTGTGCAGGTGGTCTATCCCGCATCGCTGGCACGTGGCGTAACCTCTCGCGCGGTCGGCGGCAGCCTGTCGGCCAACGAGGCGCTGCAGCAGCTGCTGCAGGGCAGTGGCCTGGCAGTGCGCCGGGTCAGCGCCGATGCGGTCACCCTGGAAGCGGCAACGCCGTTGCAGGCCGACAGTGGTGTGATCGTCACCGACACGCTGAGTGTGGCCGGCGACCGCGTCGGGAGCGGCGCGACCAGTGATGAAGCACGCCTGCTCGACAGCTATCGCAGCGTGGGTTCGACCACCACGCTCAATCGCACGCATCTGGAGCGTTTCCGCGGCACCTCCAACGGCGACATCGTCAAGGGTGTGGCCGGTGTCACCGCCGGTGATCCGCGCGTGGGCAACGGCTTCGACGTCAACATCCGCGGTATCCAGGGCCAGGGCCGCGTGCCGGTGATCATCGACGGTGGCCAGTCCAGCATGGATACCTACCGTGGCTACGCCGGCCAGTCGCAGCGCACCTACCTCGACCCGGACCTGATCTCCAGCCTGACCATCACCAAGGGGCCGAGCCTGCAGGCCAACGCGTCCGGTGGCATCGGCGGCGTGGTCGAGATGGAGACGTTGAAGATCGGTGACGTGCTGCGCGAGGGCCGCGACGTCGGCGTGCGCGTGCGCGGCGGCCTGGCCAATGGCAGTGCCAACAGCCTGCCGTCCTACAGTGCGGCACCGCGCACCGATCGCAGCGCCACCGGCAGCCAGTTCTTCAACGTGGCCGCCGCAGGGCACTGGGACCGCTTCGATCTGGTCGCCGCTTACGCCTACCGTGACAACGGCAACTACTTCTCCGGCCGCCATGGCTACGACGACTTCCCGCAGGATCGGCGCACGCTGGCGCCGCTGAATCCGCCGCGCACCGAGGTTTTCAATACCTCTTCGCGCTCGAAGTCGGCGCTGCTCAAGGGTGCCTGGCGCATCGACGACACGCAGACGCTGGAAGCCGGCTATCGCCGCTATGAAGGCACTGCCGGCGAGATCATGGCCTCGCAGATCATCCGCGTGGATCGTGACCGCATTCCACAGTGGGATCCGGGCCACGTCGACATGGACAGCTACAGCCTGCGCTACCGCTTCAATCCGGACAGCGAGCTGATCGACCTGCGCGTCAACGCCGCGTACACCGACACCGACAGCGTGATGTACAACAGCCTGACCGGCATCACCCCGTGGTACTTCGACCGCCGCACCGAGTGGTACGACGCGCCCAGCTTCAGTGGCGACCCCGGCTACAAGGATGCCTACCGCAATCCGCTGCGACAGAAGCGCTTCGGCCTGGATGTCAGCAATACCTCGAAGTTCGACACCCGGGCCGGCGCGTTCACGCTGGACTACGGCCTGTCCTACAGCGACGAAGACATCGCGCCGGGCAGTTCGGGGCCGGTCATGCACGACGATCTGGTCAACAACCGTTTCCTGCGCAACGCCGAGCGCAAGGAATACAGCGCGGTGGCCTCGCTGAAGTGGCAGCCCGATGAGCACTGGGAGCTGCTGGCCGGTGGCCGCTGGAACCGCGTGGATGTGCATGACCGCAACCGCCTGGCCACGCCTGATGCCTATGAGGTGCAGGGCCAGTACCGCTACACCGAGCTGCTCAATGGCAACCCGGCGCTGCCGTCGTGGCGGGCCAAGCGCATCGCGCTGCTGAACTGGTATCCAGATGCCAACGGCAACTTCACCCAGGAATCGCTGCTGGCCTCGCCGTACAAGAAGGGCACGGTGGCGGACATCGCGGGCTGGAATTTCTACGACGCCGGCAAGGCGCAGGACCTGGAGGTGCCGGTCAGCTGGACCTGGTCGCAGCCGATCCGCCGTCGCGACAGCGCGTTCTCGCCGACCGCCAGCGTGGCCTACCGCTTCAGCGAAGACACCCTGGTCTACGTGAAGTACGCCGAAGGCACCAAGCTGCCGAGCCTGTTCGAGACCACGCTGGGCCTGTTCACCGCCGCCAAACCGGTGGGCGAGCTTAAGCCGGAGCGCGCGCGCAGCTGGGAAATCGGCGCCAGCACCCTCCGCCACGACCTGTTCACTGCCGGCGACCGCCTGGCGCTGAAGCTGGCGTATTTCGATACCCGTATCGACGACCTGATCACCCGTGACTACCGCACGCTGTCGGCGGGCCTGATCCGCAACGTCGACCAGTTCAAGGTTTCGGGCATGGAGTTCCAGTCCAGCTATGACAGCGGCAAGGTATTTGCCGATCTGTCCGCGCACTACTACTCCAAGGCCAAGACCTGCGCGCCGGACATCGCCGCCGAGCGCCGTGCCTATGGGGCGCAGCGCAGGAACGGCGAGCTGGCCAACACGCCCGACTGCGTGGACGGCGGCTTCGAGGGCTCGTACACCAATACCCAGAACCCGCCGCGCTACATGGTCAACCTGACCCTGGGCTCGCGCCTGTTCGACGAGCGCCTGACCTTCGGCACCCGCGTGGTCCACAACGCTGGCCCGATCAGCAAGCTGGACAAGGACTGGAACGTGGGCCTGTCGGCGATCCAGCAGTTGTACCGGCCGACCACGCTGGTCGACCTGTTCGCCAGCTGGAGCTTCAACGACCAGCTCTCGGTGGAAGCCGGCGTGGACAACCTGACCGATCGTTACTACCTGGACCCGCTGGCCCTGGGCGTGATGCCGGCACCGGGCCGTACGGCCCGGCTGGCGTTGACCTGGAAGTACTGATCGGTCGCGGATGAGCGCTGGGGTCGGATCCCTTTCCTCCGGAAAGGATGAGCGGCGGGGTCGGATCCCTTTCCTCCGGAAAGGGCTCTGACCCCACCAGCGGGGGATACCCCGCTTACAGCCCCGTCGCCGCCTTCACCGCGTCCTCGTGCAGCGACTCGTTCAGCTCATCCACCACGGTGGTCCATGCCGCATCGGCCTGCAGCGACTCGGACAGAAACTGGCGCTGCGCATCGTTCCAGTACGGTGCCTCGACCACTTCCACATCGGTGGCCAGCTGGTGCTCGCGGATGAAGCGGGCGATGCCCTCGGCGCTGGCGTCCAGGCCCAGCTGCAGGAACAGGTTGGTCATGCGCGGTTCGGTGGTGATCATCGTCGGTTCCTGCGGTAGAAGGGATGCGCCATTATCGGCGCACATAGCCTTGGGGAAAGCCCCGTGGCGAACGTCTACAGCAGGACGACCCCCTTGGCATCCCTCATGAACGCACACACCGCCCCTGAAGACAGCCGCAGCCTGCGGCTCAAGGCCGCCACCCGCGACAGCCATGGCGCCCTGGACAAGCGCATCATGGCCGGTGACATCTTCGCCGACCGCAGCAACTTCGCCCGGTTCCTGCGCGTGCAGTACCGCTTCCATCGCAGCATCGATGCGCTGTATGCCAACGCTGCGCTGGACGCACTGCTGCCGGACCTGGGCGAGCGCCGCCGCCTGGCCCAGGTGGCGCGCGACCTGCAGGATCTGGAGCAGACGCTGCCCGGGGCCGACATCGCGGCGTTGCCGTCCGATCTGGAACTGCCCGCCGCGTTGGGGTGGCTGTATGTGGCCGAAGGGTCCAACCTGGGCGGCACCGTGCTGTACAAGATGGCCGCCAGGCTCGGCCTGGATCGTGATTTCGGCGCCCGCCACCTGGCCGCGCATCCGGATGGCGCGGCGCGCCACTGGCGCGAGTTCACCGCTGCGCTGGACGCGGTACCGCTGAGTGCCAGGCAGGAGCAGCAGGTGATCGATGCGGCCGACGCCGCGTTCCGCAGCGTGCACGGCCACGTCGAAGTGGAATTCGCCTGATGCCTGGTGCCCGCCTGCGGATGCAGCGCTGATGCGTTGGCTCTGGTTCGCGCTGGGATGGTTGATGGTCGGCCTCGGGGTGATCGGCGCGTTGCTGCCGGTGATGCCGACCACCATCTTCCTGATCCTCGCCGTGGGCTGCTTCGCACGCAGCTCGCCGAAGTTCGAGCAGCGCCTGCTGGCGCATCCGCGCTACGGCCCGTCACTGCGGCTGTGGCGTGAGCAGGGTGCGGTGTCGCGCAAGGGCAAGGCATTCGCCAGTGCCGGCATGGCCGTCGGTTTTGCGCTGTTCTGCTGGGGAGCGCACCCGTCGTGGCGCCTGCTGCTGGGCGTGGGCCTGTTCTTCGCGGTCAGCGCCGGCTACGTGCTCAGCCGACCCGCGCCGCGGCTGCAGCCCCATCCGGTCGTGGAAGTGGACGACGCCAATGATCCGCGTGCGACCCGCCGTCGCGCAGCGACCCCTGATGCTGATGGAAACCGAGACGATGCTGCCTGCTGACCTGGCCCCTGTGGCCGCCCCCGCATTGACCCCGTGGGGCATGTACCTGGCCGCCGACGTGGTGGTGAAGGCCGTGATGATCGCGCTGGCACTGGCGTCGCTGGCCACCTGGACCGTGCTGCTGGCCAAGGGCTGGGAGCTGGCGCGGCAGGCCCGGCAGCTGCGTGCGGCACGCGCGCTGTTGCTGCAGTCCGCACAGCTGCCGACGCAGAGCGAAGAAGCGACCCTGCAACAGGGCGCTGCACTGACGATGCTGGACGCTGCACGCACCGAACTGCGCCTGTCGCAGGAGCTGGACAGCCACGACGGCATCAAGGAGCGCGTCGCCTCGCGCCTGGAACGCATCGAGCTGGAAACCGCGCGCGTGCAGCGGCGCGGTATCGGCGCGCTCGCCAGCATCGGCGCGGTGGCGCCGTTCGTCGGCCTGTTCGGTACGGTGTGGGGGATCATGAACAGTTTCATCGGCATCGCCCACAGCAACACCACCAGCCTGGCGGTGGTTGCGCCCGGCATCGCCGAGGCCCTGTTGGCGACAGCGCTCGGCCTGGTCGCGGCGATTCCCGCGGTGCTGGTCTACAACCATTTCAGCCGCGTGCTGGCCGGCCTGCGGGGGCTGCTCGGCGATCTGTCGGCGGCCGTGCAGCAGCTGGTGTCGCGCGATCTTGATCGTGCCGTCCCGCGTGCCGCTGCGGCGCCGCTGCGCGCGGTGCACTGAGGCGCGACGATGGCGATCAGGACCGCGTCCGACCGCGACGATGCCCCCGAAGAAGCGCACGAGATCAATGTCACGCCCTTCATCGACGTGATGCTGGTGCTGTTGATCATCTTCATGGTGACCGCACCGCTGGCCACGGTGTCGGTGCCGGTGCAGCTGCCGGCCAGCAGCGCCAATGCCGCGCCGCCGGAACAGGCACCGGTGTACGTGACCGTGCAGGCCGACCTGTCGCTGCGCGTCGGCGAGCAGGCGGTGGCGCGTGACGGGCTGGCGGCTGCATTGCAGGTGGCCACCCACAGTGATACCGCGCAACGCATCTTCCTGCGCGCCGACACCCGCGTGCCCTACGGCGAATTGATGGCCACCTTGGATGCGCTGCGTGCGGCGGGCTACCTGAAGGTGGCACTGGTCGGCCTGGAGCAGCGCACGCAATGAGCGGACTGCGGCGCTGGGCGACCAGCCTGGCGATCGTACTGCTGGTGCACGCGCTGTTGATCGGCGCGGCCTGCTGGTGGGTGGCGCGCGCACCGGTGCAGGCTGCAACGGCTCCCCCGGCAGCGCTGACGCTGGAGCTGGCGCCGATGGCGCAGGCACCGCCGGCGCCGCCGCGCGAGGTCGCCACCGGGCCGCTGCAGCAGCAACAGCAGCGGCAGCAGGCGCCAGCGCCAGCCGTGCGTGAGCAACCCAAGGCACCCGTGCAGCCGCAGGGTGAGCTGCCTCCGCCAGAAGCGCCGGAACCAGCGCCCGCGCCGGACAGCGCCGATGCCAACGTCGCGCAGACCAGCGCACCGCCGCAGGTGGCCGCCGACGCTGCCGCACGCTACACCGCGCCGCAGACCACGGCGGGTGAGCGCAGTCGTGCCGAGGCGACCTGGGAAGGACGCCTGCTCGGGCACCTGCAGCAGCACCGGCGCTATCCACGCCAGGCCGAGCGGCTGCGCCAGCAGGGCGTGGTCTACGTGCGCTTTGCCGTGGCCCGCGATGGCGCGGTCTCGGGGTTGAAACTGGGCCGCAGCAGTGGCTTCGCGCTGCTCGACCAGGAGACGCTGGACACCGTGCAGCGGGCCAGCCCGCTGCCGGCGCCGCCGGCCGAAATGGCCGGCGACCCGGTGGAAGTGATGGTGCCGGTGTCGTTCTTCCTGCGTGGGCGGTGATTGACGGTGGGGTCGGATCCCTTTCCGCAGGAAAGGGCTCTGACCCCATCGAGGCCGTCATCCACGCATGGCGCGGATCTACAACAGCGGCACCAGCAGCAGCGCCACGATGTTGATGATCTTGATCAGCGGATTGATCGCCGGGCCGGCGGTGTCCTTGTACGGATCGCCGACGGTGTCGCCGGTCACTGCCGCCTTGTGTGCCTCGCTGCCCTTGCCGCCGAAGTGGCCATCCTCGATGTACTTCTTGGCGTTGTCCCAGGCACCGCCGCCGGTGGTCATCGAAATGGCCACGAACAGGCCGGTCACGATGGTGCCGATCAGCAGGCCGCCCAGCGCGCGTGGCCCCAGCAGCAAGCCGACCACCACCGGCACCGCCACCGGCAGCAATGACGGCACGATCATTTCGCGGATCGCCGAGCGGGTCAGCATGTCCACCGCCCTGTCGTACTGGGGCTTGCCGGTGCCCTGCATGATGCCGGGGATCTCGCGGAACTGGCGGCGCACTTCCTCCACCACCGCACCGGCGGCGCGGCCGACCGCTTCCATCGCCATCGCACCGAACAGGTAGGGAATCAGGCCGCCGATCAGCAGGCCGATGATCACCGTGTGGTCGCTGAGATCGAAGCGGAACTCCTGGCCGGGATTGGCCGCCTGCAGGTTGTGGGTGTAGTCGGCGAACAGCACCAGTGCGGCCAGCGCCGCCGATCCGATCGCATAGCCCTTGGTCACTGCCTTGGTGGTGTTGCCCACTGCATCCAGCGGATCGGTGATGTCGCGGATCTCCGAGGGCAGCTCGGCCATTTCGGCGATGCCACCGGCGTTGTCGGTGATCGGGCCGTAGGCATCGAGGGCGACAATCATGCCGGCCATCGACAGCATCGCAGTAGCGGCGATGGCGATGCCGTACAGGCCGCCCAGCGCGAAGGCTCCCCAGATCGCCGCACACACCGCCACCACCGGCAGCGCGGTGGACTTCATCGAAATGCCTAGGCCGGCGATGATGTTGGTGCCATGGCCGGTGGTCGAGGCCTGCGCCACGTGCTGCACCGGCTTGTACTGGGTGCCGGTGTAGTACTCGGTGATCCACACGATCAGCCCGGTCAGCACCAACCCGATCAACGCGCAGCCATACAGCGCCATCGGCCCATGCACGTTGTCGGACATCAGCCCGGTGGTGATCGGATAGAACGCAATCGCCGCCAGCACGCCGGAGACGAGCACGCCCTTGTACAGCGCACCCATGATCGAGCCGCCCGGCTTCACCTTGACGAACAGCGCACCGATGATCGAGGCGATGATCGATACGCCGCCCAGCACCAGCGGGTAGAGCACCGCGTTGGCGCCGGCCTCGGCCAGCATCAGGCTGCCCAGCAGCATGGTGGCGATCACGGTCACCGCGTAGGTCTCGAACAGGTCGGCGGCCATGCCGGCGCAGTCACCGACGTTGTCACCGACGTTGTCGGCGATCACCGCCGGGTTGCGCGGATCATCTTCGGGAATACCGGCTTCGACCTTGCCGACCAGGTCGGCGCCGACGTCGGCTCCTTTGGTGAAGATGCCGCCGCCCAACCGCGCGAAGATCGAGATCAGCGACGAACCGAACGCCAGCCCGACCAGCGCGTGCAGCGCCTGCTCCATCGGCAGGCCCATGCGCAGCAGCAGTGCGTAGTAGCCTGCCACGCCCAGCAGGCCCAGCCCGACCACCAGCATGCCGGTGATCGCGCCGCCGCGGAAGGCGACGTCCATCGCCGCGCTGATGCCCTGGCGCGCCGCCTCCGCGGTGCGCACGTTGGCGCGCACCGACACGTTCATGCCGATGTAGCCGGCGGCGCCGGACAGCACCGCACCGACCGCGAAACCAATCGCGGTGTACCAGCTGAGGAACACCCCGACCAGCACGAACAGCACCACGCCGGCGATGCCGATGGTCAGGTACTGACGGTTGAGGTAGGCACGCGCACCTTCCTGGATCGCGGTGGCGATCGCAACCATGCGCTCATTGCCGGTGGGTTGGCGCAGGATCCAGCGCGCCGAGACGATTCCGAACAGGATCGCGAGAATGGCGCAGCCCAGCGCCAGTGACAGCCCGTGACGTTCCAGCATTAGACCCCTCCGCAGAATGGATGTAGGCATCCAGTGGCGATGAACGGCACCACGAGGGGGACGACGGGCTGCAGCCTGGAACCAACCCGTACCGACCTTGGTGGTCGTCCGACGTATGGCGGTGTTCAGCATTCCCTGGTGCCCGCAGTATGCGTGCCGCTCTTTGTAGAGTCGAGCCATGCTCGACTGGCCCGTGGGAGCCGCGCCGCATGACCCGTGGGCGCCCTGCCAATGAACGCGTCGACATGCGCGCGGACCCGCCGCCAGGCAAGGGCATGATTTGCGAGCCACCGGCCTTTGCACCCCGTTAAGCCAGCCTCTGCAAGCCTGCGCGGAGTCCCGATGGAGATCCCTCATGCGCCTGTCCCTGTTGATGCTCGCCGCCCTGGCCCCGGCCGTGCCGGCACTCGCTGCGGAAACCCCGGAGCTGCAGCGTGCCGTGGGCGCACCCCAGGCGGTGGGCGCGGTGCATACGCTGCGGCAGATTCCCGAGGCCTGCGCACGCCTGGAAGGTGCGTTCACCGGCGATGCCGCCGCCCCGTACCGCTTCTCCGCCGTGCGTACCAGCGAGCAGTGCCAGCCACGTGCGCGCTTCGTCGACTACACCAAGGCACAGCCGAGTGCCGACAAGGGCTGGAAGCTCAACGATGTGATCCGCGTGCCCAACGCGGCATGCCCGGCGCAGCAGGCGGTGGTGCGGGTGTGGCGCCTGCCGTCGAGCAACAAGGTCGAGCTGGATGGGCAGGGCCAGTCGCGCATCTATCTGGAAGAGGCCAAGAAGCAGGCGGCAGCCGGCCAGATTCCGCAGGTGACGATGTTCGCCGCGCAGCTGCAGATGGAAGGCAAGGCCTGCAATTGAGATGATGCGTGCGCTGCGCCCACGCAGTCGTCCACGGGTGGTAGTGCCGGCCGCTGGCCGGCATCCGGCTGATCTCACTCCGCCAGCGTCGCCCCGCGCGCCACCAGCAGCTCGCGCAACGCCCTGCGATGGCAATGCGCTTCGTCCTCGCAGTAGCAGCCCACGCTGAGGTCGCTGTGCTGCGACATCGCGGCCAGCAGGTCCAGCGCGTGCGCGGCATCGGGCGCTTTCATCTCGGCCTTGTAGTGGCGGAAGAACGCAGTCCAGTCGGCGGCTGTCTTCGCCTCATGGGCCTGTTTCACCAGCTCCGCGCTGGGTGACAGAGTCGGGAACCAGACGTCGTACCAGTCCCGTTTCGCGAATTCGCTGCGGGGCACGCCGCGCGGTGGTCGCCGCACGGTGCCGATGCGCAGGCCCTCGCCGGGTTGGCGCGGGCTGCCGAGACGAACAACACGCAGTGCCATGATGACCTCCAGGCGGGGCGTCCATCATCCTGCGATGCACGTGCGCCAGGCGTGAACCGCTGGGGAAACGAAAAGGCCCGGGCGCCTGCGCACCCGGGCCTTTTCCCATGCCGGCAGCGGTCAGTTGCCGCGGCAGTCCTTCAGCCACAACACCCGACCGATCTGGTCGTAGCTGTCGACCACGCCGGTCAGCGTTACTTTCTCGCGCGGGCGCAGGGCCAGCGCATACGCGGCCTGGTTGGCTGCGAACGAGCAGGAAATGGCCACACGCTCAAAATCGATGCTGCCATCGCTGGGCAGGTCGAAGCTGGTGTTGTAGGTGCCGCCACTGCGCAGCACGGTGGTGATGCGACCGGTGATGGCGTAGGTCTTGCCCTTGTAGCGCGGCTCGACCGCGGCCGGGTTGTCCTTGTTCTGGTTGCGCAGCTGGAAGCCGAAGCGGTCGGCGGCAATGGTCACCACCGAGGCCTGCGGAGTGGCCTTGGCCGCCTGTTCGCCCGCCTTGCCTGGCTTGATCTGGTTGAGCAGCTTGCACATTTCTTCGCGCACGCCGTCGGCCGGGGCGATGGCGCCCTTGTTGACCTTCACCACCATGCCGACGGTGCCCTGGCCGCCTTCGGAGGTGGCACTGATGATCATCGGAATCGGCTTGTGGGCCATGGATTCCGGCTCTTCGATCAGCATCGAGCCGCCTTCCACGTCCTCGCTGAGGACGTCCATGTTGGCGTTCTTGGCGATTACCCGCATCTGGCCGATGGCGCTGGCCACGGTCAGGTCAGGATGGGTGACCGATGAAGTGAAGGTAGTGCCGACGAAGGGATTGCCCTTCTTCTGGAAGTTGCTTTCGCAGGTCGCAGCGAAGGCCGGCGCGGCAGCACCGCACAGCAGCGCGGCGATCAGGATCGGGTGCTTCATGGTTACAGTCCTTGTGAAATGGCAGCACGGGCCCGGGCCTTGAGGGCCGGGCAGCGTCGAATCTGGCTTGCAGCGGCCCCTTTGCCCCGGGCCGGAGCCCGATTGTGGGGCGCTTCGGCGGCCGCCGCAATGCGCCCTGTGCGCCGCACAGGACGCAGGTACACTTCAGCCCTCGAAGGCCGGCAGCTTCTGCTTCACCGCCACGTTCTTCAGAGTGACGTACTTCGGCAGGCCGTCGGTGCCATAGGGAAGCGGCGCTTCGCCCTTGATCAGCGGCGACAGGTAGGCGCGCGCCTTGGCGGTGATGCCGAAGCCATCGCGGCGGATGAAGCCGGCTGGCATCTTCTTCTCGTGGTTGGCGATCTTCGACAGCGGGGCCGCTTCGATCTTCCAGCGATAGGGCGCATCGCTGCTGCGCACGATCACCGGCATCACGCCGTTCTGGCCCTTCAGTGCCAGCTGCACGGCGGCCTTGCCGACCGCCTGTGCCTGCTCCCAGTCGGTCCTGCTGGCCAGGTGGCGGGCCGAGCGCTGCAGGTAGTCGGGCAGCGCCCAGTGCACCTTCAGGCCCAGCTGGTCCTTGACCCGTGCGGCAAGGTGCGCGGCCACGCCGCCCAGCTGCGAGTGACCGAACGAGTCCTTGCCGCCGCCTGCGTCGGCGACGAAGCGGCCATCTGCGGTCGCGATACCTTCCGACGCCACCACCACGCAGTAGCCGACGCGCTCGACCACGGCCTTCACCTTGGCCAGGAACGCGGCCTCGTCGTAGGCGCGCTCGGGCAGCAGGATGATGTGCGGTGCTTCGTCATCACCGTTGCCAGCCAGGCCGGCGGCCGCGGCCAGCCAGCCGGCGTGGCGGCCCATCGCCTCGTAGATGAAGACGCGGGTGGAGGTCTCGGCCATCGCCGCAACGTCCAGCGCCGCCTCGCGCACCGAGACGGCGGTGTACTTGGCCGCCGAGCCGAAGCCGGGGCAGGTGTCGGTCACCGCCAGATCGTTGTCGATGGTCTTGGGCACGCCAATGCAGGTCAGGTCGTAGCCGGAGGCCTTGGCCAGCTGCGAGACCTTCAGCGCGGTATCGGCCGAGTCGTTGCCGCCGTTGTAGAGGAACCAGCGCACGTCGTGCGCGCGCAGCACCTCCAGCAGGCGGTCGTAGCGGGCGCGGTCGGCGTCCAGCGATTTCAGCTTGACCCGGCACGAGCCGAAGGCACCGCCCGGGGTATGGGCCAGCGCGCGGATGGCCGCGGCACTCTCCTTGCTGGTGTCGATCAGCTCCTCGCGCAGGGCGCCGAGGATGCCGTTGCGGGCGGCCAGGACCTTGATGCCCTTGGCCCGCGCCTGCTCGATCACCGCCGCCGCCGTGGCGTTGATGACGGCGGTGACACCGCCGGACTGGGCATAAAGGAGAGTACCGTTGCGCATGCTTCTACCTGCTCGGGGGAGGGGACATTGCAGGGACATTACCCGGATGCGGTAAAGTGGCGCTATTGCGGTGCAGCGATACCGGACCGTCCGGGACGCGAACCTTCTTTGTTTTCAACACGTTGGAGTCAGGTCAATGCGATTGGTTCTGTTGGGACCGCCCGGTTCGGGCAAGGGGACACAGGCGACGCGCCTGAAGGAAAAGCTGGGCATCGCCCACATTTCGACCGGTGACATGCTGCGCGCGGAAATCGCCGCCGGCACCGAGCTGGGCAAGCAGGCCAAGACGGTGATGGATGCCGGCAACCTGGTGTCGGACGACATCCTGCTGGGCATGCTGGAGTCGCGCCTGACCCAGGCTGATGTCGCCAAGGGCTTCATCCTCGATGGCTACCCGCGCAACGTGGCCCAGGCCAATGCGATGGACGGCCTGCTGGCCAAGATCGGCCAGCCGCTGGACGCCGTGGTGCAGCTGGACGTGGCCACCGAGCTGCTGGTGGATCGCATCGCCGGTCGTGCCAAGGAGCAGGGCCGCGCCGACGACAATCCGGAAGCGGTGCGCCAGCGCCTGCAGGTCTACAACGAGCAGACCGCCCCGGTGGTCGATTTCTACGCCGGCCGTGGCACCCTGGCCCGCGTCGATGGCGTCGGTGAGCTGGACGAGATCGAAGCCCGCATCCTGGCGGCGATCAAGGCCTGATCCGGCCGGGCCGGCGCGAATTGCCGGCTCCCCGGGCGCAAAAAAACACAGGCCTGGTCCGCGAGGATCAGGCCTGTGTCGTTTGACAGGCGCCAGCGAAGGGCTTGCTCAGGGCCCCGCAGCATGAGCTCCCTTGGGGATGGCCTCTTGGGGAGTAGGACCGGTTCGGGTACTGCGGCTGGCAGTTCGAATTGTGTCCGGGTTCACAGAACATCGCTATCGGGAATTCCCTGACAGCTGATTGGAGTTTTCTCACATCCCGTGTAGGGGTTGTCTTACCCGATAGCGGACATTGGCCCTATACAGCCGTCATCGGTCACAATCCTCGGTCATGAGCAGCGTACATATCCTTGCAATTGCCGGCACCTTCATGGGCGGCGTGGCCGCGCTGGCGCGGGAACTCGGGCATTCCGTCAGCGGCAGCGACCAGGCCATCTACCCGCCGATGTCGACCCAGCTCGAACAGCTGGGCATCACCCTGGACCAGGGCTACCGTGCCGACAGCGTGCCGGCCGGCACCGACGAGGTGGTGATCGGCAACGCGCTGTCGCGCGGCAATGCCGCCGTGGAAGCCGTGCTCGATGCCGGCCAGCGCTATATATCCGGCGCGCAGTGGCTGTCCGAGCAGGTGCTGCCGGGCCGCGACACGCTGGCCGTGGCCGGTACCCATGGCAAGACCACCACCACCACCATCCTCACCTGGCTGCTGGAAAGTGCAGGGCGCTCGCCCGGCTTCCTGATCGGCGGCGTCGCCGAGGATTTCGGAGTCTCCGCGCGCCTGGGCCAGGGCCGCGAGTTCGTGGTCGAAGCCGATGAGTACGACACGGCCTTCTTCGACAAGCGCAGCAAGTTCGTGCACTACCGGCCGCTGGTGGCCATCCTCAACAATCTTGAATACGACCACGCCGACATCTTCCCGGACGTGGCGGCGATCCAGCGCCAGTTCCACCACCTGGTGCGTACCGTGCCCGCACGTGGGCGGCTGATCGTCAACGGCGAGGATCAGCACCTGGCCGAAGTGCTGGCGATGGGCTGCTGGACTCCGGTCGAGCGGTTTGGTTTCGATCCGTCGCTGGAGTGGCATGCCGAGCTGCTGGCCGCCGATGGCAGCGCGTTCCGCGTGCACCATCGTGGGCAGGCGCTGGGCGACGTGCAGTGGTCGCTGCTGGGCCGCCACAACGTGCTCAACGGGCTGGCCGCGCTGGCCGCTGCGCATGCAGTGGGCGTGGCGCCGGCCACGGTGATCCCGGCGCTGGCGCGCTTCCGCAGCGTCAAGCGCCGCATGGAAGTGATCGGCAGCCATGGCGGCATCACCGTCTACGACGATTTCGCCCATCACCCCACCGCGATCGCCACCACGCTGGAGGGCCTGCGTGCCAGGGTCGGCGATGCGCGCATCGTGGTTGCGATGGAACCGCGCAGCAACTCGATGCGGTTGGGCGCACATGCGCAGGCACTGGCACCGTCGCTGGCGCTGGCTGATGAAGTGGTGTTCCTGCATCGCCCGGAACTGGCCTGGGATGCCGCTGCGGTGATCGCTGCGGTACGTGGTGACGCCCACGCGGTGCCGGATACCGACGCATTGCTGGCGCAGCTGCAGTCCAGCGTGCGTAGCGGCGACCACGTGGTGTTCATGTCCAACGGTGGCTTCGACGGCGCCCCGCGCCGCTTCCTCGCCGCGTT
This sequence comes from Stenotrophomonas sp. CASM110, assembly GCF_049384345.1. NCBI lineage: Bacteria > Pseudomonadati > Pseudomonadota > Gammaproteobacteria > Lysobacterales > Lysobacteraceae > Stenotrophomonas > Stenotrophomonas sp. CASM110. Next base: position 31,051 of record NZ_JBMRGI010000034.1, read on the forward strand.
GCAGGCCCGATGAGCGTCGACAGCCCGCTGCCGCTGTTTCCGCTGCACACCACGCTGGTGCCGGGTGCGGCGGTGGGCCTGCGTGTTTTCGAGCGCCGCTATCTGGACCTGGTCCGCGACAGCGGCCGCAGTGGTGAGGGGTTCGGTGTCTGCCTGATCCTCGATGGCGAGGAAGTCGGCGCACCGGCGACGCCGGCGGCCTACGGTGTGCAGGTGCGCATCGAAGACTTCGATGTCGGTGCCGATGGCGTGCTGCAGCTTCGCCTGCGCGGCACCCGCCGTTTCCATGTGGAGCGTACCCGCGTGCGCGACAACGGCCTGGTGGTGGCCGACGTGCGCTGGTGCGAGGAAGACCCGGACGACGAACTGCGACCACAGCACGCGCTGCTGGCCACGGTGCTGGGGCACATCATCGAACAGGCCGGCGAGGCCTATGCGCCGTCCAACCCGGCGTTGCTGGACCAGGCCAGCTGGGTCGGCTGGCGGCTGGCCGAGCTGTTGCCGCTGAGCGAGCAGCAGCGCCTGCAGCTGCTGCAGATGGACGACCCGCACCAGCGATTGCAGCAGTTGCTGGGCTGGATGCCGTAGCAGCCTGCCTTGGGTGGGTGTGGACCTTGGTGCACACGCTGGGGCATGCGTGGAATGCCATCCACGCACGGCGTGGATCTTATCTCTTGCCGATCTGGCACCTTGGGTGCCGAGAGCCCGGCGTGGGCGACCGTGTGGATCCAGGTCTTGCGACCGAGAAGTAGCTTGGGTCCCCACGCCGGATTCTCCCTGAACC
>NZ_JBMRGI010000035.1:0-28620 GCF_049384345.1 Stenotrophomonas sp. CASM110
GTGTCGGAGTGCGGGGTGTCAGCCGCATGGATGCGGCTGCCAAGCTTACAGGGACGTACTTGCAGCGTCCCCGCACTCCGACACCGCCCCGCCAAACCACGGAATCCGCTTTTGCTCTGGCTGTTGATCTGGCCTCCGCAGGTGCAGGGCGCAGCCCTGCCGAAACCCACCCTCAGGAACTGCAGGACAGCATCGAGCAACCGGCGCGATTGTCGGCCCACGCCGGGCGCTTGCCAGCGAAGTGTTCCAGGCCGGCACGCTCGGTGTACGGGTCGCGCAGCACGTCCTGCAGTGCATGGACGCCGCCGAGATCCCCCTGCTCTGCGCGGTCGATCGCTTCCTGGGCCAGCCAGTTGCGCAGCACGTACAGCGGGTTGGCCGCTGCCATCTTCGCCTGGCGTTCGCTGGCCGCCAGCGGATCGCGGCGCAGGCGCGCTGCGTAGTCCTGCAGCCAGTGCTGCAGCGGTGCCTGCACTGCCTGTCGCCGCGCCTCGTCGTAGTACACCGCGTCCAGAACCGTCGCATCTGCTGCCGCCGGGTCGATGCGCATCAGTGCGCGCCAAGCCAGGGTCATGTCCATTGCGCCCTCCTGCATCAGCTGTTGCCAGCGCTGGTAGAGCTGCAGGTCATCATCGTCGGCAGCAGCCAGCCCCAGCTTCGCTGCAGCATCGCGACGCGTGCAGGCCACGAACGTGGACTGGTAAGCCGCCAGGCCTGCCTGCAGCGGTGCGACATCGGCGAACAGCGGCGACAGCGCCTGCGCCAATCGGCTCAGGTTCCAGTACGCCACCTGCGGCTGGGTGCCGAAGCGGTAGCGGCGCCCCTGGGCGTCGGTGGTGTTCGGCGTCCAGTCCGGATCGAAGTCCTCGACCCAGCCATAGGGGCCGTAATCCAGCGTCACACCGAGCACGGACAGGTTGTCGGTGTTCATCACGCCGTGCACGAAGCCGACACGCATCCAGTGCGCGATCATCTCGGCCGTGCGCACCGCGATCTGCGCGAACCAGTCGCCGTACAGCGCCTCGCCCTGCCCTTGCAGTTCGGGGAAGTCGCGGGCGATGCAGGCATCCACCAGCTGCTGCAGCAGGGCGGTTTCACCGCGCGAGGCCGGCAGTTCGAACGAACCGAAGCGCAGGAACGACGGCGAGACCCGGCATACGATGGCGCCTGGCTCGGCACGCGGATGGCCGTCATAGAACATGTCGCGCACCACGTCCTCACCGGTGCCGACCAGTGACAACGCGCGCGTAGTCGGCACGCCAAGGTGATGCATCGCCTCGCTGCACAGGAATTCGCGGATCGATGAGCGCAGCACTGCCCGTCCATCGGCCCCCCTCGAGTACGGCGTTGGCCCGGCCCCCTTCAACTGCAGCTCCCAGTGCTGGCCATCCGGCGCAACCAGCTCACCCAGCGAAATCGCACGCCCGTCGCCGAGCTGGCCGGCCCAGTGGCCAAACTGATGGCCACCGTAGTTGGCTGCCCACGGTTGCATGCCGGCGTACAGCGCATTGCCGCCGAATACCTGCGCGAAACCTTCGCTTTCGACTTCAGCGGTATCGAAGCCAAGCATTTCGGCGACGTCCGGCGCCCAGGCCAACAGCGTGGGCGCCGTCACCGGGGTCGGCATCACGGGCGACCAGGCGGCGCCCAGCACTTCGCGCCTGCGCGGGCCGGATTCGGGGTCGCCCGGCAGGGTATGCAGCAGGCGGTTGTCGAAACGGGGAGTGTCGGTATCCATGGTGCTGGAGATGAGGGCGACGGCCGCCCTCCTCAATTGCCGCCGAGCGCCTGCAGGTGGCCGCCGTGGGCCTCGGCACGCTGGTAGGCCGGGCGTTCACCGATACGCTTGAGGAAGCCACGCAGTGCCGGTTTGTCGTCCAGGCCACCACCGCGCGCGGCAGCGGCCTGGATCGGGAAGCTCATCTGGATGTCGGCCGCACTGAAACGCTCGCCGGCAAACCACGGGCTTTCGGCCAGGCGGCGCTCCATCCAGTCCAGGTGCAGGCGCCGCTGCGGGCCGATGAAGCCGCGCTCGGCCTTGTCGGCAATGCTGCGTGCGATCGGGCGCGCGAAGAACGGCATCGGCGCGTTGCGTATGCGGCCCATCACCAGGGTCAGCAGCAACGGTGGCATCGCCGAGCCTTCGGCGTAGTGCAGCCAGTAGCGGTAAGCGATGCGTTCGGCCCCGTCGGCCGGCATCGGTGACGGCGACAGCTGGCGTTGCGTGTCGTAACGGTCAGCGAGGTAGTCGAGGATCGCGCCGGACTCGGCCAGTACCAGCTCACCATCCTGCAGTACCGGCGACTTGCCGAGCGGATGCACGTTGCGCAGTTCCGGCGGCGCCAGCAGCGTCTTCGGATCGCGCGGATAGCGGCGCAGTTCGTAGTCCAACCCCAGCTCCTCCAGCATCCACAGCACGCGCAGCGAACGGGAGTTTTCCAGGTGGTGGACGATGCGCATGGGGGTGATCCCTTGGGGAGACGCGCATCGTACCGCGCCGGCTGCATGTCCTTTGTAGAGTTGAGCCATGCTCGACTGTCTTTGGGCGCAGTCCAGCATGGCTCGACTCTACAAGAAAAAGGCGGGCAATAAAAAACGCCGGAAGCTTTCGCTTCCGGCGTTCTGGCTACCCAACGGTAGCAGACGGATTAGACCGCCTGCACCTGGTCAGCCTGCATGCCCTTCTGACCCTGGACGGCGATGAAGGTAACCTTCTGGCCTTCCTGCAGGGTCTTGAAGCCGGTGCCCTGGATCGCGCGGAAGTGCACGAACAGGTCCGGGCCGCTTTCCGGGGTGATGAAGCCGAAGCCCTTGGCGTCGTTGAACCACTTGACGGTACCGGTCTGACGTTCAGACATTTTTACTAACTCCTGAAACACATGTTGAAAAAAATCGCAGCCACCGGGTATCGGGGCCGAGACTGAGTTGCAGGCGTTGGTAAAGCGGATCGATGAGCGGATCGTGAGATCAACTGCACCAGGCCACGATTCACGGTGACCCTAGCAAACACAGTGGGTCGCACGATACGCGTGTTTTCTGCAAAAAGCGATAGCCCCGACGTTCATGGGAATACGTCACCCGCTAGGCGTGACAAGGGTTGGCAGCCTCTCGCGGCTAACTCCGAGTCCCCATTCAGGTTTTTCCCACCCTACACTGGGTAAATGACTGAAGCTGAAACCCCCGCTGAACACGCCTCTCCCCGCATCTGGGTGGATGCGGACGCCTGTCCCACCGTCATCCGCGACATCCTGTTCCGTGCGGCTGAACGGGTCGGGATCGAACTGACCCTGGTCGCCAACCAGTGGATCCGCACCCCGCCCTCGCGCTGGCTGCGCTCGATCCAGGTGCCGCAGGGGCTGGACGTGGCCGACAGCGCCATCGTCGAGCGGGTCGCCGCGGGGGACCTGGTGGTCACCCAGGACATCCCGCTGGCCGCGCTGGTGCTGGAGAAGCAGGCCGTCGCGCTGAACCCGCGCGGCCAGTTGTACACACCGAACAACATGGCCGAGCGACTGTCGATGCGCAATTTCATGGAGGAACTGCGCGGCGCCGGGGTCCAGACCGGCGGACCGCCGCCCCTGGGCCCCCGCGACCGGCAGCTGTTCGCCGCCGAGCTGGACCGCTGGCTGGCGCGACGCCCGGCCCGCTGAGCGCCTGGCCGCCCTAAGCCGGAAGGCTCAGGCTGCAGCCGCTGCTGAACATCCGTCGTGCACCACTCAACGGGTCATCGAAAGCCAGGGCCCGCGCCAGCAGCTGCAGCGGCGCCTCGGCTACGTCCGGTGCCCGTTGCCGAAGCTGCGGGTACAGGTCGTCACCCATGATCGGCGCCCCCAGCATGGCCATGTGCACGCGCAGCTGATGCTTGCGGCCGGTTTCCGGCAGCAGCCGGTAGCGCCAGATCGGCCCTTCGGCCTCGATCAGCTCGATCCGGCTGCGCGCATTGGCCTCGCCGGGCACTTCGGCCATGCGGAAGAACGGCTCGCCCGGCACCAGGCGGCTGTACCGCTGCAGCGGAAACTCCCGCCCCGGCAGCGCCGGTGCCAAGGCCTCGTAGGTCTTTTCGATGCGCCGCTCACGGAACAGGCGCTGGTAAGCATCGCGCGACGCACGCTGGGTCGAGAACAGCACCAACCCGGCCGTCAGCCGATCCAGCCGGTGCAGCGGCACCAGATCGGCATTGCCGGTGCGGGCGACCAGCCGCGCCAGCAGCGTCTCGCGTACATGCCCGCCCGCCGGTGTCACCGGCAGGAAATGCGGCTTGTCGGCCACCAGCAGGTGCGCATCCAGATGGACGATGGTTTCGGTGAAGGGGATCACCGGTTCGTCGGCCACCTCGCGGAAGTACTGGATGTCCAGCCCGACCTGCCAGGGCATGTCCGCAGTGAGCGCCCTGCCCTGTGCGTCCAGCACACGGCCGCGCGCGAAGCGATCCTGCCATTGCGCGCGCGCGATGCGCGGAAAACGTGCACACAGGCCATCCAGCAGGGTGGCCCAGGGGCCGGGCGGCAGCTGCAACCGGCTGGGCAAGCTCATGGCGTCCACTCCGGCCACGGGAAAGAGCGCAAGAGTGCCACCGTTGACGGTGCGCAGACAGTCCGGCCACGGACACCCCCGGAGCAAACCTCTATCATTGTCCTCTTTAGTCCACGGATCCCCCATGGCTCTTACCGCCACCATCCGCAAGGCCGAACTGCAGATCAGCGACATGGATCGCGGCTACTACGCGACCCACAACCTGACCCTGGCCCAGCATCCGTCCGAGACCGACGAGCGCCTGATGGTGCGCCTGCTCGCCTTCGCGCTGAACGCCGGCGATCGCCTGGAGTTCGGCCGCGGCCTGAGTACCGATGACGAGCCCGATCTGTGGGAACACGACTACACCGGCGACATCCTGCAGTGGATCGACCTGGGCCATCCGGACGAATCGCGCATCCGCAAGGCCAGCAATCGCAGCCGCCAGGTGCAGGTGGTCAACTACGGCGGCAACGCCTCGGAGATCTGGTGGAGCAAGCAGGGCAAGGGCCTGGCGCGCTTCGACAATCTTTCGGTGGTCGCTCTGGACGGCGAATTCGTCGAGCGCTGGGGCCAGCAGATCCAGCGTGCCATGCGTTGGAGCGTGCTGATCCAGGACGGCGAAGTGCAGCTGCTCAACGACCAGATCCAGCTCGACGTGATCCCGGACTGGCGCAAGCGCGCCAAGGCATGAGCACCATCCGTTGCGATGTGGTGGTCATCGGTGCCGGCGCAGCCGGGCTGATGACCGCGATCACTGCCGGCCAGCGCGGCCGCCAGGTGCAGGTGATCGACCATGCCAACAAGGTCGGCAAGAAGATCCTGATGTCCGGCGGTGGCCGCTGCAACTTCACCAACACCGGCACCACCCCGGCCAACTTCCTGTCGGCCAACCCGCACTTCTGCAAGTCGGCGCTGGCCCGCTACACGCCCTGGCATTTCATCGAGCTGGTGCACAAGCACGGCATCGCCTATCACGAAAAGGAACTGGGGCAGCTGTTCTGCGATATCTCGTCCAAGCAGATCGTGAAGATGCTGGTGGACGAGTGCCAGGCGGCCGGCGTACAGATCCGTACCGAGTGCAGCGTGCAGCGCATCGAGCGCGGCAGCGATGGTTTCCGCGTGCACACCACCCAGGGCCTGTTCCATTGCGCCTCGCTGGTGGTTGCCACCGGTGGCCTGTCGATTCCCAGCATGGGGGCCAGCGGCTTTGGCTATGAGGTGGCCCGCCAGTTCGGCCACCAGGTACTGCCGACCCGCGCCGGGCTGGTGCCGCTGACCCTCAGCGGCAAGCACCAGGAGCGGCTGGCCGACCTCAGCGGCGTCGCACTGCCGATCGAGGCGCGCTGCAACGGAAAGAGTTTCCAGAACTTCATGCTGCTGACCCACCGTGGCGTAAGCGGCCCGGCCATCCTGCAGATTTCGTCGTTCTGGCAGCCCGGCGATGCGCTGGAGCTGGACCTGTTGCCGGGCCAGGATGCCGGCGAGTGGTTGCGCCAGATGAAGCGCGACCGCCCGGCCGCCGAGCTGCGCACGGTGCTGGGCGAGGTACTGCCGAAGCGGCTGGCGCAACGCCTGTGCGAGCACTGGCTGCCCGACCGGCCCGTGCGCCAGCTGGACGAGCCGGTGCTGCGCCAGGCCGCGCAGCTGCTGGGCGCATTCCCGCTGGTGGCCAGCGGCACCGAAGGCTACCGCACCGCCGAGGTCACCCTGGGCGGCGTGGACACCGCCGAAGTGTCATCCTCGACGATGGAATCCAAGCGCGTGCCCGGCCTGCACTTCGTTGGCGAGGTGCTGGACGTGACCGGCTGGCTGGGCGGCTACAACTTCCAATGGGCCTGGGCCAGCGGCCACGCAGCGGGCGGCGTGGTGTGAACCACTTCGCCGTTCGACGCGCGCCAGGGGTGCGCGCATGGACGGTTCGCCGCGCATCGTGTATCTAGATTCGCAGATTGGGGAGCAGTGCATGCAGAACGCGAACGACATCACCATCCGCCTGCTGATCGTCGATGACAGCGGCGAGAATGCCGAAGCCATCGTCAGCACCCTGCGCAACAGCGGCATCGCGGTACGCCCGTGGCGTCCGCAGGATGCGGCCGAGCTGGCCCAGGTGCTGGCCAGCCAGGCCATCGACCTGGTGCTGGCCTCGCCTTCGCAGGGCATCCCGCTGCAGCTGGCGGCCCAGCACATCGCCGCCAGCGGCAAGGACATCCCGCTGGTGCTGCTGGCCGAGCGCATCGACGAGGACGAACTGGTGCAGGCCAGCAGCCATGGCATCCGCGCCCTCGCCCTGCGCCAGCGCCCCGAGCATCTGCTCGCCGTGGTCCGCGACCAGTGGGTCGACCTGCAGGCGCGTCGCGGCCTGCGCCGGATCGAGGCGCAGATGCGCGAGACCGAGCGCCGCTGCGACGCGCTGATCGCCTCCTCGCGCGACCCCATCGCCTATGTGCATGAAGGCATGCACATCCGCGCCAACGACGCCTATCTGGAGATGTTCGGCTACGAGCATTTCGAGGACATCGAAGGCATTTCGCTGCTGGACATGGTCGCCGCCCAGCACGTGGAGGGCTTCAAACAGCTGCTCAAAGGCCTCAGCCGTGGCGAGGCGCCGCCGCCGCAGTACCAGCTCGACGCGCGCCACGAGGACGGCAGTTCCTTCCCGGCGACGATGGAATTTGCCGCGGCCACCTACGAGGGCGAGTCCTGCCTGCAGGTGGTGCTCCGCCGCCGCATGGAGTTCGACCCCGAGCTGGCACGCGAGGTCGAGGACCTGCGCCAGCGCGACCAGGTCACCGGCCTGCTCAATCGCCCGACCTTCATGCTGCAGCTGGAAAGCGCGGTGGCCCAGGCCGGGCGCAGCGAGGGTCAGTTCGGCCTGCTGTTGATCGAGCCTGACCACTACGCGCGCCTGCTGCCGGATATCGGCCTGGCGTCGGCCGACATCCTGATCGGCGCTCTCGCCGCCCTGCTGGCCGAGGTGGTCGGCGAGGACGCGCAACTGGCCCGCTTCGGCGAACACAATTTCGCCGTGCTGCAGGCCGGGCCCTACGCGCAGACCGTGGCGCTGGCCGAGCGCATCCGCGAAGCCTATGCCGCACATGTCTTCAGCATCGGCGCACGCTCGGCCACGGTGACGGTCAGCATCGGTGGCGTGCAGGTGGGCGAGAAGATCGCCAGCATCGGCCAGGTGCTGGCGCGCGCCAGCGACTGCACCCAGGCCGCCGCCGAACTGGGCAACACCTGCCGCATCTTCGACCCGGCTGCCGCCGACCGTGTCGAGGAAGAACGCGTACAGCGCTGGGTTGCGCGCATCCGCGAGGCGCTGGCCGGCGACGGCTTCCAGCTTCACTACCAGCCGGTGCTGAACCTGCAGGGCGAGCCACTGGAGCTGTACGAGGCCTACCTGCGCCTGGAGAACAATGGCGAGCTGCTGAGCCCGACCGCGTTCCTGGGCATCGCCGAGGAACACGGCCTGCTGGCCGACATCAATCGCTGGGTGGTCTCGCAGGCCATCGCGGTGCTCGGCCAGCGGGCACGCGAAGGCAACGCCACCCAGGTGCTGGTGAAGGTGACGCCGGAATCGTTCGAGGACCCGCAGATGATCGCCACGCTGCGCCGCGAACTGCAGGCACAGGGCGTGCCCGGCGAACGGCTGTGGCTGCATGCGCCGGAAGCGAAGGTTTTCACCCACCTGCGCAGTGCGCAGCAGTTCCTAGCCGAAGTGGCGCCGCTGGGCTGCCGCATCGGCCTGGAGCAGTTCGGTTCGGGGCTGGATTCATTCCAGCTGCTGGCCCACTTCCAGCCGCAGTTCCTCAAGCTGGACCGGGGCTTCACCAGCGACCTGGCCGCCACGCGCGAGAACATCGACCGCATCAGCCAGATCACCGCGCGCGCACAGGAAGCGGGTATCCGCACCATTGCCGAGTTCGTCAGCGATGCCAACTCGATGACGCTGCTGTTCAGTGCCGGCGTGGATTACGTGCAGGGCGACTTCGTCGGCCCGGCGCTGCCGGAGATGGGCTTCGAGTTCGGGTGACGCCTCTCTGTAGAGCCGAGCCACGCTCGGCTGCGGGACTCAAGCGAAGAGCAGCCGAGCATGGCTCGGCTCTACACAAACGAGAAGGCCGGCGTTCGCCGGCCTTTTCGTTGATCAGGTCATGTCGACCAGATTTTCGATCTTCACGTCCGGATTGACGTCGGCCTCGTAGTCCACGCCCTCCAAGCCGAAGCCGAACAGGCGCAGGAAGTCGGCCTTGTAGCCGGCCAGATCGCTGATCTCGTACAGGTTCTCGTTGGTCACCTGCGGCCACAGCGCGACCACCCTGCCCTGCACATCTGCGGCCATTTCCTTGTAATCGGCGCGCAGGCGGCCTTCCTCATCGATCAGCGCAACGGTGCGGCCATCGCCATCGACCAGGTCGTGGCGCAGGCGATCGATCGCCACGCCGTCGGCCTTGCCGCCGTAGAGGATGTCGTACAGCACGTCCAGCTGTTCGATGCAGCCTTCGTGGGTGCCCTTTTCCTTCATCACCTTGAACAGCAGCGACAGGTACAGCGGCATGGTCGGAATGGCCGAGCTGGCCTGGGTCACCACCGCCTTCAGCACCGATACGCGTGCATCGCCACCGATCTTGGCCAGCTTCTCGCGCAGGCCCAGCACCTTGGTGTCCAGGTCCTTCTTGGCCGCACCGATCGAGCCATTCCAGTAGATCGCCTGGGTGATCTCTTCGCCCACGTAGGTGAAGGCGGTGGTGGTGCAGCCGTTGGCCAGCACGCCGGCATCGGCGAGCGCGTCGATCCACATCTGCCAGTCTTCGCCGCCCATCACCGCGACGGTACCGGCGATCTCTTCCGGGGTAGCCGGCTGCAGGTGGGTCTCGGTCAGCACTTCCTTGTCGGTATCCAGGCCACGCAGGGTGATCGGCTCGCCGATCGGCTTCAGCGAGGAGCTGATGATCTCGCCGGTCTTCGGATGCTTGCGGCGCGGCGCCGCCAGGCTGTAGACAACCTGGTCGACCTGGCCGAGATCGGCCTTGATCATTTCGATGGTCTTCGCCTTCACTTCATCGGAGAAGGCATCGCCGTTGATGCTCTTGGCATACAGGCCGGCTTCGTCGGCGTACTTGTGGAACGCAGCCGAGTTGTACCAGCCCGCCGTGCCCGGCTTGGTCTCGCTGCCCGGCCGTTCGAAGAAGATGCCGAGGGTGGCGGCGCCACTGCCAAAGGCAGCGGTGATGCGCGCGGCCAGGCCGTAGCCGGTCGAGGCACCGATCACCAGCACCCGCTTGGGACCGTTCTGGATCGGTGGGCGCGCGCGGATGTAGTCGATCTGCTGCTTGACCGCGGCCTCGCAGCCGGTCGGGTGGGTGGTGACGCAGATGAAGCCGCGGACGCGCGGTTTGATGACCATGGATACCTCGGGTTGGCAGATGCGGCGCACGGGGCGCTCAGCAGGAATACGGGCGCGCGCCGGCGCGCGCGAACCGCAGGATCGTAGTGCGCGGGGGACGATTGCACAACCGACGCTGGCGTAGGGTGGGGTTTCTCTTTGCAGGGCTGCACCCTGCACACGCGGTAGTGCCGGCCGCTGGCCGGCAACCTCAACAGCAGCGTCAAAAGCGGGGTTCCTGTGGGTTGGCGGGGTGGATCCGGTTGCGGGGGGCGCTGCAAGTACGTCCATGTAAGCTCGGTCGCCGCATCCATGCGGCTCACGCCCCCGCAACCGGACCCACCCCGCCTTCGACAGATTTCCGCGACCTGTCGGGACAGCATTCTTCTCTGGTGGGTGTCGACCTTGGTCGACACGGTAGATCTGATTCCAGTCTGATTATCGATATCTGACAGATGTGTCGACCAAGGTCGACACCTACCAACAGCCGCAGGAATCTGTCAGAGACGGGGCGGTGTCGGAGTGCGGGGTGTCAGCCGCATGGATGCGGCGACCGAGCCTACACGGACGTACTTGCGGCGTCCCCGCACTCCGACACCGTCCCGCCCAACCACGGAATGCACTCTGTTGCTGTTGCTGTTGCTGTTGCCGGCCAGCGGCCGGCACTACCGCGGGTGCAGGGCTGCAAGCCCTGCACACAAAAAACCCCGCTTGCGCGGGGTTCTCTGTGTGCCGCATGCAGCAGATGCTTACGGGCGACGGGCCAGGGCCTCGACGTCCTTCGCCTTCGGCAGCAGGTCCTGCTTGCTGACGCGCAGGAAGCCGATCGTCAGCATCGGCACCGCGACCAGGATCGAGGACAGCACCACGATCACCGCACCGATCATGTGCGTCTCGGCCAGGCCTTCCATCGACGCACCGCCGTACAGGTACAGGGCAAGCGCCGACAGGAAGAACATCACCGCGGTGATCACCGTACGCGACAGCGTCTGGTTGATCGAACGGTTCAGCACCTCCATCGAGTCCACGCGCAGGCTGCGGAAGTTCTCGCGGACGCGGTCGAACACCACGATGATGTCGTTGATCGCAAAGCCCATCACCGACAGCAGGCCGGCCAGCACGGTCAGGTCGAACTCACGGCCCAGCAGGGACACGTAGGCGACCGTCACGATCAGGTCGAACATCGCCACGATGCTGGCGGTGACCGCGAACTTCCATTCGAAGCGCACCGCGATGTAGATCAGGAAGCCGGCCAGCATGAAAATGGTGGCGTACAGGCCGTTCTTCGCCAGGTCCTTGCCGATCTGCGGGCCGACGAATGCGGTACTCATCACCGTGGCCTGGTTGTCGGCGCTGGACAGCACCTTCACCACGGCCGCGGCGGTGGCCTTGTCCTCGGCAGCGGCATCACCGGTGCCCGGCGCATGCTCGCCGTGCGGCGCCAGGCGGATCAGCAGGTCGGTATTGCCACCGACGCTCTGCACCTGGGCACCGTCGAAGCCGTTCTGCTCCAGCTTGGCGCGGACCTGCTCGACGTCCACGGCCTTCTCGAAACGCGTTTCGATCAGGGTGCCGCCGGTGAAGTCCAGTGCGTAGTTGAAGCCCTTGATGCCGATGATGGCGACCGAGGCCAGGAACACCACGATGGTGACTGCCATGGCGACATGGCGCCAGCGCATGAAGTCGATCTTGGTGTCGTTCGGGAGGATGTGCAGCGGAAACAGTTTCATTGTGCGTGTCGTCCCGTCAGATGGCCACGTTCTGGAGCTTCTTGCGACGGCCGTAGATCAGCGTCGCCAGCGCACGCGACACGGTGATCGCAGTGAACATGGAGGCGAAAATACCGATGATCATGGTCAGCGCGAAGCCCTTCAGCGGACCGGTACCGAATGCGAACAGCGCCACGCCGACGATCAGGCCGGTCAGGTTGGCGTCGAGGATGGTGCCCGAGGCACGCTCGTAACCGGTCACGATCGCGGTCTTGCCCGGCACGCCGGCGCGCAGTTCTTCACGGATACGCTCGTTGATCAGCACGTTGGCGTCCACCGACAGGCCCACCGACAACGCCAGGCCGGCGAAGCCCGGCAGGGTCATGGTGGCGCCGAACAGCGACATCACCGCCACCACGATCAGCAGGTTGAACAGCATCGCCGCCGAGGTGATCACACCGAACATGCGGTAGTAGATGCTGAAGAACACCAGGGTGAACAGGAACGCGAACACCACCGCGCGCATGCCGTTCTTGACGTTCTCGGCGCCCAGGCTCGGGCCGACCACGCGCTCTTCGACGAAGTCCATCGGCGCGGCCAGCGAGCCGGACTTCAGCAGCTTGGCCAGGTCCTCGGCTTCCTTCTTCTGCAGGCCGGTGGTCTGGAAGTTCTTGCCGAACACGCCGTTGATGTTGGCCACCGAGATCACTTCCTCGTTGACCTTGAAGCCACGCACTTCCTGGCCGTCGACGACGGTCACGGTCGGCACGCGTTCGGTGTAGACCACCGCCATCGGCTTGTTCACGTTGGCGCTGGTGAAGTCGAACATGCGCTGGCCGCCGACATTGTTCAGCGTCACGCTGACGGCCGGGGAGCCACTGTTCGAATCGGTCACCGCCTGCGCGCCGACCATCTGGTCACCGGTGACGATCACGCGCTTGTTCAGCAGGATCGGGCCGCGGCCATCACGCTGCTGGTAGACCTTCGCTTCCGGCGGGATGCGGCCGGAATTGATGGCGTCCTGCGCATTGCCCTCGACCACCGCGCGGTACTCCAGGGTGGCGGTGGCGCCGATCATGCGCTTGGCTTCGGCGGTGTCCTGCACGCCCGGCAGCTGCACGACCACACGGTCGGCACCCTGGCGCTGGATGATCGGCTCGGCCACGCCGAGCTGGTTCACGCGGTTGCGCAGGGTGTTGATGTTCTGCTCGATGGCGCCGTTGGCGATCTGCGTGATCTCGGTCTCCGGCACGGTGACCGTGATGCGGTTGCCGCTGACGTCATAGCCGAGCGTCGGCTGTGCCTTGACCAGGGCGGCACGGGCACGCTGCGCGGCGTCGTCACCGGCGGACGGGCTCAGGTTGGCCACGATGCTGTTGTCCGCACGGCGCTCCACCGACTGGTAGGCGATGCGGGCGTCACGCAGGGTGCCGCGCACGTCTTCGGTGTAGGCATCCAGGCGCTTGTCGAGGGCGGCCTTCTGGTCGACCTGCAGCACGAAGTGCACGCCACCCTGAAGGTCCAGGCCGAGCACCATCGGGCGACCGCCCAGCCGGGCCAGCCAGTCCGGCACGGTCGAGGCCAGGTTCAGGGCCACCGTGTACTTCTCGCCGACGGTGTCGCGCAGGGCATCGCTGGCCGCAGACTGCGACTTCAGGTCCGGCAGGCGGACGATCAGGCTTTCCCCTTCCTTTTCGGCACCGATGGCAGTGACCCCGGCCTTCTTCAGGTCGGCCAGCACACGGACGCGCAGCGCATCGTCGATCTGCCCGCCACGGTTGGCGGTGATCTGGATGGCCGGGTCCTTCTGGTAGATGTTGGGCAGCGCGTACAGCGCACTGAGCGCCAGTACGATCAGGATGACGACGTACTTCCAGCGTGGAAATTCGAGCATTGCTTGGGTCCCGCGCGGCGCCATCCCCGGCGCCGCGGTTGTGCTTCGGAAAGGGAGTGGCTTACTTGGCCGAATCCAGGGTGCCGGTCGGCAGCACGCTGCCGACAGCGCCCTTCTGCACGCGGATGCGCACGTTCTCGGCCACTTCGATGGTGATGAAGTTGTCGCCGATGTCGGTGACCTTGCCGGCGATGCCACCGTTGGTCAGCACTTCGTCGCCACGCTTGATCTTCTCCAGCATGGACTTGTGTTCCTTCTGCCGCTTCATCTGCGGGCGGATCATCAGGAAGTACATGATGGCGATCAGGATGATCGGGAACAGCAGCGTGGTCAGGCCCATGCCCTGCGGTTGGCCGCCGGCGGCCTGGGCGTGGGCGGCGGGAATCAGGAAAGCAAGCAGGTTCATCGTTGGTCCTTTGGTTGGGCGGCGCTCCCGTCCCTTCAGGGACGGGGGTGTCGACCGCGGATCTGGGTCAGCCTTGAAGTATGCCACGGCCCCGGGCGTTCGTCCTTGGGCCGTTTGGCAGGGGGCGTTCGGGTTACAGCGGCGGGGCCACCGCCCCGCGTGCCGCGTAGAAGGACTCACGGAAGGCCAGGAAGGTTCCCGCCTCGATCGCCGCGCGGATGTCGGCCATCAGCTTTTCGTAGTAGAACAGGTTGTGCAGGGTGCCCAGCATCGGCGCCAGCATCTCGTTGCAGCGGTCCAGGTGGCGCAGGTAGGAACGGGTGTAGCCGCCGGTGCAGGCCACGCAGCCACAACCCGGCTCGATCGGGTCCATGTCGCGCGCGTACTGGGAGTTGCGGATGCGGACGGTGCCGAACGAGGTGAAATAGTGGCCGTTGCGGGCGTTGCGGGTCGGCATCACGCAATCGAACATGTCCACGCCACGTGCGACACCCTCGACCAGGTCCTCCGGCCGGCCCACGCCCATCAGGTAGCGCGGGCGGTCGCCCGGCAGCTCCGGGTCCAGGTGGTCGAGCATGGCGTTGCGCTCGTGCTCCGGCTCGCCCACGGCCAGGCCGCCGATGGCGTAGCCGTCGAAGCCGATCGCCTGCAGGGCATCGGCCGAGCGGCTGCGCAGGTCGGTATGCACGCCGCCCTGGACGATGCCGAACAGGGCCGCGTCGTTGCCCAGTTCGTCATGCGCGTTGCGGCTGCGCTGCGCCCAGCGCAGGCTCAACTCCATCGAACGGCGGGCAACGTCCTCGGTGGCCGGGTACGGGGTGCATTCGTCGAAGATCATCACGATGTCCGAATCGAGCACCTTCTGGATCTTCATGCTCTCCTCGGGACCGAGGAAGACCCGTGCGCCGTCGGTCGGCGAGGCGAAGGTCACGCCCTGCTCGGTGATCTTGCGGCGGTGCGCCAGCGAGAACACCTGGAAGCCGCCGGAGTCGGTCAGGATCGGGCCATCCCAGCGGCAGAAGCCGTGCAGGCCGCCGTGGTCGGCGATGATGTCCAGGCCCGGGCGCAGGTACAGGTGGAAGGTATTGCCGAGGATGATCTCGGCGCCCAGCGCGCGCACCTGGTCCGGCAGGATGCCCTTGACCGAGCCATAGGTCCCCACCGGCATGAAGGCCGGCGTTTCCACCGTGCCACGCGGGAAGGTCAGGCGGCCACGGCGGGCACGGCCGTCGCGGGTCTGGAGCTGGAACTGCAGTCGGGACATGGAGCGGTCATTGGGGCAAATAGTTGCCTATTGTCTCCCAAGAAGGCGTGCGCACCAAGGTGCGCACCCACAGGGGGCCCCTGCCCTCCCGGGGCGCGCTACCCCGCCTGCGGGAACAGCAGCATCGCGTCGCCGTAGCTGAAGAAGCGGTAGCGCTGCTCGATCGCGTGCTGGTAGGCCTCGAACACGCGCTCCTTGCCGGCAAACGCGGAGATCATCATCAGCAGCGTGCTTTCCGGCAGGTGGAAGTTGGTCACCATCGCGTCCACGCTGCGGATGCGGTAGCCGGGGGTGATGAAGATCTGCGTCTCGCCGGCGAACGGCAGCAGCTCGCCATCGCGCATCGCGCTTTCCAGCGCGCGCACCACGGTGGTGCCGACGCCGATCACGCGGCCGCCAGCGGCGCGCGTGCGCCGCACCTGCTGCACCAGTTCGGCACCGACATTCAGCCACTCGCGGTGCATCACGTGGTCCTTCAGGTCTTCGGCACGCACCGGCTGGAAGGTGCCCGCGCCCACGTGCAGGGTGACGTGGCCGAACTCCACGCCCTTTTCCTTCAGTGCGGCCAGCAACGGTTCGTCGAAATGCAGGCCCGCGGTCGGTGCCGCCACCGCGCCCACTTCACGCGCGAACACGGTCTGGTAGCGCTCGCGGTCGTCCACGCCCGGCTCGCGCTGGATGTACGGCGGCAGCGGCAGGCGGCCGGCATGCAGCAGCCACTGCTCCAGCGACTCGGGCACGTGGAACTGCAGCACGTAGAACTCGCCATCGCGGCCCAGCACCTCGGCTTCGCCACCGGCATCCAGCGCGATGCGGCTGCCGGCCTTCGGCGACTTGCTGGCGCCCACCTGGGCACGGGCCTGCTGGCCGCCGAGCAAGCGCTCGATCAGGATCTCCACGCGGCCGCCGCTGGCCTTCTGCCCGAACAGGCGCGCCGGGATCACCCGGGTGTCGTTGAACACCAGCAGGTCGCCCGGCTGCAGCAGCGACGGAAGGTCACGCACCTGCAGGTCGGTGAACGCGGCGGGGGCTTGCGGCACCAGCAGCAGGCGGCTGGCGGAACGCTCGGCCAGGGGCGCCTGCGCGATCAGTTCGGCCGGCAGGTCGTAGTTGAAATCGGACTTCTTCAAGGCAGTGGGCGGCAACAGGTCGACAATGGCGCGCATTGTACGTCCAGCGTCTGCGAGCCGGCGTGCTTCGCGGCGAACGTCGCGCAAAATGCTGCTATGCAGCAGGTTTTTGCGGGGTTATCGCGCAAAAAAACAAGTGCTAGCATCGAGTCGGAAGTCCGCTGCACGAGCCTGCCCCAAGCGCGCGTTGACGCGCGTTTTGCTTTTGAAGGCCCGTGCGACCCATCGTTTCAGGAGATCTGCAATGAGCTTCATCGAACGCCTCGCCCCCCTGCGCACCCAGCCCGGCACCCGCCTCACCACCGGCCTGGACGACGCCACCCTGACCGCCCTGTCCGTCCGCCACCCGCAGCTGATCGCCGCAGTGGATGCCGCCGCCGAGGAGTTCGCGCGCGTGCAGGCCGACCTGGGGCCGCTGCTGGCGCAGGACGAACAGGCGCAGATCGACGCGATGCAGGACGGCTTCGTCAATTTCTACGCCGATGATGCAGTGACCCCGTACGTGGCGCTGGCCGCGCGTGGCCCTTGGGTGGTCACCCTGAAGGGCGCGGTGCTGTACGACGCCGGCGGCTACGGCATGCTCGGCTTCGGGCACACCCCGGATGCCGTGCTGGAGGCGATGGCACGCCCACAGGTGATGGCCAACATCATGACCCCCAGCCTGTCGCAGCAGCGCTTCATCGCGGCCCTGCGCACCGAGATCGGCCACCGCCGTGGCGGCTGCCCGTTCGCGCGCTTCATGTGCCTGAATTCCGGCTCCGAGGCGGTTGGCCTGGCCGCGCGCATCGCCGACGTCAACGCCAAGCTGCAGACCGACCCGGGCGCGCGCCACGCCGGCGCCACGATCAAGCGCGTGGTGGTCAAGGGCAGCTTCCATGGCCGTACCGACCGCCCTGCCCTGTATTCCGATTCCAGCCGCAAGAGCTACATGCAGCACCTGGCCAGCTACCGCGGCGAGGATTCGGTGATCACCGTGGCGCCGTACGACGAGACCGGCCTGCGCAAGGTGTTCGAGGACGCCGCACGCAACCAGTGGTTCATCGAGGCGGTGTTCCTGGAACCGGTAATGGGCGAAGGCGACCCGGGCCGTTCGGTGCCGCCGGCGTTCTATGCCGTGGCCCGTGAGCTGACCCGTGCGCACGGCAGCCTGCTGCTGCTGGACTCGATCCAGGCTGGTCTGCGCGCGCATGGCGTGCTGTCGGTGGTCGATTACCCGGGCTTCGAAGGCCTGGATCCGCCGGACATGGAGACCTACTCCAAGGCGCTCAACGCCGCGCAGTACCCGCTGTCGGTGCTGGCGGTGACCGAGCACGCCGCGCAGCTGTACCGCAAGGGCATCTACGGCAACACCATGACCAGCAACCCACGCGCGCTGGACGTGGCCTGTGCCACCCTGGCGCAGCTGACCCCGCAGGTGCGTGCCAACATCGCCGAACGCGGTGCCGAGGCCGTGCGCAAGCTGGAACAGCTCAAGAGCGAACTGGGTGGCCTGATCACCAAGGTGCAGGGCACCGGCCTGCTGTTCTCCTGCGAGCTGGCCCCGCAGTTCAAGTGCTACGGCGCCAATTCCACCGAGGAATGGCTGCGCCAGCACGGCATCAACGTGATCCACGGCGGCGAGAATTCGCTGCGCTTCACCCCGCACTTCGGCATGGACAGCGATGAGCTGGACCTGCTGGTCGGCATGGTGGGCCGCGCCCTGCGTGAAGGCCCGCGTCGCGAACAGGCGGCTGCCGCGTAAGCCTGCTTGGCGTTTGTAGAGTCGAGCCATGCTCGACTCAGCCTTTGCCGCGATCTGAACGAAGCGCAGCCGAGCGTGGCTCGGCTCTACAGAAGGCCTGTCAAGGCCTCATAATCCACCGACACCCCGTCCCTGACCGCCCTGCGGTTGGCGACGGGGCGTTTTCGTTTCCGGCCAAGAGACAGGAAGATCCATGAAATCGATCTGTGTGTACTGTGGTTCCAACGCTGGCAGCAAGCCGGCCTACACCGAACGCGCCATTGCCCTGGGTGATCGCATCGCCCGTGACGGCCTGCGCCTGGTGTATGGCGGCGGCAACGTCGGCCTGATGGGAACCGTGGCCAATGCCGTGCTCGCCGCCGGCGGGGAGGTGACCGGCGTGATCCCGCGCCAGCTGGCCGACTGGGAAGTGGCCCACCGCGGCCTGACCGAACTGGAGATCGTCGGTTCGATGCATGAGCGCAAGTCGCGCATGTTCGACCTCGCCGATGGCTTCGTCGCCCTGCCCGGCGGCTTCGGCACCATGGAAGAGATCTTCGAGATGCTGACCTGGCGCCAGCTGGGCATCGGCAACAAGCCATGCGCCTTCCTCGACGTGGAAGGCTTCTACGCCCCGCTGATCGGCATGATCGATCGCATGGTGGAAGAGCGCTTCCTGCATCCGGACCAGCGCCAGGACCTGTGGTACGGCTCGGACATCGAGGAAATGCTGGAGTGGATGCAGAACTATCAGCCGGCCCAGGCTTCCAAGTGGATCGACGAGAAGCGTCGCTCCGCCCTGCGCTGAGGCGACCCGGCGCGGTGGCTCAGGCCACCGCGCCGTCCCACGGCGCCGGGCGGCCCAGCAGGTAGCCCTGGCCGTAGTCGCAACCAAGTTCGCGCAGCGTCTGCCGCTGCGCTTCGGTCTCGATGCCTTCGCCGATGGTTTCGATGCCCAAGGTGCGGGCCAGTGACAGCACGCCCTCGACCAGCGCGCGCGTGCTCTGCACTTCCGGCCCATGCAGGCCGGCGATGAAGCTCTGGTCGATCTTCAACGTGCTGATCGGGAAGCGGTGCAGGTAGGACAGCGCCGAGAAGCCGGTACCGAAATCGTCCAGCTGCACCTGGATGCCACGCTCGCGCAGGCCCTGCAGGATGCGCAGCGTGTGCGGGCCATCATCCAGCAGCGCCACCTCGGTAATCTCCAGGCGCAGCCGGTGTGGGTCGGCGCCGCATGCATCGAGCAGACCGAACAGGCGGCCACTGAACTCGGCCGAGCGGAAATGGCGTGGCGATACGTTCACCGAGACATAGCCGCGGCCGCCTTCGGCCAGTCCCGCGATGACCTGTTCGTAGATCAGCCAGTCGACCTGCTCGATCAGGCCGCTTTCCTCGCCCAGCTCCAGGAACGCCCCGGGCAGCAACAGGCCACGACGCTCGTGCTGCCAGCGCAGCAAGGCCTCGTGCCCCACCACCTCGCCATCGGACAGGCGCACGATCGGCTGGTAGAACGGCACGAAGTCGCGGTTGTTGATCGCACGCCGCAGATCCGCTTCCAGGTCCAGGCTGCGCATCGCTTCTTCGCGCATGTCTTCGTCGAAGATCGCGCAGCGGTCATGACCCTGCGCCTTGGCCCGGTACATCGCCGCGTCTGCGTCGCGCAGCAGTTCTTCACCGGTCCGGTAGCGCGGGTTCCACAAGGCGATGCCCAGGCTGCCGGACGGGAACAGTTCGCGCCCGGCGATCCACATCGATTCCTGCAGTGCCAGCAACAGCCGCTGGCCGAACTCCAGCGCCTGTGCCAGCCCCTGCGGACACTGCAGCAGCACCGCGAACTCATCGCCGCCCAGCCGCGCCACCACGTCATCGGTGCCGGCCATCGATACGATGCGCTTGGCCACCTCCACCAGCATGCGATCGCCGGCAGCGTGGCCGATGCTGTCGTTGACCAGCTTGAAGCGGTCCAGGTCGAGGAACAGCACGGCGAACACCGGCCCACCCTCGCGCTTGGCCAGCGCCAGCGCATCCTGCAGGCGATCGAGCAGGTGCAGGCGGTTGGGCAGGCCGGTCAGCGCATCGTGCATGGCCTGATGGGTCAGGCGCTGCTCGGCACGCAGGCGCTCGCCGATCTGCCCGAGCAGCTTCTCGTTGACCTCGGCCAGCTCGCGGGTACGTTCCTCCACGCGCTTTTCCAGCTCGGCATGCGCCGAACGCAGCTGCTGCTGGTCGCGCTGGCGCGCCAGCCCGGTTCCGATGTTCTGTGCAACGAAGGTCAACAAGCGCTGATCGTGCACGCTGAACGTGCTGTTCTCGCTGTAGCTCTGCACCACGATCGCGCCGACCACCTCGTCATCGCGCAGCAGCGGCACACCCAGCCAGCAATGCGAACGTGCGCCCGATTCGCGCACTTCGCCGCTGGCCAGCAGTGCGTCGATCTGCTGCCGCGAAGCCAGCAACGGACGCCGGTTGCGCACCACGTACTCGGTCAGGCCGCGGCTGAACGGGCGTGGCGCACGGCTGGCGTTGTGCTCGTCCACCGAGTAGACGAAGTCCAGGCCGCTGCCGGCCCCGTTCACCAGCGCGATGTAGAAATTGCGCGCGTCAAGCAGGCGCCCGACCACGCCATGCACCTGCCCGTAGAACTGGGCCAGGCTGTCGGCCGACATCGCCATCTCGGCGATGTTGTACAGCGCGGTCTGCAGCTGCTCTGCGCGGCGGCGCTCGGCCACTTCATCCTGCAGGCTGTGGTTGGCACGCTGCAGCTCCAGCGTGCGCCGCTCCACCTGCTGTTCCAGCCGGACCTGCGCCTGGCGCCGGTCCATCGCGGTCTGCACGTGCTGCGCGACAAAACCCAGCAGCGCCCGCTCGGCCTCGCCATAACGGGCCGCCAGCTCATAGCTCTGCACCACGATGGCGCCGCATACCCGGCCATCGCGCAGCATCGGCACGCCCAGCCAGTCCAGGCTCTCCGGTCCACGCTGCGGGTCGTGCTCCTGCTCGACCACGCGCGCCAGCAACTCGCGCGAGGGGCCGCTGAGCGGCTTGCCGTGGCGCAGCAACGCCACGGTCAGGCTGCGCGGCATCTCATCGGCGTCATGGCTCTGCGACGGATCGGCGACGAAGTCATCGACCTGGTCGGCGAAGTACAGGAAGCGGATCTGGTCGCGGACATCGTCGTACTCGACGATGTAGCAGTTTTCCGCGTACATCAGCGTGCCAAGCACGCCGTGCACGTGACGCAGCATCTCCGACATCTCGAGGTCGGCGCCAGCCAGATCGGCGATCTGGAACAGCGCCTGCTGCAGCCGTTCAGCTTCTTCCAGCGCCTTGATCTGCCCGGCCTGGCGACCGCGCTGCAGCGCCAGCTCCATGGCCTGCCGGGCCAGCCCCCACCACGCCGCTGAAGGCACGGCACCTTCGACCGACAACTGCAGGCGGGCACCGTCATATTCCCAGCCATGGCAACCGTTGCCCACGCCGGGCACCGTCAACGCGTCGGCCGCCGCGACAGCCGGCCAGCCGCCCTGTCCGCGGCCCAGCTGCGGGTCATCCCAGCCAACGCGGACCACGGCCGAGTCCGGCAGCAGCGCATGCAATGCGCGCACCAGCGCCGCGCTCAGCACGGCCTCGTGTGGTGGCTCTTCCGCCGGTTCAACGTGCGTGGACAAATGACAATCTCTTGGCGCCGTCTGTGCGTCGCCTCCCCTGAGCCGCCGAGCATAGCGCGCCACCCGGGGGGCAATGGAAGCCCGTAAACCCCGAATCGTGCGCCCGTACGTTTTTCCTCCTGCCCGTAGCCGCTTCCACGCCATGAACCTCGCCCTGCCCGCCCCCGTCACCGGCTATGCGCCACCGCCTGCAGGCCTTACCCTGTACGCCGTGGAAGCCAGCGCACTGCCAACCGATGAAGCCTTGATGCTGGCCTGGGCCGGTGGCGACCTGCGCGCGTTCGAAAGCCTGTATGCACGCCATCGCAAGCGCCTGTTCGGCTTCCTGCTGCGGCAACTGCGCGACAACGCGTTGGCCGAGGAGATCTTCCAAGATGTCTGGCAGCGGGTGATCAGCGCGCGCGCGGGCTGGCAGCCTGACGCTGCATTCAGCACCTGGCTGTTCCGCATCGCCCACAACCGCCTGAACGACCACTGGCGGGCCGCTCGCCATCGCCCTGCCGCACCGGCCGACGCCGACCTGCGCCTGGCCGCGATCGAGGACGGGCAGACCCCGGAAGCCGAGCTTTCCGAATTCGAACAACGTCGCCGCATCCAGCTGGCGATGGAGCAACTGCCGCCCGAGCAGCGCGAAGTGCTGCAGCTGCGGCTGGATCAGGAACTGAGCCTGGAGGAGATCGGCCAGATCACCGGCGTAGGCCGGGAAACCGTGAAATCGCGGCTGCGCTATGCGATGGACAAGCTGCGTGCGGGATTGAACGCATGAACCGAGACGAACCGCTGACGCCGGAAGAACGCGAGCTGGCGCGCCTGCTCGGCCGTCGCGTCGAACAGGCCCCGCCGGCCGCGCTGGACGCCACCATCCTGGCCGCGGCGCGCGCTGCCGTGCACGCACCGGCGGCCGATGCTGCTGTCTCCGCCGAGGCGCCGCGCAGGCAGCGCATACGTCCGCGTTGGCCGGCGGTGTTCGGCATCGCCGCCTCGATGGTGTTCGCCATCGGCATTGCCTGGCAGCTGCGCCCGGAACCGCCGCCGGTTCCGGCAGGCGAGGCCGCTGTTGCCGCGGCGCCCGCTGCGGCAGACGTCGCGGCCGCCGATCAGGCCGCTGGGAGCAGTCCAGCCGACAGCGCGGTTGCCGCATCGGAAACGGCCACCGAACCTGCAGCACCCGAGGCGGCCCCTGTTGCCGCTCCCCCGGCGCCGTCCGTCGCGCGGGTAGCCAAGCCTGCGCCGACCGAGACTGCTGAAGCTCCGGCCCAGGCTGCACGATCGATGGCGGCGGATGCGGCCGCCGATACGTCCTTTGCGGCGCTCCCGCCTGGTCCGGCCACCGCACCGGCAGCGGCACCGCCCGCGCCTCCCGCACCGGCTGCCTATTCGGCACCTGCACCGGCATTGGCGCCGGCCCCGGCAGGGGCGCTGAAAGCACGCACCGCCGAGGCGCCAGTGGCCAACGCTGCCGATGCAGAACGGGCGCAGGCACTGGATCGGGTAGAGATCACCTCGATGAAGCGGCAGGCCCCGAGCCGCTCCGCGCCCGGCGTCATGCGCCGCGGCGCCGACGCGCGGCTCAGTGCGGATGCCGTGCAGGCCGAGGTGGACGCCGATGCACAGCTGCCGCGACGGCAGTGGCTGCAGAAGATCCGCGCGCGCCGCGATGACGGCCAGCGCGACCTGGCCCGCGCCAGCCTGGAGCGCTATGTGCAGCAGTATCCGGAAGCACGCCTGCCGCGCGACCTGCGCCCGCTGCTGGACGACTGAAGCGGGCAGTGACCTCCGGCGACCCCGTAGAATGGCGGGAATGCCCGATACCCTCGCCCAGCCGGTAAGCCACACGCTGGAAGTCAAACACAGCCGCTTCATTGCCCATGCCGCGCCGATCGATGGCGCCGCGGCAGCATTGGCGTTCCTGCAACAGGTGGCCGTAGCCGACGCAACCCACAACTGCTGGGCCTACCGGCACGGCCAGGACTACCGCTCCAGTGACGATGGCGAGCCCGCCGGCACCGCTGGGCGGCCGATCCTGGCTGCGATCGACGGCCAGGGCTTCGACCGGGTGGTGGTGGTGGTGACGCGCTGGTTCGGCGGTATCAAGCTGGGCGCCGGTGGACTGGTGCGCGCCTACGGTGGCGCCGCCGCCGAATGCCTGCGTACCGCCCCGCGCTTGCCGCTGGTGGCGATGGCCCGGCTGCAGCTGTTGGCCGGCTTCGAGGATCTGGGCACCCTGCATGCCACCCTTCCCAGCTTCGGCGCCGTGAAGCGCGATGAACAGTTCGATGCCAACGGCGTGTGCCTGCGGGTCGAATTGCCGGCCGATCAGGTCGATGCATTGAAAATCCGCCTGCGCGACGCCACCCGTGACCGTATCCGCATACAAGACGACGACCAGGATGACTGACAAGGACGACGCCCCCGCCTCGGCCCCACCGCTGCGCCGCCTCGGCAGCCTGCGGACGCTGTGGCCGTTCGTGCGCCGCCACAGCGGGCTGTTCACCGCCTGGCTGCTGGCGCTGGCGGTCTCTTCGGCCGCCACGCTGAGCCTGCCCCCCGCCGTGAAGCAGATGATCGACCACGGCTTCACCAGCGGTGGCCAGATCAACCGTGCCTTCGCCCTGCTGATGCTGGTGGCGGTGGTGCTGGCACTGGCAACGGCCGCACGGTTCTTCTTCGTGTCGCTGCTTGGCGAAAAAGTCGTGGCCGACCTGCGCAGCCGCCTGTACGCACACCTGATCCAGCTCGGTGCCGGTTTCCATGACCGCAGCCGCAGCGGCGAACTGGTCTCGCGCCTGACCGCTGACAGCGAACTGCTGCGCAGCGTGGTCGGCTCGACCATGTCGGTCGCCCTGCGCAGCAGCGTCACCGTGGTCGGCAGCCTGGCCATGCTGTTCGTCACCAGCCCCAGGCTGGCGGCATGGTCGCTGCTCGGCATCCCACTGGCGGTACTGCCGATCATCATCGGCGCGCGCAAGCTGCGCACGGTTGCACGCAGCAGCCAGGACCGCATCGCCGATGCCATCAGCCTGGCCAGCGAGACGCTGGGCGCCGTGCGCACGGTGCAGGCACATGCACGCGAGCCTTACGAGCGCGGACGCTTCGACAAGGCACTGGGCGATGCCATCGGCGCCGCGCGCCGACGCATCGGTGCGCAGTCGCTGGTCACCGCCAGCGCCATCCTGCTGGTGTTCGGCGCCATCGTTGGCGTGCTGTGGCTGGGCGCGCACGATGTCATCGACGGGCGCCTCAGTGCCGGCACGCTGGGGCAGTTCGTGCTGTACGCGCTGATCGGCGGCGGCTCGGTGGGCGCGCTGGCCGAAGTGTGGAACGAACTGCAGCGTGCAGCCGGTGGCATGGGCCGCATTGGCGAGCTGCTGCAGGAAGACATCGAGATCCGTGCGCCGGCGCAGCCGCACGTTCTGCCGCAACCATTGCGCGGCGAAATCCAGTTCGACGACGTGGTGTTCCACTATCCGCAACGTCCGGACCAGGCCGCGCTGGACCACTTCAACCTGCATGTCCGCCCGGGCGAGACGGTGGCCTTGGTCGGCCCGTCGGGCGCGGGCAAGAGCACGGTGCTGTCGATGCTGCTGCGCTTCCACGATCCGGCCAGCGGCCGCATCTGCGTGGATGGCATCGACGTTCGCCAGGTCGATCCGGCCGAGCTGCGCGCGCAGCTGGCGCTGGTGCCGCAGCAGCCGACGCTGTTCGCGGCCAGTGCGCGCGACAACATCCGCTATGGCCGCCTGCAGGCCAGTGACGCCGAGGTCGAAGCTGCCGCGCGTGCGGCCGAGGCCGATGGCTTCCTGCGCGCGTTGCCGCAGGGCTACGACAGTGAGCTGGGCGAACGTGGTGCGCGCCTGTCCGGTGGCCAGCAGCAGCGCGTGGCGATTGCCCGCGCACTGCTGAAGGACGCGCCGATCCTGCTGCTCGATGAAGCCACCAGCGCGCTGGACGCACAGAGCGAGCACAGCGTGCAGCAGGCGCTGGAGCGGCTGATGGCCGGTCGCACCACGCTGGTCATCGCCCACCGCCTGGCCACCGTGCTCAAGGCCGACCGCATCGTGGTGATGGACCAGGGCCGCATCGTGGCCGAAGGTACCCATGCCCAGCTTCTGGCCGAAGGCGGACTGTACGCTGAACTGGCACGACTGCAGTTCATCGATTGATGACGGCCGGCTAACATCGGCCGGACCAAGCTGGCCTCGCATCAGCAGCATCCGCTGAAGGAGGTACGCGATGTCGTTCCGTCAGTTCCCTGCAGTCGACAGCAATGGCGAAAGCCACATCATCATCGAGTTCAAGCCCGAGGCGAATGGCAGCGGGCATCACTCTGAATCCACGCCGCGTTACGAGCTGGATGACGGGCGTCATCTGGTTCGCAATGGCCGCGAATTCACCACCAGCGGTGGCGAACTGCGGTTGATGATCTAGCGCTGCCCACCTTGGTGGGCACTGGCCGTGTCGCCCTGCTCTGGTAGGTGTCGACCTCGGTCGACACGCGCTTTGCCAAGGGCAGTCGAGCAAGGCTGGACTCCACAAGAAGGCGTGATCAATTTTTCACCAAGCATCTTGACAGCCTTGCCTGACAAGGGCTGCGCAGGGTTATCCACACGTTTGCTCAGAAACCATCCACACCGCCTGTGGATGAATTCAGCCCAGCACCCGTCCGATGCCGCTGGCGTCCACGTCGGCCGCGGCCCGGGTGATCGCCGCCGGATCGCTGCCGGCCACGAATCCGATGCGGAAGTGCACTTCACCGCCGGGCGTGCGCGAGGAATGGATCGAAGCCAAGCTGATGCCATGCTGCTCGAACACGTTCAACAGCTCGCGCAGCGAGCCAGGCCGGTCCTCCGGCAGGTGCACCGACAGCGCGTTGCGCTCGGTCAGATCGGCCAGCAGATACCCCACGCGTTCGAACGTGTAGTTGCCATCCGCCAGGGCCTGCTCGCCGAAGGCACTGCGATTGGCTGACAGCAGCTGCTCACGGAATGCAGCCCGTGCGCCGTCGTCGCCCTGTCCGACCTGCACCTGCAGGGCCTGCAGCTGCCCCACCAGCCGCTCCAGCATCGGCGCCACGTACGGGTTGCCGAACTGGATGTCTTCGTAGATCGCCGGATTCAGCGACAGGATGCGCGAGATGATCGCCGTGCCCAGCTCGAACGACGCCGAACGGTACGGCATCATCGCGGCCAGATCGCCCAGCTGCGGCTGGTACTGGCGCAGCACGCCTGCCTGCGCCAGGTGGGTGGCATGCACCATCGCCTGCACCAGCGCCATCATCTGGTCGTGGTGCTGCGGCGTCGCGCGCACGCACTCGGCCTGCAGCGCGGTGCACAGCGTATCGACCCATGCCCGCCAGTGCTGCAGCCGCGCTTCGCAGACCACCATCACCCGCCCTTTCAGGGTCGGCGCCTTGGGTGGCGCGGTCATCGGGTGCAGTCCGACCACTTCGGCCTGCGAGGCCAGCATCGCCTGCACCGGTGCCTCCTTTACCGAGGTCACATCCAGCCACAGCCTGCCCTGCTCGCGGCCCGCCGATTGCCGCACGTACTCGGCGATCAACGCCGGCGTGTGCCGGATCGGTGCCGAGAACACCAGTACATCGGCCTGCGCCAGCAGGTGTTCCGGCGTGTGCGAGTCCGGGTCGGCCGGGTCATGGCCGATCACCTGCAGCTGCAGGTGCTGCTGGAAGAAGCGGCACAGCCAGCGCCCATAGGCACCAGCACTGCCGACGATGCCGACCGTGCGCGGCGTGCGTGGATCCAGGCCGCTCATGCCACGCGTTCAGCGCGGAAGCGCGTTCCTTCGGCCAGCGCCGCCGGCGCGGCAGCGATCACGTCGAACTCCTCGAAGCCGTTGTCCAGGGTCGCCTCCAGCGCCGCATGGGTGCCGGCAATCGCGCGCGAAATCGCCTGCTGCATCGACTCACCGCGCAGCAGGAACGACACCACCAGCGACATCAGCACGTCACCG
Organism: Stenotrophomonas sp. CASM110; assembly: GCF_049384345.1. NCBI lineage: Bacteria > Pseudomonadati > Pseudomonadota > Gammaproteobacteria > Lysobacterales > Lysobacteraceae > Stenotrophomonas > Stenotrophomonas sp. CASM110. The sequence goes on from NZ_JBMRGI010000035.1 coordinate 27,663, forward strand.
GTACCGGCCACGTCCACCGGCAGCAGCGGTGAGGTCCAGCGCCAGGTTTCCTCGTGCCCGACCGCCAGGGTGACCAGCTCACCCGGGTTGCCGCCTACGCTGTGCGCGATCACCCAGTGCGGGCCACGATCCAGCAGCGTGCGCGCGGCGGCGATGGCATCGGCCTCGGCCAGTGCCGGCATGCCGGTCAGGCGATTCAGTTCGAAGGCATTGGGCGTCACCAGCCAGGCGTGGGGCAGCAGGCGCTCGGCGAAGATCGCTTCCAGGCCCGGTTCCACGTAGGGTCCGGTATGGGTATCACCGATCACCGGGTCCAGGCAGTAACGCAGCTGTGGGCAGGCCGGCAGGATGTTGTCCAGCCAGTCGGCGAAGGCCGCACCGTTGGCGGTGCTGCCGAAGTAGCCGGACACCAGCATCTTCGCCCGCTGCGGCAGGCCACGCTCGTGGGTACCCAGCAGCAGGTCGGCAAACCAGTCGGCGGGCAGCACGCGGCCCCGCGTAGTGTCGTAGAACGGCGCATTGCTCAGCAGCACGGTCGGGATTTCGGCGACGCGCACGCCCAGTGCGCGCATCGGCGGGACGGCGGCACTGTTGCCGGCGTGGCCGTACACAAGTTGCGACTGGACCGAGATGACATCGATCGGCGACGGCCCATCCGGCCGCTGGCGGCGGCCGTGGACCAGGTGGTTATCAAGGGATTCGCTCATGGCCGCATTCTACGCCCAAGGGAGTTTTCGGCAGGGCTTGCAGCCCTGCACCTGCCGAAGGCGAAGCCGAAGCAAGATCAAGAGCCGCATTCCGTGGGATGGCGGGGCGGTGTGGGTGGTCAGGACACGCCGTAAACCCCCCTCCGGGGTCCGGCCCAGCCGCTGGCGGCTGTGCGTTCGGGCGCTTGCGAAGCAGTGCTTCGCAAGCGAAGCGCCCTCACCCATGGGGGCTCGATGGCGCCATCCATGGC
>NZ_JBMRGI010000036.1:0-26439 GCF_049384345.1 Stenotrophomonas sp. CASM110
GGGCGTGAGCCGCGTGGATGCGGCGACCGAGCTTACATGGACGTACTTGCAGCGTCCCCCTCAACCGGACCCACCCCGCCAACCCACGGAATGCAGGCTTTTGCCGTTGACGTTGACGTTGATTCGGCGGGTGCAGGGCTGCAAGCCCTGCCGGAATCCAACACCCCTCAGCAGGCCTCAGCCACCGCAGTGCGGGGACGCCCCAGCCACGCCAGCAGCAGGCCCGATGCCGCCAGCAGGCCACCGGCCACCGGAATCGCGGCATAGCCCAGGCCCGAGCTGATCACCGCACCGCCCAGCGCCGCACCCACCGCATTGCCCAGGTTGAACGCACCGACGTTGATCGACGACGCCAGGCCCGGCGCCTCGCTGGCCGCCTGCATCACCCGGATCTGCAGCGGCGGTACGAGGGCGAAGGTCGCCGCGCCGAACAGCAGCACGCCGAGGGCGGCGGTGGCGTGGCTCATGAAGGCCAGCGGCAGCACGAACATCAGCACCGCCAGGACGGCCAGCAGGATCCGTGTGGCGCCATCCAGCGACCAGTCGGCCATGCGCCCACCGATGCCGTTGCCGAGGGTGAAGCCGATGCCGATCAGCGCCAGCGAGATCGCGATGAAGGTATTGGAGGCGCCGGTCAATTCGGTCAGCACCGGTGCGACGTAGGTGTAGAGGGTGAACATGGCACCTGCGCCAAGCACGGTGGTGGCCATCGCCAGCAGCACCGGCGGCTGCAGGATCGCCTTCAGCTCGCGGCGCACGTCCGGGCGCGGCCCCGGTGCAGATGCCGGCAGCGCGAAGCCCAGCGCGGTGATTGCGATCAGTCCCAGCGCCGCAGTACCGGCGAAGGACAGGCGCCAGCCCAGCTGCTGGCCGACCCAGGTCGCCAGCGGCACGCCGCCGATGTTGGCGATGGTCAGGCCCATGAACATGGTGGCCACGGCGGCAGCCTGCTTTTCCTTCGGCACCAGGCTGGCGGCGACCACCGCACCGATGCCGAAGAAGGCGCCGTGGTTGAGGCTGGTGACCAGGCGCGACAGCAGCAGCAGCCCGTAGTTCGGCGCCAGCGCGGACAGCAGGTTGCCGACCACGAAGATGGACATCAGCAGCATCAGCGCGGTGCGCTTGCCGAAACGGCCCATCAGCAGGGTCATCACCGGCGCGCCCAGCATCACGCCCACGGCGTAGGCGGTGATCAGCATGCCGGCGGTGGGGATGCCAACGCCCACGCCGTCGGCGATGACCGGCAACAGGCCCATCGGGGCAAATTCGGTGGTTCCAATGGCGAAGGCGCCAACGGCAAGCGCCAGCAAGGCGGCTCTGGAATTCATGGGGGGTTTCCTGGGGGGCGGGAATCGGGAGTGCGTAGCCTGCGCGCTTTGCTGCGCCGGATTAAGCCTCGGCCCGGGAAAACACTGTTGATCCTGATTCACAAGTGGAGGCCGGAACGCCGCCGCAAGTGCAAAAACCGCAGCGCCGTTCGTTGTAGAGCCGCGCCCCACAACGCAGAACCCCCGGCCAGGCCGGGGGTTCTGGGTGACACACGTGCCAATGGCGCGCTTACCAGTTGCCGGCGCCCGGCACGTTGTGTTCGCGGGCGCGGCGGCGCATCAGCAGGTTCAGCCACTCCACCAGCACCGAGAAGCCCATCGCGGCGTAGATGTAGGGCTTGGGCACGTGAACGTCCAGGCCGTCCAGGATCAGCACCGCACCGATCATCAGGATGAAGGCCAGGGCCAGCATCTTCACGGTCGGGTTGGCGTCGATGAAGCGGCCCAGCGGGTTGGCGGCCAGCAGCATCACCAGCACCGACAGCAGGATGGCCGCCACCATCACCGGGATGTGGTCGGCGATGCCCACGGCGGTGATCACCGAGTCGAGCGAGAACACGATGTCGATCACCGCGATCTGGGCGATCACGTAGCCGAACACGGCCGAGGCCTTGGTGGTGCTGGGGTCTTCGTCCTCGCCACCGCTGATCAGTTCCTTGATCTCCATGCAGCCCTTGATGATCAGGAACAGGCCACCAACGATCAGTACCAGGTCGCGGATGGAAATGCCCATGCCGGCCACGGTGAACAGGTTGGCCGCCATGTGCGCCAGGTAGGCCAGCGAGACCAGCAGGCCGATGCGGGTGATGCAGGCCACCGCGATGCCCAGCTTGCGTGCGAACGGACGACGCTCTTCCGGCAGCTTGCTGACCGCGATGGAAATGAACACCAGGTTGTCGATGCCGAGCACGATTTCCAGCGCGCTGAGCGTGAACAGGGTCACCCAGGCATTGGGGTCGGCGAGGAACTCAAAGGACATGGAAACTCTTCAAGGCAGTGGGGGAATGGGGTTTCAGCCGTAGCTGCCGGCCAGCGCGTGCGGAACCACGACCAGCGCCCAGCACAGCAGCACGTTCATCATCAGCACGAACACCGCTGCCGAGCCCATGTCCTTGGCGCGGCCAGCCAGCTCGTGGATCTCGCTGCCGTAGCGTTCGATCACCGCTTCGATGGCCGAGTTGGCAAGCTCCATCGCCAGCACCAGCAGCATCGAGCCGATCAGCAGCGCGCGTTCGACCGGGGTCTGGCCCAGCCAGATCGCGACCGGAGTCAGCATCACCAGCAGGTATACCTCCAGCCGGAACGAGGACTCGTGCAGCCAGGCGGCGCGCAGGCCCTGCCAGGACCAGCGGGCGGCCTGGAAGATGCGGCGCGGGCCGCGGGGCATGTGGCCGAACTGATCAGCCACGGGTGGAACATCCAGCAACAGGGGCGCGGCGCAGCGACCGCTCAGACGCACGGCAGGAAATCATGGGTGCACAGGAATAGGCAGATGGCCGCCATTTTGCCACAAGGCCGCCAACCGCACCCCGCACCGGCCCGCTGAACGGCCTGCCAGGGGCAAGCACCGGGCTGGGCCGTGCTTCTATGATGGAGCTCCCCTTGCCTGCTGGAGCGCCTGATGTCCCGTCGCCGTACCTGCCTGCTGATGCTGGGCCTGCTGACTGCCGCACCGCTTGCCCAGGCCCTGAGCCCGGCCAGGCCGCCGCAGGTGCCCGAACAGGTCTCCAATGTGGCCTGGGCCGGCGACATGGCCCGCTTCGCCAGCGCCGACCAGGCCAACCCGCCGCCGCGTGGTGGCATCGAGTTCATCGGCAGCTCCTCGATCCGCTTCTGGGAGAGCCTGGCCACCGACTTCCCCGGCCAGCCGGTGTTCAACCGCGGCTTCGGCGGTTCGGAAGTGCGCGACAGCACCTGGTATGCCGGCCAGATCGTGGTGCCGTATGCGCCGTGCAAGGTGTTCTTCTACGCCGGTGACAACGACCTCAACAGCGGCCGCAGCGCCATGCAGGTGCGAGATGACGTGGTCGCCTTCGTGCAGCGCGTGCACCGCGACCTGCCGAAGACCAGGGTCGAGTACCTGTCGATCAAGCCGAGCCCGTCGCGTGCGCACCTGCTGCCGGCGATCAACGAAGCCAACGCGCTGATCAAGGCTGCGCTGGCCAGGCTGCCCAACACCGGCTTCACCGACATCTACACGCCGATGCTCGGCGCCGATGGACAGCCGGACGCGACGCTGTTCCGCGAGGACATGCTGCACATGACCCCGGCCGGCTATGCGATCTGGACCAAGGCGCTGGCGCCGAAGGTCAACTGCAACTGAGGCACTGTGGACGTCGGGCATGGCCCGGCGCTACCGCACCCCATCCACGCATGGCCTGGATCTACCGACATTTCAGCGGGATGGGGTCAGAGCCGGTTGCGCCGCAACGGGATCCGACCCCGGCAGGTCGCCGCGTTACCGGAAGACCACCGTGGCTTCGGTGCCCTTGCCCGGCTGGCTGGCCAGGCTGACCTTCCAGCCGAAGCGGTCGCACAGCCGGCGCACGATCGACAGGCCCAGGCCGGTGCCCTGCGGGCGGCTCGGCTCGGCGCGGTAGAAGGGTTCAAACGCGCGCGACAGCGCCTCGGCGGACATGCCGATGCCGGTGTCGCGCACCACCACCCGGTCATTGAGCACGTGCACGTCGATACGCCCTTCGTCGGTGTAGCTGCAGGCGTTGCGCACCAGGTTGCTGACCACCACCTGCAGCACCCGCGGCGGCGCGTGCAGCTGCACCGGGCCTTCGCTGTGCAGGTGCACTGACACCAGACGCGTACCCAGCAGTTCGTTGGCGTTGTCCACCTCGTAGCGGACGATGTCGTTGACGTCGAACAGCTCGATCTGGGGTTCGACGTCGGCCTCGCGGGCCAGGATCAGGAACGCGTCGATCACCGCTTCCATGTCACGGCCGGCGCGCTGGATGCGCTGCAGGCTGCGGCGCAGGCGCGGCTGCAGGGTTTCATCGCCCAGGGCCATGTCGCTTGCCACACGGATGACGGTCAACGGCGTGCGCAGCTCGTGGCTCGCATCGCGGGTGAAATTGCGCTCGCGCGCCACATGCGCGCTGACCCGGTTGGCCAGCGAATGCAGCGCGGCCGCCAGCTGCCGGGTCTCGCCCTGCATGTCCGCGGGCAGCTTGTTCGGTTCCAGGTCGGCCGCCTCCGGGTGGCCCGGGTCCCAGCGCGAGACGCGCCGTGCCAGCCAGTTCACCGGCGACACCAGGCGCTTGGAGGCCCGGTAGGTGACCCAGCTGGCGCCATACACCGCCAACAGGGTCAGCAGCACCGGCACGATGCCGAACCAGAACGCCAGCATCTCCGCACGCGAACGCAGGAACACCAGGTACAGGCGGCCGGCCGGACGCACATCGACCAGTACCAGCTGGTCATCCTTGGGCAGCTCGTGGAAACCGGGTTCCAGGTTGCGCAGGTTGGCCGGCAACGACAGCGCCGACTGCCCGCTTTCCAGCAGGTAGCCGCGGATGTTCTGGGTGTTGGGCGGTGGCTGCACCGGCGAGGCCTCGTGCAGCGTCCAGTAATAGGCCGCTTCCTCGCGCAGGGCGGCGCCGACCAGGCTGTGCTTGATCACCAGCGAAACCAGCCAGGCACCGAGCAGGATGCCCAGGCTGGCCAGGACTGCCTGCAGGATGAAGGCGATACGGATCTTGCGCGGCAGGCCGTGCGGCATTGCGGGGTCCCGGTCAGAGCGCTGCGATTATAGGCAGCGCGCTGCGCCGTAGTCGTGCACGGAGGATGACCGGCGGCAGTGCCGGCCGGTCATCCGTGCCCGGTGCGGGGGTCGTTGCCCGGCCGGGCCTGATGCTGCACCGGCCTGGCCCCGATCAGGCCATCGGCTGGGCGATATCGGCAATGCGGTAACCGGCGCTCTGCACGGTGTGCAGCAGCGGACGGTCGAACGGCTTGTCGATGATCTTGCGCAGGTTGTACAGATGGCTGCGCAGGGTGTCCGAATCCGGCAGGCCATTGCCCCAGATCTCGCGTTCGATCTCCTGGCGGGTGACCACGCGCGGCGATTCGCGCATCAGGATGGTCAGCAGGCGCAGGCCGATCGGCGACAGCTGCAGTTCGGTACCGGCACGGGTGGCCCGCATGCTGACCGGATCGAGCACCAGGTCGGCGACCTTCAGCACTTCCGAACCCACCTGGCGGCGTTCGCGGCGGATCAGCGCGCGCAGGCGGGCTTCCAGCTCCTGGATCGCGAACGGCTTGGTCAGGTAGTCATCGGCGCCGAAACCGAGGCCGGTGAGCTTGTCGTCCAGCGTGTCGCGTGCCGTGAGCATCAGCACCGGGGTGGACTTGCGCGCATCGTTGCGCAGGCGACGGCATACTTCGATGCCATCCAGGCGCGGCAACATGAGGTCGAGCACCACGACGTCATAGCTGTTCTCCGCCGCAAGGCGGTAGCCATCCAGGCCGTCCTGTGCATAGTCGACTTCGAAGCCGCGACCTTCCAGGTATTCCCCGATCATCTCGGAGATGTTGCGGTTGTCTTCGACCACCAGCACCAAGCCGGAGGTCTCCTTCGTCTGACGCATGTGATTCCCTCTAACTTCAGCTTTGTGAAACATGCCGGATCGACGGTGGACGCGATGTGAAGTTCCGTCAAGAGGGTTGTAAATCGTTCAGAGCAGGGGCCTCAGGAGTGGCCAGACGTTGTCCAGCACCCTCGATTGCGCCTGCGCCGTGGGGTGCAGGCCATCGGCCTGCATCATGCCCGGCTGCAGGGCCACGCCCTCCAGCAGGAACGGCAGCAGCGGCACCTTGTACTGCGTGGCCAGCGCCTTGTAGGCCGCCGCCAGGCGCTGGCGGTAAGCGGGCCCATAGTTGGGCGGCACGTCGATGCCCAGCAGCAGCACCCTGGCGCCGGCCTTCTGGCTGGCCTGTACCATCTTTTCCAGGTTGCCCTGCACCTGTGCCGGGGTCAGCCCGCGCAGCGCGTCGTTGCCGCCCAGCGCGATCACCACCACCGTCGGCTTTTCCTTCGCCAACAGGCCCGGCAGGCGGGTCAGCGCGCCGGCCGTGGTTTCCCCGCTCATGCTGGCATTGACGATGCGCGCCGGTGTTTTCGACTGTTGCCTGACCCGCTGCTGCAACAGGCTGACCCAGCCGGCGTCGGCAGGGATATTGTGGGCAGCACTGAGGCTGTCGCCGAGCACCAGCACCGTACCTGCCGGGTCTTTGGCTCCGGCCAGCCCGGGCAGCAGCAATCCCAGCAGCAGCACCATCATCGCGCCGGCTCGCCGGCTCCATCCCGTCTTGCGCATTGGAGTCTCCTCATCGACAGCCTGTCCCCCCGCAGCACGCCCGTCGCCATCGCCGTCGACCAGGTCGGCAAGTCCGTGCAGGGCCCGGAGGGTGAAGTCCACATACTGGACAACATCACCCTGACCGTCCATGAAGGCACCAGTGTGGCCATCGTCGGCGCTTCGGGGTCCGGCAAGACCACCCTGCTCGGCCTGCTGGCCGGACTGGACCTGCCCAGCCGCGGCCACGTCGCGCTGGCGGGCCAGAACCTGGGCGACCTGGATGAAGAAGCACGGGCCCAGCTGCGCGCGCGCGCGGTCGGCTTCGTGTTCCAGAGCTTTCATCTGCTGCCGGCGCTGACTGCCGCCGAGAATGTCGCGCTGCCGTTGGAACTGGCCGGACGCGAGGACCGCGCGCGGGTGGACGAGGTGCTGGCGCAGGTCGGCCTGGCCCATCGCGCCCGCCACTACCCGCGCCAGCTGTCCGGCGGCGAGCAGCAGCGCGTGGCGCTGGCACGTGCCTTCGTCACCCGCCCGCGCATCCTGTTCGCCGACGAACCGACCGGCTCGCTGGACCACGCCACCGGCCAGCACATCAGCGACCTGCTGTTCGAACTCAACGCCGGCAGCGGCACCACCCTGGTCCTGGTCACCCACGACCTGCGCCTGGCCCAGCGTTGCCAGTACATCCACCGCATCGATGACGGCCGCCTGCTGCCGGTCGAGCGTGGGGCACAGGCATGAACGTGCTGCGCCACGCGTGGCGCGCGCTGCGCCGCGAGGCGCTGGCCGGCGACCTGCTGACCGTGTTCGCCGCGCTGGTGCTGGGCGTGGCGGTGATGACTGCGGTGGGCACGCTGGTGAACCGGGTCAACCTGGCGCTGACCGGCAGCGCGGCGGAAATGCTCGGCGGCGACCTCGGCATCGCCGGGCGCGATGATCCGCCGCAGGCATTCGCCGACGAGGCGCAACAGCGCGGCCTGGCGCATACCCGCATCGCCAGCTTCGGCAGCGTGCTGTTCAACGGCGATGCCAGCCAGATGGCCAGCATCAAGGCGGTACAGGCGGGTTATCCGCTACGCGGCACGCTGCGGGTCCGGGCCACGCCCGGCGGTGCGTTGATCGCCGATGCCGGCATGCCGCCCAAGGGCCAGGCCTATGCCGACCCACGCCTGCTGCAGGGGTTGGGGCTGAAGGCCGGCGATGACCTCGAGTTCGGCGCCGGCACGCTGCGCATCGCCGGCATCATCGAGGCCGAGCCGGACAGCGGTGGCGACCTGCTGACACTCTCGCCCACCCTGCTGGTCAACCGCGCTGATGTGGAGGGCACCGGCCTGCTCGGCCCGGGCAGCCGTATCAACTACCGGCTGATGTTCGCCGGCGCAGCGGAGCCGATCGCGGCGCTGCGCCAGTGGCTGCTGCCGCAGGTGAAAGGCCTGCGCCTGCTGAGCGTGGACGACACCCAGCGTGGCGTGCGCCAGGCATTCGATCTGGCCGGGCACTTCCTCGGCCTGAGCGCGCTGCTGGCGGTACTGCTGGCCGGTGTGGCCACCGCGCTGGCGGCCAACCGCTTCGCCCTGCGTCGCATCGACCAGGTGGCGATCCTGCGCTGCCTGGGCGCACGCCAGCGCGACATCCTGCTGGGCCTGGCGCTGCAGCTGCTGATGCTGGCGGTGCCAGCCTGTGCGCTCGGCATCGGCCTGGGCATGGCCGCGCAGGAAGGCCTGGTGCAGGTGCTGGGCAGCCTGGTGCCGCAGCGCCTGCCGCTGCCGGAAGCGATGCCGGCGCTGACCGGTGCCGGCATCGGCCTGCTGCTGCTGTTCGGCTTCGGCCTGCCACCGCTGCTGCGCCTGCGCGGGGTGCCGCCGATGCGGGTGCTCAACCGTTCCTTCGCCGCCCTGCCGCCGGCGTCGCTGCTGGCCTATGTGGCGGCGCTGGCGGCCAGCCTGCTGCTGGCGGTGCAGGTCACCGGCGATCTGAAACTGGCGCTGTGGGTGCTGGGCGGCCTGGCCGCGCTGGCGCTGGCGGCCGGTGCGGTCGGCTTCGTGCTGCTGCAGCTGCTGCGCGGCCTGCAGCACCGCCTGCATGGCAACTGGCGGTTGGGCCTGGCCGCGCTGACCCGGCGCCGGCTGCTGGCGGTGATGCAGCTGGTGGGGCTGTCGCTGTCGCTGTGCGCGTTGTTGCTGCTGGCGGTGACCGGACCCGGCCTGCTGCAGCAGTGGCGCGAGCGCCTGCCTGCGGATACGCCGAACTACTTCCTGATCAACATCCAGCCCGAACAACGCGACGGTGTGCTGGCCGCATTGCGTGGACTGGGCGCCGGCGACGCCAGTATCGAGCCGATGGCGACCGGCCGCCTGATCGCGATCAACGGCAAGCCGCCGCTGCGCGTGGACCAGGCCGCCGCCGAGGGGAACGGCGCGAACAACGGCCCGCGCGAGGACGACGACGAGAACCGGCCGCTGAACTTCAGCTGGCGCAGCAGCTTCCCACCCGCCAATGCGCTGCTGGAGGGCCGCTTCTGGCAGGCCGGCAGCACCGCGGCGGAAGCCTCGGTGGAAACCGGCTGGGCGCGGCGCTACGGCGCGCACCTGGGTGATCGCATTACGATTTCCGTAGGCGAGCAGCAGCGCGAGTTCACCGTCACCAGCATCCGCAAGGCGGACTGGAACACATTCCGCCCGAATTTCTTCGTGCTGTTGAACCCCAATGCGGTGGGCGATACCCCGCACAACCTGCTGTCGGCCTTCCATCTGCCGTCCGGCAACGCGGCCGGGCTGGGCGAGCTGGTGCGCGCGCAGCCGAACCTGTCGCTGCTGGACGTGGACGCGGTGATCTCGCAGGTGCGCGATGTGATGGAGCGCGTGGCGCAGGCAGTGCAGCTGGTGATGGTGTTCAGCCTGCTGGCCGGCGTGCTGGTGCTGCTGGCGGCGCTGCAGGCCACCGCCGGCGAGCGCCGCTACGACAGCGCGGTGCTGCGCACGCTGGGCGCGACCCGGCGCCAGCTGCGCGGCGCGGTGCTGGTGGAGTTCGGCGCGCTGGGCACGCTGGCGGCGTTGCTGGCGGTGGGCGCGGCCGCAGCGATCGGCGTGGCGGTGTCGCAGAAGGTGTTCGAGCTGCCCTTGCTGCCGCCGTGGCCGGGCCTGCTGATCGGCGGCGTGGTCGGCATCGGCTTGAGCCTGCTGGCGGGCTGGTGGGGTACGCGGGCGATCCTGCATACGCCGCCGGCATTGGCGCTGCGCGAGGCCTGAATCGGTTGCGCCTCCGGATGGCGTGCCGAGCAAGCCCGGCCCCCACCGGCAGCCGGTGAATGCGGTGCCGGGTACCCCCGGCACCTCTCTCCATCGCGGCGATCAGCCTTCCTTCGGCGCCTTTTCCACGTACTTGGCGAACACCTCGTCGATCTGCTTGTCCTTCACCTTTTTGCCGGACTGGATCGCTTCGGCCTGGGTGAACAGCGGAATGATCATCGCCATGCCATCGATCTTGGTCTTCAGGTGCACGCCCGGGGCCTGGCCGAGGAAGCCGTCCCAACGCTGGCGCACCTTGGCCCAGTAGCCGGCAGTGGCCTTCCAGTAGTCACGCGCCGGGGTGAAGTCGACCTCGGTGGTCTTCACGTAGTCGTTGAAGCCGAACTCGCGTGCGATCTCCACCTGGCTGCCGTCGGCGTTGCGCTGCACCTTGGTGTTGAACTGCTCGTGGGTCCAGCCATTGGGCGTGAGCGTGTGGCGGTTGACGACGGCCAGCGCGTTGTAGTCGCTGCGCTTGGTGTACTCACGGCGCGGCAACGGGCGCCAGCTGAGGTCGCTGGTCCAGCTCGGCACGTTGTTGGTGTAGGTCCATTTGCCGGTGCCGCAGTAGCGCGGTGCGTCGCTCACTTCGTACACGCACTGGGTCCAGGCGCCCTGGTTCACCGCTGCGGGAATGCGGCGTACCTGCCAGGTCTGGTCGGCGCTGAACTCGAATCGGTTCGGTGCTTCGTAGACCCAGTCCTGGCGCCAGTGCTTGGTGATGTGGCCGCTCTTCTCGTCCAGCAGCAGGTGCTGCAGCACGATGCGCTTCGGCGTGTCCTCGACCACGATCACCAGTTCGTTGCCGCCGCTGCGCATCGCCGGGGCGCGCTCGTAGCCGGGCTTCAGCAGCACGGTCTCGTCGAATGCGAAATCGACAGTGTACTCGCCCTGCATGGCAAGGATGCTGTCGTGGTCGCGGGCGATGCCGGAGGGCTGCGCGCTGGCCACGCCGCTGGTGGCGAGCAGCAGCAGGACGCTGGCTGTCTGGAGCTTCATCGGGGTCTTCCTTCGGGGTTGCAGATGCAGTGAGAGGCCGTCCGTGGCCGACAGGCGTTCCATCGGGAAAGGGTTACAGCCGGATCAGCGGCAGGTCGCCGGGAACCCGCGGCGCCGAGCGACGTGCAGCATCGGCGCAGCAGCAATCGTCGATCGCCAGCTCGCCTTCGGCACCTTCCAGCCGCGCGATGCGACGCGCGGTGGCTGCGCCCAGCGAGGACAACGTCGACAGGCTTGCAGCCAGGGTGCGGCCGTCGTCGGCGGCATGCAGGCGCAGCGCGCACAGTCGCCAGCGCTGGCCACCGAGATGGCCGGCCAGGCGCCGCCACAGGCGTTCGCCGACACTGCCCTCGCTGTCATGCTCCGGGCCCGGCGGCAGCGCCGCGACCAGCCGGTCCCAGGCCAGGAAATCGCTGTCGGGCAGCAGGTACAGCCGCCACACGCAGCGGCCGCGGGCATCGAGGAAACACAGGCTTTCGCGCACGCCCTCGCTGTCCACGCCCTGGCAGGCATGCACGCGTACTGCCTGGCGCCAGCCACCGAGCTCGTTGCCGTCGGCGCGGTACAGGCACAACACGGTGCCGAGCGTGGCCAGCTGTGCCGGCGTCGGCCAGGCCGCGCTGCCCTGCGCGGCGATGGCGTCGTTCCTGCGTGCGGACAAGGCTCGGCTCATGAGGTCACCAGGAAACGGCAAGGCTGGCGGAGAGGGTGCGGCTCGGGTTGGTATAGCGGTCCAGCACGCGGCTGCCCGGCGACAGCGTCGAACCCACGTTGGACCAGTCGATGTAACGCTTGTCGCCCAGGTTGAACACGCCGACGTTGAAGGTGGCGCCCGGGGCGAAGTTCCAGTGCGCCATCAGGTCGGCCACGCCGTAGCCGGCCGGGCGGTACACCGTGGCGGCGGTGACGCGGTCCTTGCGCTTGACGAAGGTACCGGCCAGTTCGACGCCCCAGGTGTCGGTGTCGTACATCAGGCCGACGGTGCCACGCAGCGGGTCGACCGAATCCAGCGGGGTGTCTTCGGTCCTGTTGTCGCCGCGCGACCAGGCCACCGAGCTGCGCAGCGCCCAGCCCTGCAGCGCCGGGCTGATCTGGCCGAAGTCGACGCCGGCCTTCATTTCGGCACCATAGATGCGCGCATCCGCGATGTTGCGCGACTGGAACACCATCAGGCCCTGGGCGTTGGTGCCGACCAGCGATTGCGACTCGATGAAGTCCTTGTACTCGTTGTAGTAGCCGCTGAGGCTGACGTAGGCCGCTGGCGACAGGAAGCGCAGTCCCAGCTCCATGCCGTCACTGGTTTCCGGCTTCAGGTCCGGATTGGGAATGGCGGTGTAGCCGAAGGCGAAGTTGGTGAAGCCCAGGTTGACGTCGTTGTACGGCGGCGAGCGGAAGCCATGCGAATAGCCAGCAAACAGCGACCATTCGTCGGTGAAGCGATAGACCATGCCCAGCTTCGGCGAGACGCTGGTCTTGGTCAGCCTGGCCACCGCAACGCCGGGATTGTCGTCGGCGAAGATGCTGTCCACCTCCGGCTTCAGCTCGTAGCGGTCCACGCGCACGCCCGGCACCAGCGACAGCTTGCCGTTGGCCATGCGCATTTCGTCCTGTGCGTACAGGCCCAGCTCGGTGGTCTTGCTGATCGGGAAATCGCGCACCGGGAAGGCGTCGGGCAGGATGGTGGTGCTGGTGTGGCCATTGGCCAGCACCTGGTAACCGTCGCGCTTCTGGCGGATCTCGGTATGCGCGCCCTCGAAACCGTAGGTCAGCGCGTGTTCGACGCTGCCGGTGCTGAACGCCTTGTTGAACTGCGCCTGCAGGCCGTAGACGCGCTGGTCGAAGTTGAACGCGCGGTGGCGGCGGCTGCGGTTGGCGCGGTCCTCATCGGTGATCTGGGTGGTTTCGCTGTGCTGGGTATACAGCTGCCAATGCAGGCTGTCGGCGAAGCCCTTGTCCAGCGCATCCATTTCATGGGCGAACGACACGCGGGTGCGGTTCTGCGTATCGCGCGCCTTCATGCCGGTGGTGGTGGTGCGGTCGATCGAGGACAGCACGTTGGTATCGGTGTTGTCTTCGTTGCCTTCCACGGTCAGCCGGAAGCGCTGGTCCTCGCTGGGTGCATAGACCAGCTTGGCCAGGCCACTGCGACCATCGCGGTCCTGCGGGTTGGGCGCGGTGCGGGTATTGTCGAGGCTGCGTACATCACCCTTGTTGCCGGTTTCCTGGCCCTGGCGATGGTTGATGTTGACCATGCCGCTCCAGTGTTCGCCGCCGAACGCGCTGGTCACGCCGCCGAGCAGGCCCTTCCACTCACCGTCGTAGCCGAACTTCAGGCCGACGTAGCTGTCCTTGCCATCCTTCAGATAATCGGCAGGATCCTTGGTGACGAAGGCGACCACACCCCCGAGCGCGTCGGACCCATACAGCGAGCTGGCCGGGCCGCGCACGATCTCCACGCGCTTGAGCGTATCCAGATCGGTGAAGTTGCGGTTGGCGTTGGAGAACGAGCCGATGTTGAAGCTGGTGGGCATGGCGATGCCGTCGGTCTGCACGCGCACGCGGTTGCCGTCCAGGCCACGGATGCGGATGCTGCCAAGGCCGAAGCGCGCGGCGCTGCGGCTGACCGACAGGCCCGGCTCGTAGCGCAGCAGATCCTTGATGTCCTGCACCAGGTGCCGGTCCATCTGCTCGCGGTCGATGACGTCCACGGTGGCCGCCACATCGCTCACCGCCCGCTCGGTGCGGGTGGCGGTGACCTGCACACGGTCGAATTCGCGCGCATCGGGCGCGGCGGTGGCCGCGGCAGCAGCATGGGCAGACAGCGGCAGGGCCATCCAGACGGCAAGGCAAAGGGCGGTAGGGCGGGTCATCGGGTTCGTTCGGTCAGGCAGGGGAACCCCCGGTTACCGGCACACCCGGAGGGTGCACGCGGTAGACCGAGGGGGAGAGAGCGGGAGCGGAGGGGTCGCCCACCCTGCCGGCGCGGCCGGCAGGAGGGAGGGGGGCGGGCGACCAGGCCGCGATTACTTGGTCAGGATCAGCTTGTCGTTGCTGGTGTGCCGCAGGCGATAGAAGCGGTCGCCGTGCTGGATCAGGATTTCACGACGGCCCTTGAGCAGGGCTTCGCTGTCGATGACCTCTTCCGGCGGAACGACACGGACCGGACGATCGCGGAGGGTCAGCGTTTCGGGGCGCAGCAGTACAGGTTGAGCATTCATGAGCATCTGGACTCGTGCGAGGGACGAGTCAAATGATAATGATTCTCAGTTGACAATCAACAACCATTCTCAATTTGATTGATGAGATTAATGATCGAATTCTGAAATTCGATAGATCATGTCAATCGAATGGCGACGCAGCCGTGTAGAGTCGACTCTACCGAGGCCCCCGAGGCCCCCGAGGCCCGGTCGGCCCCCGGGTTCAGGCGAAGGCGGCTTCGACGTCGGCCCAGCCGGCGGCGTCGACCTGCTCCAGCACCTCCAGCGCCTGCAGGTTCTGCAGCAGCTGGCTGACCCGGCTGGCACCGAGGATCACGCTGGAGACGTTCGGGTTGCGCAGGCACCAGGCGATGGCCAGCGTGGCCGGCGCCTGCCCCAGCGCACGCGCCACCTCGCTGAAGCGGCGCACCTGGGCCAGGCGGGCCTCGGCGTCGTCACCCAGCACCAGCGCCTGCAGCCATTCCATGCCTTCGCGGCCCAGCCGCGCATCGGCCGGAATGCCCTGGTCGTACTTGCCACTCAGCAGGCCCGAGGCCAGCGGCGAGAAGATGGTGGTGCCCAGGCCGGCACCGGCATACAGCGGCGCGTACTCGACCTCGACCCGTTCGCGGTGCAGCAGGTTGTACTGCGGCTGCTCCATCGACGGGCCCTGCAGGTTGCGCGCCTCGGCGATGTCCAGCGCCTGCTGGATCTGCACTGCCGACCACTCCGAGGTCCCCCAGTAGAGGATCTTGCCTTGCCGCACCAGGGTATCCATGGCATGCACGGTCTCGGCGACCGGCGCGTCCGGATCCGGGCGATGGCAGTAATAAAGGTCCAGGTAGTCCACCCGCAGGCGCTTGAGCGCCGCGTGGCAGGCGTCGGTCACATGCTTGCGCGACAGGCCGCGCTGGGTCGGCCGTGGGTCCTTGGCGCTGCCGAAGAACACCTTGCTGGAGACGCAGATGCCGTCGCGCGGCAGGCGCAGGTCGGCGATCACATCGCCCATCACCTGTTCGGCGCGGCCGTTGGCATAGCCCTCGGCGTTGTCGAAGAAGTTGACGCCGTGGTCCCAGGCGGCGGCCACCAGGTTGCGGGCCTCGTCGCGCGGGATCTGGTCACCGAAGGTCACCCAGGCGCCGAAGGACAGGGCGGAAATCGGCAGGCCGGTGGAGCCCAGGCGACGGTATTGCATGCGAATCTCCTGCTGCGGGCCCGCATCCGGGCCGGGATCGAGCCCCATTCTACCTGCCGCCGCCGGCCGCAAGCCCTTGCCGTTGCTGGCCTGATCGGTACCGATAGATGCGCGCACGCTGCTTTTTCTTGCCCCGGCCCCTGCCCTGCACTAGGCTTCCCGTTTTTCGCGACGCCCCAGGGGAGTCACTCACATGGTCGAAGGTTTGGGCAGGATCGGCTTCGGCCTGTTCGGGTTGGCGGTGCTGATCGGCATCACCTGGTTGTTTTCCAACAACAAGCGTGCGGTTGACTGGAAGCTGGTTGCCACCGGTATCACCCTGCAGATCGCGTTCGCGGCGCTGGTGATCCTGGTGCCGGGCGGCCGCGACGTGTTCGATGCGCTGGGCAAGGGCTTCGTCAAGGTTCTCAGCTTCGTCAATGAAGGCTCGGGCTTCATCTTCGGCTCGTTGATGGACACCAAGAACTACGGCTTCATCTTCGCCTTCCAGGTGCTGCCGACCATCATCTTCTTCTCGGCGCTGATGGGGGTGATGTACCACCTCAACGTCATGCAGGCGATCGTGCGCGTGATGGCGTGGTCGATCACCAAGGTGATGCGCGTGTCCGGCGCGGAAACCACCAGCGTCTGCGCCAGCGTCTTCATCGGCCAGACCGAGGCGCCGCTGACCGTGCGCCCGTACATCGCCAGGATGACCCAGTCCGAGCTGCTGACCATGATGATCGGCGGCATGGCCCACATCGCCGGCGGCGTGCTGGCGGCCTATGTGGGCATGCTCGGCGGTGGCGACCCGGCGCAGCAGGCCTTCTACGCCAAGCACCTGCTGGCAGCGAGCATCATGGCCGCACCGGCCACCCTGGTCGTGGCCAAGCTGCTGATTCCGGAAACCGGCACCCCGCTGACCCGCGGCACGGTGAAGATGGAAGTCGAAAAGACCTCCAGCAACATCATCGACGCGGCCGCTGCCGGTGCCGGTGACGGCCTGAAGCTGGCGCTGAACATCGGCGCGATGCTGCTGGCCTTCATCGCCCTGATCGCGCTGCTGAACGCCCCGTTGACCTGGATCGGCGAGGTGACCGGCCTGGCCGCTGCCATCGGCAAGCCGACCAACCTGTCGACCATCTTCGGTTACGTGCTGGCCCCGATCGCCTGGGTGATCGGTACCCCGTGGGCTGATGCCACCACCGTCGGTTCGCTGATCGGCCAGAAGGTCGTGATCAACGAATTCGTCGCCTACACCGAACTGTCGCAGATCGTGAACGGCCAGGTGGCCGGCGTGAGCCTGTCCGAGGAAGGTCGCCTGATCGCCACCTACGCGCTGTGCGGCTTTGCCAACTTCAGCTCGATCGCGATCCAGATCGGCGGCATCGGCGGCCTGGCCCCGGAACGTCGCCACGACCTGGCCAAGTTCGGCCTGCGCGCGGTGTTGGGCGGTACCATTGCCACCTTCATGACGGCGACCATCGCCGGCGTGCTGACGCACTTCAGTTGAACCCTTGGTTGAGAAAAGATTCCCTATGAG
This sequence comes from Stenotrophomonas sp. CASM110, assembly GCF_049384345.1. NCBI lineage: Bacteria > Pseudomonadati > Pseudomonadota > Gammaproteobacteria > Lysobacterales > Lysobacteraceae > Stenotrophomonas > Stenotrophomonas sp. CASM110. The sequence continues at coordinate 16,838 of NZ_JBMRGI010000036.1, forward strand.
CAGCAGTGTCGTTGTCGTCGGTTCCTTCAATGTCGATCACGTGTGGCGGTGTGAGTCGCTGCCGGCACCGGGTGCGACCATTGCCGGCCGCTACAGCACCGGCCCCGGGGGCAAGGGCTTCAACCAGGCGGTGGCGGCCTGCCGCGCCGGTGCCGACACGCACTTCGTGTGCGCGTTGGGCGATGACGCCGGTGGCGCCACCGCGCGTGAACTGGCTGCGCAGGATGGCTTCGCGCTGATCGCCGAGGCCAGCAGCGAACCGACCGGCACCGCGGGCATCTACGTGGACGCGCGTGGCCGCAACACCATCGTGATCGGCCCGGGTGCCAACGCCGCGCTGGGCACCGATTTCCTGCAACAGCAGCAGGCCCTGCTGACCCGCGCCAAGGTGGTGCTGGTGCAGCTGGAATCGCCGGTGCAGACCATCGAAGCGGCGCTGGCCACGGCCCGCGAGGCCGGTGTCACAACCGTACTCAATACCGCACCGGCCGATGCGCCCTCGACCATCGGCCTGCTCAAGCTGGCCGATGTGATCACCCCGAACGAAACCGAGTTCGCTGCCCTGCTCGGCCGCCATGTCGGTGAGCGCGTGGATGCCAACGACGTCGCCGCGCTGGATGGCGCCAGCCTGCACGCGCTGTGCCGCAAGCTGGTCGGCAACGGCACCGTGGTGGTGACCCTGGGTTCGGTGGGCGTGTTCGTGTCGCATGCCGACGAGAACCTGCGCGGCGATACCCAGCCGTACTACCGCGTGGGTGCCGAACAGGTGCAGGCGATCGACACCACCGGTGCCGGTGACGCCTTCAACGGTGCGCTGGCCGCGTCGCTGGCGCAGGTGGCCGACGCCCCGTTCGCCCGCCACGTGCGCTTCGCCAACCAGTTCGCCGGCCGTTCGACCGAGAAGGAAGGCGCCGCTGCGGCGATGCCGCGCTTCACCCCGGCCGACGCTGAAGCCAGGTAATTCCACGCCACGCGTGGATGACAAGGCCCGGGTGTGCAGACACCCGGGCCATTCTTTTGCCCATTGCCCAGCCCCTGCGACCGCCTGTCGCATTGCCCACATCCTGCCCCTCGCCCACCATCCGCGCAGCTTCCTCGCACGGGCAGGACATGGACGGATTCCCCTGGCTGCTGGTCGCGGCCGCCGGCAGTGCCGTGGCGGCGCTGCTGCATATCGGCTGCATCGCCTTCGGCGCCGCGTGGTACAGGTACTTCGGTGCCGGCCAGCGCGTGGTCCGGCTGGCGCATGCGGGGCACTGGTGGCCACCGCTGATGACCGCGGTCATCACTGCCGTGCTGGTGGCCTGGACCCTGTACGCACTGGCCGCCGCGGGCTGGCATTCGCCGCTGCCGGCCAGCCGCCTGGTCCTGCCCGGCATCGCCGCGCTGCTGTTGCTGCGTGCCGCGATGGGCTTCGGCCTGGCGCTGTTCCGGCCGGGGTACAACGGCACGCGCTTCTGGGCGGTCAGCTCGCTGGTCTGCCTGGGCCTGGGGCTGGCCTTCGCGCTGGGTACCCGCCAGGCCTGGCAGAGCCTGGGGTAGCCGCCCACCATCGCCCGCCCGTGGGGGCGGCGGAAGCAACCGTCAAGCATCTGCTGATGCCGGTACGGCATGAGGTCGGTGCCGATCGGCCTGAACCGGACCGCGCGCGGCACGGCCGTACCGCCGCCCGCGCCCTACAATGGGCGCATGCAGATCGGCCCGTACACCATTGCCCCCAACGTCGTGCTGGCACCCATGGCCGGCGTCACCGACAAGCCCTTCCGCCTGCTGTGCAAACGGCTGGGTGCGGGACTGGCCGCCTCGGAAATGACCATCAGCGACCCGCGCTTCTGGAACACGCGAAAGTCGATCCACCGCATGGACCATGACGGCGAGCCGGCCCCGATCAGCGTGCAGATCGCCGGCACCGAGCCGCAGCAGCTGGCCGAGGCCGCGCGCTACAACGTCGACCACGGCGCGCAGATCATCGACATCAACATGGGCTGCCCGGCCAAGAAGGTGTGCAACGCCTGGGCGGGCTCGGCGCTGATGCGCGACGAGCAGCTGGTGGCGCGCATCCTCGAAGCCGTGGTCAACGCAGTGGACGTGCCGGTCACGCTGAAGATCCGCACCGGTTGGGACTGCGACCATCGCAATGGCCCGGTGATCGCCCGCATCGCCGAGGCCAGCGGCATCGCCGCGCTGGCCGTGCATGGCCGCACCCGCGACCAGCATTACACCGGCCAGGCCGAGTACGCCACCATCGGCGAGATCAAGGCTGCGCTGCGCATCCCGGTGATCGCCAACGGTGACATCGATTCACCGCAGAAGGCCGCCCACGTGCTGCAGCAGACCGGGGTGGATGCAGTGATGATCGGCCGCTCCGCGCAGGGCCGGCCGTGGATCTTCCGCGAAGTGGCGCACTACCTCGCCACCGGCGAGGAACTGCCGCCGCCGTCGCTGGCGGAAGTGCGCGACATCCTGCTCGGCCACCTGCATGCGCTGCATGCGTTCTATGGCGAGCCGCAGGGCGTGCGCATCGCGCGCAAGCACCTGGGCTGGTATGCCAAGGACCGGCCGGAGAACGCCGCCTTCCGCGCCGTGGTCAACCGTGCCGAAGACCCGCAGGGCCAGATCGCGCTGACCACGGAATACTTCGACCGCCTGATCGCCGGGGAACCGGCGTTGTCATCTGCTGCCTGAGCGTACTGCCATGCCGTCGAGTCGAGCTTGCTCGACTGAATTTCCAGAGCCGTCGAGCACGCTCGACGCTACAAGAGCCCGCCCCATGACCCCGCCGATCTCCTCTCCGACCTACCTGCACGGATTTTCCGGCACCGAACAGCAGCGCCTGATGACCCAGGCCCGGCTGCTGGAATCGAGCATCTTCGGCCAGATCGACTACAGCGGCGCGCGGCGCCTGCTGGAAGTCGGCAGTGGCGTCGGTGCGCAGACCGAGATCCTGCTGCGCCGCTTCCCCGAGCTGCACGTGACCGGCGTGGACCTGAGCGAAACGCAGCTGGCCACCGCGCGCGAGAACCTGGCGCGCACGCCGTGGTGCAGCGACCGATACACCCTGCAGCAGGCCGACGCCGGCGAGCTGCCGTTCGAGGCACGCAGCTTCGACTCGGCGTTCCTGTGCTGGGTGCTGGAACACGTGCCTTCACCGGCGCGGGTGCTGAGCGAGGTGCGCCGCGTGCTGGCTCCGGGTTCGCCGGTCTACATCACCGAAGTGATGAATGCCTCGTTCCTGCTCGACCCGTACTCGCCGCACATCTGGCGCTACTGGATGGCCTTCAACGACTTCCAGTACGACCATGGCGGTGACCCGTTCGTCGGTGCAAAGCTGGGCAACCTGCTGCTGGCCGGCGGCTTCCGCGACGTGCACACCGAGATCAAGACCATCCACCTGGACAACCGCGAACCGGCGCGTCGCAAGACGATGATCGCGTTCTGGGAACAGCTCCTGCTGTCGGCCGCCGACCAGCTGCTGCAGGCCGGCTCAGTGGACGAGGAAACCGTGGAAGGCATGCGCCGCGAGTTCCGCCTGGTGCAGAACGACCCGAACGCCGTGTTCTTCTACTCGTTCGTCCAGGGCCGCGCCACGGTGTATTGATCCGGTGTTCTGCTGCCGATCGGGGCCGTAGAGCCACGCCATGCGTGGATCCACTGATCAATGCACGGCGGTGTGGTCGGCCGCGCCCGGCGCCGCCGCCGGCTCCTGCCAGATCCGCTGCCACATCGCCGCCAGGCGGCGACCGGCGTCGGCACGCGCGGCGGGACTGCTGTAGTCCACCCGCACCTGCTCGGGAACGATCGCCCGCCACTGCCCGTCGGCCTGCCCGGCCACGACGAAGTTGAAGGTGTAGTCCGGCTCCAGCCCCATGCGCAGGTCACTCAGCACCAACCGGCCGTCAACCACCTGCGCACGCATGAAACCGCGGTTGAACCACGTCAGCTGCTGCACCGCCGGGATGGCCTGCGCTTCGCGCAAGGCCTGTACGTTGGACGCATGGCCTTCGAACCGCATCGGCCCGTGGTCGGCCACCAGCGAGCGGTCACCCACCACGTAGCCATTGGGCGTCATCGCCACCACCCGCCACAGCAGGGTGTTGAACGGCATCGGTACCGAGAAGCGCGGCGCATCGCCCAGGCCCATCGCGGCCAGGCTCTGCTGTGCGGCACGGTCGACCTGTGACTTGGCGATCAGGCCCCAGCCCAGGTAGCCACTGCTGAGCAGCAGGGCCACGCCCAGCACCTTGCCCGCCCAGGGCCGGGCGCGGCCGAACCAGGCCAGCACGCAGCCCAGCAGAAGCCACACCGTATACCCCGGGTCGATGATGAAGACACTGGATCCCATGGTCGGATGCGGGCGCAGCGGCCACCACAACTGGGTGCCATACACGGTGAACGCATCCAGCACCGGATGGGTGACCAGCGCCAGCTGGATCGCCCAGAACCAGCGCAGCGGTGACTGCGCGACGCGGCCATTGCCGAAGCGCTTGAACAGCCACCAGATCAATGCCGCCACCCATGGCAGTACCAGCAGCGAATGACTGAAACTGCGGTGCTCGATCATGTTCGCCACCGGATCGGCTGCGGTGAAACCGAGCCACAGCGCGTCGAGGTCCGGCAGGGTGCCAAGCGCGGCACCAGCGAGCAGGGCCGCGCGGCGATGTCCGGGCGGGGCGATGGCAGCGGCGACGGCGCCACCGAGCACGATCTGGGTCAGGGAGTCCATGGGCCGATGCTAGCGGCTTGCGGGCGGTGCATGTAGAGCCGAGCCCATGCTCGGCTGCGCTTCGTTCTGCGCCACGTCAGCCGAGCATGGGCTCGGCTCTGCAGTAGGACAGACGCGGGTTACGCCGCCTGCGACAACCGCGCGCCTGGCAGTTCCACCAGGGTCTGGCCGTTGTGGTCGAGCAGGCGCAGCGCACCATCATGGTCCTCGGCCAGTGCGGTCAGGCTCTCCACCCAGTCGCCGTCGTTGGCGTAGACCAGGCCATCGCGTTCGACCAGCGCCGCGCGGTGGATGTGGCCGCAGACGATGCCATCCAGGCCGCGCCGGCGCACGTCGTCCAGCCCGGCCTGCACGAAGCGCTCGATGTAGCGTTCGGCGGCCCCGCTGCGCTTCTTCAGGAACTCCGACAGCGACCAGTAGCGCATGCCAAGCCGGCGCCGTACCGCGTTCAGCGCCTGGTTGCCGGTCAGGATGCGGTAGTACAGCCAGTCGCCGAACTTTTCCTGCAGGCCACCGAAATGGGTCACGCCGTCGTAGTCGTCGCCATGCGCGACCAGCAGCCGGCGGCCATCGGCGGTCACGTGGATGGCACGGCGGCGCACCTGCATGGCCGGCAACATCAGCCCGCACACCTGGCGCAGCGAGGCATCGTGGTTGCCGGGAATGTAGATGATCTCGGTCCCTGCACGGCGCAGCGCGTGCAGGGCCTGGATGACTTCGCTGTGCGACTGCCGCCAGTTGGCGCGGCGATGCGCCATCCACCACAGGTCGATGATGTCGCCGACCAGGTACAACCGCTCGCAGCGCAGCTGCGAGAGGAACCGCGCCAGTTCGGTGGCGTGGCAATGACGTGAGCCCAGGTGCACGTCGGAGACGAACACTGCGCGCCGGTGCGGCGACAGGTTCGCCAGCGTGCTCATGCCAGCGCACCCGCGTCGCGCAGATAGCGTTTGCGCTTGTTCGGCCGGATCGCGCACAGGTCCACTTCGATCAGGCCGTCGATCGAATCGCTGAAGTCCGGGTCCACACCGAAGGCGAGGAAGCGCGCGCCGCCGGGTTCGCACAGATCGGTGTACTGGCGGTACAGCGTCGGCACGCCGGTACCCAGTGCGGCCAGGTTGGCCCTGAGCACATCGAACGCGGCACCCGCATCCAGCTCGCCGAAACTTGGCGGTGCGGCGAAGTACTGGAAGGGGCGGTTCGATTCGGCCAGCCCGGCGGTTCCGCCGTAGTAGCGCTGGTAGTAGGCCACCAGCTGCTCGCGCGCATCGCGCGGCAGCGCTGCGCTGATCGAGACCGCGCCGAACAGGTAGCGGATGCCCGGCCGGCACTGCAGGTAGGCGCCGATGCCCTGCCACAGGTAGTCCAGGCTGCGGCTGCCCCAGTAATCGGGCACCACGAAGCTGCGGCCCAGCTCCAGGCCCTCGGCAATGTGGGTGATGGCATCGTCGGAATAGCGGAACAGCGACGCGCTGTAGAGCCCGGACAGGCCGTGCCGGGCCAGGGCCTGGGCGCCGCGCATGATGCGGTAGGCACCGGCAATGCGCTGCGCCGCCGGGTCCCAGATCACGATGTGCTCGTACTGTGGATCGTAGTCGTCCAGGTCGCGGCTGCGCCCGGTGCCCTCGCCCACCTGGCGGAAGGTCAGCTCGCGCAGGCGGCCCAGTTCCAGCAGCAGCGGTGAATCGGCGGTACAGGTCGCCAACAGGATCTGCTTGCCATCGGCGGTCTGGCCCAGCTGGGTGGCCGCGGCAATGCCGGCGGCGACCTGCGAAGGCGGCACCGGAGACGCCAATGGCTCGGGGCCTGCGCACGCAGCGGCATTGCCGGCCGCGCCGTTGCGGCCCAGCGCGTACAGCGCGCGGCGCACCGCCAGCAGCTGTGCGCCCGGGTCACCGCCCTTGCCCAGCTGCATCGGCTCGCCGATGCTCAGCCGCAGCGGGCGGCCACGACGGGCGAACATTTCGCGCGCCAGCAGCGCGGTGCCGGCCGGCTTGAACAGGGTCGAGGCGCCGTAGAACAGCGCCGAGTTGCGCGCTTCCACCCGCACCGGCAGCACCGGCGCAGCGGCCGCGCGGGCAAAGCGGACGAACCCGCGCTGCCAACGGCCATCGCGGATGCCGCGCAGCGACAGGCGCGAGACCTCGCCGGCCGGGAACACGATCACGCACTGCTCGGCGGCCAATGCTTCCTCCACCGCATGCAGGCTGCCGCGCCGGGCCTTGCCACCGAGGATGCGCACCGGCAGCAGCAGGTCCTGCAGCGGCGCGATCGCCCCCAGCAGATCGTTGGCCACGATCCGCACGTCGCGGCGGATACGGCCAACCGCGTCCAGCAGTGCGAGGGCATCCAGTGCCCCGGAGGGGTGGTTGGCGACGATCAGCAGGCGGCCGGTCGCCGGGATCCTGGCCAGCGCGGCCGGATCCACCTGGTACTGGCCGCCGATGAATTCCAGGCCGGCGGCGACGAAACCGAAGCCGCGCATTCCTGAGCTGCGCTGCAGGAAGGCTTCGATCTGGTCCAGGCGCGACCAGCGCCCGACGCTGCGCAGCAGCGGCCGCGCCAGTTGGCCGCGACGGCCATGGAACCAATCGGGGAAACGTTGCTGGAGACGCTGTTCGAGTTCCTGCATGGCGGATCCAGTGATGCCCGGCGGCCGGATTGGCCGACAGCCTGCGCCCGGCAGGCGGCAGCCAGATGGCGGTTTCGGGGCAGAACGATGACGGCCGGCCCGCCTTCGCGGCGAGGTCGCTGCCTGCGCGGTCGGGGCCGGCAGCCGTCCCGTCTGTTGTCACGCTGGTGGAACACTGGGCCTCAAGGCTGGGCCCCAATCCCCAAGGGACGGCCCCTCCAGGCCTACGCGGGCTTAACCACCGGCAACCGGCACAGGTTCACAATGCACAGGCGGCGCACCCCGTGTATCATGCGCGCCCATCTTTCCATCCGAATCAAGGGATATTACGCCTGATGTCCAGCTATCTCTTCACCTCCGAGTCGGTCTCCGAAGGCCATCCGGACAAGGTTGCCGACCAGATCTCCGATGCGGTGCTGGACGCGATCCTGACCCAGGACCAGCGCGCCCGCGTGGCCTGCGAGACCATGGTCAAGACCGGCGTTGCCATCGTGGCCGGTGAAATCACCACCAGCGCCTGGATCGACCTGGAAGCGCTGACCCGCAAGGTCATCACGGACATCGGCTACGACAGCTCCGACGTCGGTTTCGACGGCGCCACCTGCGGCGTGCTGAACCTGATCGGCAAGCAGTCGCCGCACATCGCCCAGGGCGTGGATCGCAAGAAGCCGGAAGAAATGGGCGCTGGCGACCAGGGCCTGATGTTCGGCTATGCCACCAACGAGACCGACAGCTACATGCCGGCCGCGATCCACCTGTCGCACCGCCTGGTCGAGCAGCAGGCCAAGATCCGCAAGAAGAAGAACTCGCCGCTGTCGTGGCTGCGTCCGGACGCCAAGAGCCAGGTCACCCTGCGCTATGAAAACGGCGTGGTCTCGGCCATCGACGCCGTGGTCCTGTCGACCCAGCACGCCCCCGGCATCAAGCAGAAGGACCTCATCGAGGCCGTCCGCGAAGAGATCATCAAGCCGGTGCTGCCGGCCAAGTGGCTGCACAAGGGCACCAAGTTCCACATCAACCCGACCGGCAAGTTCGAGATCGGTGGCCCGGTGGGCGACTGCGGCCTGACCGGCCGCAAGATCATCGTCGACACCTACGGCGGCTGGGCCCGTCACGGTGGTGGTGCCTTCTCCGGCAAGGACCCGTCCAAGGTCGACCGTTCGGCAGCCTACGCGGCCCGCTACGTCGCCAAGAACGTGGTGGCCGCCGGCCTGGCCGACCGTTGCGAAGTGCAGGTCTCCTACGCCATCGGCGTGGCTGAGCCGACCTCGATCTCGGTCACCACCTTCGGCACCGGCAAGATCAGCGACGACAAGATCGAGAAGCTGATCCGCAAGCACTTCGACCTGCGCCCGTACGGCATCATCAAGATGCTGGACCTGGTGCACCCGATGTACCAGCAGACCGCGGCCTACGGCCACTTCGGCCGCAAGCCGAAGGAGTTCAGCTACCTCAACGGCGAAGGCGAGACCGTCAACGCCACGGCCTTCTCCTGGGAGAAGACCGACCGCGCCGCCGCCCTGCGCGCCGATGCGAAGCTGAAGTAAGAAACACGAAGGGCCGCTCACGCGGCCCTTCTGCTTTCTGTAGAGCCGAGCCCATGCTCGGCTTTCTTTTTCCTGCGACAAGAGCAGCCGAGCATGGGCTCGGCTCTACAAGAGCTACGCCACGCCGATACAATCGCCGCATGTCGACCGAACTGAAAACCCACCAGCTGTCCATGACCGTGCTGATGTCGCCGGAGATGGCCAATTTCTCCGGCAAGGTCCACGGCGGCGCCATCCTGCGCCTGCTCGACCAGGTTGCCTACGCCTGCGCCAGCCGTTACGCCGGCAGCTACGTGGTCACCCTGTCGGTGGACCAGGTGATGTTCCGCCAGCCGATCGCGGTGGGCGAGCTGGTCACCTTCCTGGCCTCGGTGAACCATACCGGCACCTCGTCGATGGAGATCGGCATCAAGGTGGTGGCCGAGGACATCCTCAAGCGCAGCGTGCGCCACGCCAACAGCTGCTTCTTCACCATGGTGGCCGTGGATGAGGAAGGCCGGCCGACGCCCGTCCCGCCCCTGCAGCCGGCGACGTCCGACGAGAAGCGCCGCCAGGCCGCCGCGCAGATCCGCCGCCAGCTGCGCCAGGAAATGGAACAGCGCCATCTGGAACTGCTGGCATCGAATCCGCCGTCACCGGAGGAATGAGGTAGTGCCGGCCGCTGGCCGGCAACCTCGCGCGTGCTGCCGGACATCATGAG
>NZ_JBMRGI010000037.1:0-23772 GCF_049384345.1 Stenotrophomonas sp. CASM110
GGTTGGCTGGGGGCGTGAGCCGCATGGATGCGGCGACCGAGCTTACATGGACGTACTTGCAGCGCCCCCCAGCCAACCCACCCTCCCGGCCGACCCCGATAACGCTTCCTTGCCACCCACCGCGGAGGGGGCGGTGCCCGATGGCCGGTCTTTCACCCGAACCGTGGCATGCTCGGCGCCAAGCCCACCCGGAACCTCCGCCATGCGCCTGTTCACCCGTGTCCTGCCCCTGATGCTGCTGGCCTCCCTGCTGTCCGGCTGCGGCTACAACGCCATCCAGCAGAAGGATGAGGCGGTCAAGGCCAGCTGGTCCGAAGTGCTCAACCAGTACAAGCGCCGCGCCGATCTGGTGCCCAACCTGGTGCAGACGGTGAAGGGCTTTGCCAGCCAGGAAGAGCGCGTGCTGACCGAAGTCACCAACGCTCGTTCGCGCGTCGGCCAGATCAACGTCAACGCCGACGACGAAGCCTCGCTCAAGCAGTTCCAGCAGGCCCAGGGTGAACTCGGCAGCGCACTGTCGCGGCTGCTGGTGGTCACCGAGAACTACCCGGTGCTGAAGTCCGACCAGAACTTCCGCGACCTGCAGGTCCAGCTGGAAGGCACCGAAAACCGCATCACGGTTGCGCGCGGCCGCTACATCCAGCAGGTGCAGGACTACAACACCTACATCCGTTCGTTCCCGCAGGTGGTCACCGCCAAGATCTTCGGCTACAAGACCAAGCCGAACTTCACGGTGGACAACGAAGCGCAGATTTCCAACGCGCCAGCGGTCGATTTCGGCAACGCGCCGCAGCAGCAGCCGGCGCCGCAGCCGGGTCACTGACCGATGCGCCTGGCCACTGCGCTGCTGGCCCTGCTGCTGTGGCTGCCGTTGGCAACGCAGGCACAGCCGCTGGCGCCGATTCCTGCGCTGGACTCGCCGGTGGTCGATACCACCGGCACGCTGGACGCCACGCAGAAGCAGGCGCTGGTGCAGCAGGCGATCGAGCTGCAGCAGCGCAAGGGCAGCCAGCTGCAGGTGCTGGTGGTGCCCACCACCCAGCCGGAGGACATCGCGCAGTACACCACGCGGGTCTTCGATCAATGGCAGATCGGCCGCAAGGGCGTGGATGACGGCGTGCTGCTGGTGGTGGCCAAGGATGACCGGCGCGTGCGCATCGAGCCGGGCTACGGCCTTGAAGGCGCCATTCCCGATGCCATCGCCAACCGGGTCATCCAGGAATACCTGGTCCCGCGCTTCCGCAGCGGCGACTATGCCGGCGGCATCACCGATGCCACGGCGGTGCTGGTCAAGCTGATCGACGGCGAACCGCTGCCGGCACCGGTCAGCGGTCATCGCGGGCGCGAGCCCGGTGGTGGTGGCGATACCTGGTTCCTGGCGCTGTTCATCGGCGTGTTCGCCGGCAGCATCCTGCGCGGGGTCTTCTCGCGCGTGCCGCGTCCGCTGCGCGGCCTGCTCGGCGGCGCGGGTGCGGCGCTGGCAGCATTCCTGTTCACCTCCACGCTGCTGGCCAGTGGCCTGGCCGGCGTGGTCGGCCTGATCGTGGCGATGCTGTCCGGCCACCCGGGTCGCTTTGCCGGCGGTGGCGGTTGGGGCGGTGGCGGCTGGGGTGGCGGAGGCGGTTTCGGCGGGGGCGGTGGATTCGGTGGTGGTGGTGGCTGGGGCGGTGGCGGCGGCCGTTCCGGTGGCGGTGGCGCTTCGGGAGGCTGGTGATGATCCAACGTCTGTTCCGCCATGTATTCTCGCCCTCGGTGCGGCGTGCCTTCCCGCCGGCCACATTGCAGGCGATCACCGGGGCCATCGCGGCCGGTGAGCAGCGCCACGGTGGGCAGGTGATGTTCGCGGTGGAAGCGGACCTGCCGCTGGGTGCGCTGTGGCACAGGGTGACCCCGCGCCAGGCCGCCGAGCATGCCTTTGCGCGCCTGCGAACCTGGGATACCGCCCACAACAACGGCGTACTGATCTACCTGCTGCTGGCCGATCACGCGATCGAGATCGTTGCCGACCGTGGCCTGCACGGCCGGGTCAGCCCGGCGCAGTGGCAGCGGGTCTGCACCCACCTGCGCGAGGGCCTGCGCGGGGCCCATCCGGTCGAGGCATTGCAGGATGCCATCGACGAGGTCTCCAGCCTGATCGAAGGGCACTTTCCGGCCGCCACGCGGTCCGAGCATGACGCGTTGCCTGACGCGCCGCAGATCCTGGACTGAACCCTGATCTGCGGCGTGGTCCTCCGCCCGTGCCGGCCCCGGCCCCGGGCGGGGCAGGGACGCTAAAATACCCGTACTCCCGCCAGGCGTTTTCCATGATCTATTTCCACGACATCGACCCCATCGCCCTTTCGCTGGGGCCGATCAAGGTGCACTGGTACGGCATCATGTACCTGCTCGGCTTCACCGCAGCGTGGCTGCTGGGCCGCACGCGCATTGCCGCGGGGCGCCTGCCGGGCGTCGATGCCAACGGCTTCTCCGACCTGCTGTTCTACGCCATGCTCGGCGTGGTGCTGGGCGGGCGCATCGGCTACATGCTGTTCTACGCGCTGGGCGATTTCCTGCACAACCCGCTGCTGCTGTTCAAGGTGTGGGACGGCGGCATGAGCTTCCACGGTGGCCTGCTGGGCGTGCTGGGCGCCTGCTGGTGGTGGTCGCGCAAGCACAAGCTGCATTTCTTCGACACCATGGATTTCATGGCGCCGCTGGTGCCACTGGGCCTGGGCTTCGGGCGCATCGGCAACTTCATCGGCGCCGAGCTGTGGGGCAAGTACACCGACGGGACCTGGGGCGTGGTGTTCCCGTCCGGCCTGCCGGCCCCGCTGAACCAGCTCGACCACGCGACGCTGCAGGCGCAGTTCGCCACCGGCGCATTGAACCCGTACGCCCGCCATCCGTCGCAGCTGTATGAAGCGTTCCTGGAAGGCCTGGTGATGTTCGTGGTGCTGTGGGCGGTGTCGGCCAAGCCGCGCCACCGCTACCTGGTGGGTGGCCTGTTCGCGTTGATGTACGGCCTGTTCCGCTTCGCGGTGGAGTTCGTGCGCATGCCGGACAACGGCGTCTACGTGGCCTTCGACTGGCTGACCCGTGGCCAGATCCTCAGCCTGCCGCTGATCGCCTTCGGCCTGGTGCTGCTGGTGATGTCGCGCCGCGCGCCGGTGCTGCAGCCGCAGTTGCCGGTGGCTGCCGAGGGCAAGCCATGAAGCCCTACCTGGACCTGCTGGCGCACGTGCTCGAGCATGGCGCCGAGAAGAGTGATCGCACCGGTACCGGCACCCGCAGCGTGTTCGGCTGGCAGATGCGCTTCGACCTCACCGAAGGCTTTCCGCTGGTCACCACCAAGAAACTGCACCTGCGCTCGATCATCCACGAGCTGCTGTGGTTCCTGAAGGGCGACACCAACATCGGCTACCTGAAGGACAACCAGGTGCGCATCTGGGACGAGTGGGCCGACGAGAACGGCGACCTCGGCCCGGTCTACGGCAAGCAGTGGCGCAGCTGGGCCACCGCCGACGGCCGCCAGATCGACCAGATGCAGTGGCTTGTGGACGAGATCAAGCGCAACCCCGATTCGCGCCGGCTGGTGGTCAGTGCCTGGAATGTGGGCGAGCTTTCGCAGATGGCGTTGATGCCATGCCATAACCTGTTCCAGTTCTACGTGGTGGACGGCAAGCTCAGCTGCCAGCTGTACCAGCGCAGCGGTGACATCTTCCTTGGCGTGCCGTTCAACATCGCCAGCTACGCGCTGCTGACCCACATGGTGGCGCAGGCCACCGGCCTGGGCGTGGGCGACTTCGTGCATACGCTGGGTGACGCGCACCTGTATTCGAACCATTTCGAGCAGGCCCGCGAGCAGCTGTCGCGTGAACCGCGCGCGCTGCCGAAGCTGTGGTTGAACCCGGAGGTGACCGACCTGTTCGGCTTCCAGTTCGACGACATCCGCATCGATGGCTACGACCCGCACCCGGCGATCAAGGCGCCGGTGGCGGTATGAGCGCCCTGAAGCTGTCGATGATCGTGGCGCTGGACCGCAACCGTGGCATCGGCCAGGGCAATGCCATGCCCTGGCATCTGCCGGATGACTTCAAGCACTTCAAGGCGCTCACCCTGGGCAAGCCGATCCTGATGGGGCGCAAGACGGCCGAGTCGATCGGCCGCGTGCTGCCGGGGCGGACCAACCTCGTACTGACCCGCAGCGGCCAGGTGCCGTTCGAGGGCATGCGTGCGGTGGCGTCGCTGGACGAGGCGAAGGCGATTGCCGAAGGCGAGGGCGCCAGCGAGCTGTGCATCATCGGCGGCGGCGAGATCTTCCACCAGTTGCTGGACCAGGCCAGTGACCTGTACCTGACCTGGGTCGATGCCGAAGTCCCCGCCGATACCCATTTCCCCGAAGTGGACGTGCAGGACTGGCAGGAAGTGAGCAGCGAGCCGCACCCTGCCGACGAAAGGCACGCCTACGCGTTCCGCTTCGTGCACTACGTGCGCCGCTGATCGCGGAAATACCAACGAAAACACCGACGGGGTAGAGTCGACTGTTGGTCGACTGCTCTCGGCGGTCACCCGAAAAACCCGCGCTGCGCGCGATAGTCGACTAACAGTCGACTCTACCGGGACTGTCGCTACGGCATCCGGTAATGCCCGATGATCGCGTGCTGGAACAGCAGGTTCTCTTCGCGCGTGCCGCGCGCGATGTTGTGCAGCACCAGCGGTGTGCCGTTGGCCAGGCGCCGGTCAGAAACGATGCCCACGTGCAGCAGGCCGTTGCCATTGAGCTTCCAGGCAACGATGTCGCCGGCCGCGTAGTCGGCGGCGAGGGCCGTGACCGGTTGCTGCCAGCCCTGGCGCTCGAACCAGCGCATCAGGTTCGGTACACGACGATGATCGATGTTGCGGTCCGGCCGTGACAGGCCCCAGATCGCCGGATAGGCACTGAAACTGCCGCGCATGTCCTCATGCACGCGTGCCTGCAGGTCCAGGCCCAGATCGCGCAGGGCGCGCACCACCACGTCCGTGCACACGCCCCGATCCAGTGGCACGTCGCCGCCGGGATAGGCCAGTACCTGGTAAGCAGGATCGTAACGGGTGGTGACGCCGACCTGCGCGCGGGCTGCGGCCACCAGTGGCGGCGAAGGGGCCTGCGGCTGCGTCGGCGCATGTGCGGCACCATCCGCAGCCGTGGGAGCAGGCGGCGAGCCGGGCTGGCAGCCGCTGGCCAGGGCCAGCGTCAGCAGCAGCACCGTCCCTGGTGCCCAGCCGCGCCGCGTCACGCCTGCGGCGGGGGACTGTTGTGGGTGCCGCCACCCGCGCCGCCCCCTCCGCCACCACGACGGCGACGGCGGCGTGGGCCACGGTTGCCCGGGGTGGCAGCGGCGTTGCCGCCCTGTTCCTTGCCCTGCGTCGCGGCGCCGGGGCGCTCGTGCGCCGGTCGCGCCGGCGGGCGGGCGTTGGGCACGGGTGCCGGTACGTCGCGGCCCGGAACCTGCACCACGCGCAGCTCGTCGGTATCAAGCTGGAGCGCGGTCAGCTTGCCGCCCCAGACCGCGCCAGTGTCGATGGCGTGCACGCCCTGGGTGATGGTCAGGCCCAGCGCCGACCAGTGGCCGCAGACGACCTTGAGGTCGCGCTCGACCCGGCCGGGCACTTCGAACCAGGGATACAGCCCCTGCTCCTGCGTGCCCGGCGTGCCCTTGTCCTCGATGCCGATGCGCCCCCGCGGGGTGCAGTAGCGCATGCGGGTGAGCACGTTGATGATCGCGCGCGAGCGGTCGTAACCGGACAGGTTCGGGGCCCAGCTCGGCTTGTCGCCGTACATGTTGCGGAACAGCTTGCGGTAGCCGGCGCCATGCAGTTGCACCTCGACCTCGGCGGCATGCTTCTCGGCCATCTGCGTGGTCCACTTCGGCGCCAGGCCGGCGTGCACCATCATCCAGCCCAGCTCGCGGTCCACGTGCACCAGCTTCTGCAGGCGCAGCCAGTCCAGCAGTTCGTCGCGGTCCTCGGCCTGCACGATGCGCAGCAGGTCCGGGTTGACCTTGCGCTGTTCCTCTTCGGTACGCGAACCGACGGCCAGCAGCGAAAGATCATGGTTGCCCAGCACCACCACGCTGTGCTCGCGCAGCGAGTGCACCAGCCGCAGCGTTTCCAGCGACTGCCCGCCGCGGTTGACCAGGTCGCCGCAGAACCACAGGGTGTCCTGCGCCGGGTCGAAGCGGATCTTCTCCAGCAATCGCTGGGTGACGTCATAGCAGCCCTGCAGGTCGCCGATCGCCCACACACTCATCGTTCGGCCTCCGTGTCAGTGCAGGGTACGCGGCACGGCCAGCACGAAGGGTGCGACCGGCGCGGCAAATTCGGTGCCATCGTCGGCGACCATGTCGTAGTGCCCCTGCATGGTCCCGTGATCGGTCCCCAGCATGACACCGGACGTGTAACGGAAGTCTTCACCGGGGCGCAGCCGCGGCTGCTCGCCGATCACCCCGTCGCCATCGACATGCTCGACACGACCATTGGCATCGGTGATGCGCCAGTGGCGCGCGACCAGGCGTGCCGCGACCCGCCCCTGGTTGTGGATGCGGATCGTGTAGGCGAACGCAAAGCGACCGTCTTCCGGCGCGGATTGATCGTCGAGGAAGCGCGGCGCGACTTCGACGGAGATGGCATAAACGTCAGCGTCTTCCATACCGGCAGTGTAATCAGGAGGCATTGGCCAAAGCGATGAATTCGGCCACGTCCAGCTGTTCGGCGCGGGCATCGGGACGCACGCCGGCGGCGATGAACTGCTCGGCGGACACCACGTTGTTCAGGGCATTGCGCAGGGTCTTGCGGCGCTGCCCGAAGGCGGCCTTGACCACCTCGGCGAAGCGCTTGTGGTCGTTGATGTTGATCGCGGCCGGGTCACGCGGCACCAGACGCACCACGGCCGAATCGACCTTCGGCGGCGGCCGGAACGCGCCCGGCGGCACCACGAACAGCGAGGTCACCTGGCAGTAGGCCTGCAGCATCACGCTGAGGCGGCCATACACCTTGCTGCCGGGGCCGGCTGCCATGCGGTCGACCACTTCCTTCTGCAGCATGAAGTGCATGTCGCGGATGACCGCGGCATGCTCCAGCGCATGGAACAGGATCGGCGAGGAGATGTTGTAGGGTAGGTTGCCGACCAGGCGGATCGGCTGGCCGGCGGCCAGTTCGGTGAAGTCCACGCGCAGCACGTCGCGATGAACGATGGTCAGCTCGCCCAGCGGCTCGGCGGCGGCGGTCAGCGGCGCGATCAGGTCGCGGTCGAACTCGATCACCGTCAGCGTGGGGTGCACGCGCAGCAGCGGCAGGGTGATCGCGCCCTGGCCAGGGCCGATCTCGACCAGGCGGTCGCCGTCTTTCGGGTTGACCGCCATCACGATCTTGTCGATGTAGTGGCGGTCGGCCAGGAAATGCTGGCCAAGCTGCTTCTTGGCCGGTGCGGTGAACACCGGGCCGGAGGGGGAATGCGGGGAATTCATGCGCCCAGTGTACGTTGCCGCGCAAGCTGCGCACACAGCGTCGTTGCCGCCTGCAGGCTGGAGGGATCGGCGATGCCGCGGCCGGCCAGCTCCAGCGCGGTGCCATGGTCCACCGCCACGCGCGGATAGGGCAGGCCCAGGGTCAGGTTCACCGCCTGTTCGAAGCCGGAATATTTCAGTACCGGCAGGCCCTGGTCGTGGTACATCGCCAGCACGGTGTCGAAGCCGGCCAGCTTGGCGGGCAGGAAGGCGGTATCGGCCGGCAGCGGCCCGACCAGGTCCATGCCCTCCGCGCGCAGGCGCTGCAGCAGCGGGATGACCAGATCCAGTTCTTCGCGGCCCAGGTGGCCATCTTCGCCGGCGTGCGGGTTCAGGCCGAGCACGGCGATGCGCGGCGCAGGCAGGCCGAACTCACGGCGCAGTGCGGCGTGCACCGTGCGCAGCGTGTGCTCCAGGCCGGGCGCGGTGATCGCATCGGCCACCTCGCGCAGCGGCAGGTGGGTGGTGGCTAGGGCCACGCGCACGATGTGGTTGGCCAGCATCATCACCACCTTTACCCCGGCCTGGTCGGCCAGCAGTTCAGTGGTGCCGCTGTAGGCGATGCCGCCTTCATTGATGACCGCCTTGTGCACCGGGCCGGTCACAACACCGTGCAGTTCGCCGGACAGGCAGGCCTGGCCGGCGCCGAGCAGCGCGCCGATGACCGCGCCGGCATTGGCCGGATCGGCCTGGCCGAAGCGGCTGGGCGCAGCGTTGCGGACAGCGCGCAGGCGCAGATCGCCGGGGGCGCGTGCTTCGGCGTCCTCGGGCAGCAGCTGCAGGGGCAGGTTCAGCGCGGCCGCGGCCGCGTGCAGGGTGTCCGGATCGGCGAAGGCCAGCAGCCGGCAATCTTCACGCGGCTGCTGGACGAGGCGGACACATAGCTCCGGGCCGATCCCGGCGGGCTCGCCCGGTACCAGAGCGAGCTCGGGGCGCATCGGTCAGGACTGCGGCGGGGTGGCGGTGTTTTCCGCGCGGTCGCCGCTGCGGAAGCTGACGTAGGCTTCGCCACGCAGTTCCTGCAGGAAGCGGTTGTACTCGTCTTCCAGCTTGCGGCGGCCGATGGTCTCGCGGACCTGGGCACGCTGGTTGTCGGTGGTCACGTCGGTCTGGCGGGTCGCCACGCGCTGCACGATGTGCCAACCGGCATCGGTACGGAACGGCTGGCTGACGCCACCGTCCTGGAGGCCTTCCACCTGCTGGCCGAAGGCCGGACCGAACGCGTCGGCCGGGAACCAGCCCAGGTCACCGCCCTGGCCCTTGCTGTTGTTGTCCTCGGAGGACTCCTTGGCAACGGTCTGGAACTCGGCACCACCGGCGATGCGGGCACGCAGGGTGTCGATCTTGGCCTTGGCGGCGGCGTCGGTCTGGTGGTCGTCCACGCGCACCAGGATATGGCGGCCGTGGAATTCGGTGACCGTATGCTCACCGGCGGCGGCGGAGCTGGCGTCACGCACTTCCACCAGCTTCAGCAGCTGGAAGCCGCTCGGGCCACGGATCGGGCCGACCACTTCGCCGGGCTTCATCTTTTCCATCATCTGGGCAAAGGCCTGCGGGATTTCATCCAGGCTGCGCCAGCCCAGGTCACCGCCTTCCAGTGCATTCGGGCTGTCCGAATAGCGCACGGCTGCAGCGTTGAAGTCCAGCTCGCCCTTGTCCAGCAGGGTCTTCACACCATCGGCCTTCTTCTGGCCGGTGGCGATCTGGTCGGCGTTGGCACCGTCGGGCAGGGCGATCAGGATGTGCGCCAGGTGGTACTGGTTGCCCACCGTGGCCTGCTGCTTCAGCGCGGCGTCGACTTCACCCTCGCTGACGCTGATGCGGCTCTGCGCGAAGCTCTGGCGCAGGCGCTGCACGGTGATCTCGTCACGCACCGAGGCGCGGAAATCGTTGAAGTCGATGCCGTCATGGGCCAGGCGCTGGCGCAGGGCGTCCAGGTTCGAACCGTTCTGCTGGGCGATGGAGTTCATCGCCTGGTTCAGCTCCTGGTCGCTGACCCGGATGCCGCTGCCCTGGGCGCGGGCCACCTGCAGCTTGACCAGCACCAGGCGCTCGAGCACCTGGCGGCTGAGCACGTCTTCCGGCGGCAGCTGGTTTTCGCGGCCGGCGTACTGCGCCTTGATGTTGGCGATCGCACGCTGGAGCTCGCTCTGCAGGATCACGTCCTCATCGACGACGGCGGCGATGCGGTCAAGCGGCTGCGCCTCCTGGGCAAGCACCTGCAGGGGGGCGGACACGCTGGACACCGCCAGCAGCGAGGCGAGAAGAACGGGGAAGCGCTTGGTCATGGGATCAGGTTCGGATCGTAGTCATCCCGGGTCGCCCCGGTGTTGCTCGGCGGCACGAGATAGAGGTCGTCGCGGTTGTAGCCGAGGATAGCACGGCGCAGGGTACGGTCCGTGTCCTGGCCCAGGGAGCTCAGGCCCTTGAGCACGAACTCCAGCTGGATGGCGTTGTTCATCTCGCCTTCGCGGTTGCGGACGTAGCGGCGGGCGACCGCACGCACGGCCAGGCAGCAGCTGTCCCACTGGACGCCGGCGATGATCTCCAGCGGTTCCTTGTCCTGCAGCGAGTAGTAGTAGCGGCCGACCAGGCTCCAGCGCGCATTCAGCGGGTACAGGAACGACAGGTCGGCCTGTTCCAGCAGCGTGCGGTCATGCTTGTTGGCGGTGGCCGGGGCGCCGGAGTTGATGCGGTAACGGTAGCTGAGGTTGATCACGCCATCGTTGGGCATCAGGTAGCGGGCGCGGACGCTGGCCAGATCCTCGCGCTTGTACTTGGGGTCCCACTGGTAGGTGGCACCCAGGGTCCAGCGGTCGTTGATCATGTAGTTGCCGTCAGCGATCCACGCCGACTTGCCCTTCTCCACCGGCGCGCCACCCGGGGTGACGGTCACCCGCGATTCGTCGAAGTACTGGATCTGGCCGATGGAGGCCGAGAAGCGTTCCTTGCCGGTGGTCTGGTCGATGAAGCGGGTGCTCAGCGCCATGGTCAGCTGGTTGGCGTCGTTCTGGCGATCGGCGCCGGTATAGCGAGAATCGCGGAACAGCTGGCCCCAGCTGAAGGTGAAGTCGCGAGTGTCGAAGATCGGCAGCTCGTCCTGATCGCGGTAGGGCGTGCGCAGGTAGAACAGGCGCGGTTCCAGGGTCTGCAGGAAGGACTTGCCACCGATGCGGGTCTCGCGATCGAAGAACAGGCCGGCGTCGATGCTGCCGATCGGCAGGCTGCGGCTGGGCGAGGTGTTGCCGCGCAGCTGTTCCGGTGTGGCGGTGTTCGGGTCGATGCCCTGCGAACGCAGGATCTGGCCGCGGATGCCGTTCACGCCATCAACCAGGCCACGGTCCAGCTGGTAACCGGTATAGCGGTAGGCCAGGGTCGGCGTGACATACCAGGCCGCGCCGCTGATCGGGAACGACACGTAGGGTTTGACATCCAGCCGCGAGCCGCCGCTGACACCGATGCCGTCGGTCTGACGGCTGCCGTTGCGGGTGTACTGCAGGTCCGGTCCCGCATCAGCGCCGTACTTGAAGTTGATGTCGTCGTGGGTGAAACGCACGGCTTCGGCGTAGATGCCGGTTTCCAGCCACGGCAGGACCGGCTTGTCCCAGTTGAAATACAGGCGCGGCTGGCGGTTGTAGGCCAGCGCACCCTCGTTGAGGGTGTAGTCGGTCAGCTGCCAGCGGTCGGCCATGATGCCGGCCGTCCAGTTCCTGCCAGTGCCGTACAGGCCGATGGTGCTCTGCAGGTTCGACGCGGTGACCCCCACCAGGCGGTTGGCGAAGTCTTCCACATAGCGTTCGTCGCTGACCCAGGCCAGGTTGGCGCGGGCCTGCCAGTGGTCGTCGAGGTTGTGGTAGCCGCCGAACATCACCCGGCCGCGGTCGCGGTCGCGCAGTTTGTCGTTGGGCATGAACGCGGTCAGCAGTTCGCCGCGGCCGCCGTTGTAGAGGTAGCGGAATTCGTTGTCGAGCATCAGGCCGCGCCGGCTCATGTAGCGCGGGGTCAACGTGTCGTCGTAGTTCGGCGCCAGGTTGAAGTAGATCGGCTGTGCGTAATCGAAACCGTTGCGGCCGGACATGCCCAGCTGCGGGAACAGCAGGCCGGTCTTGCGGCGGTCGTCGATCGGGAACTTGAAGTACGGCGCCCACAGCACCGGCACCTTGCCGATGCGAAGCACGGCGTTGCGGGCGGTACCGAAGCCTTCGTCGTTGTCCACTTCGATCTGCGGCGCCGACAGCTTCCACACCGGCTGCGACGGGTCGCAGGTGGTGTAGGTGGAGCGGTGCATCTGGCCGACCGCGCCCTGCAGGTCGACCGATTCGGCATCGCCGTTGCCGCGGCGCGACACCAGCTGGTACTTGATGTCGGTGATCTTGTGGGTGTCGCTTTCCTGGTTGCCCTCGGCGCGCTTGGCGACCATGCGGATCGAGGAGTCCTGGTAGCGGACATTGCCGTCGGCGATGTAGTTGCCGGTCTCGGTATCGAAGCTGAGCTTGTCGGTGCCGACGAACTGGTCGCCGCGGCGCAGGGCCACGTTGCCTTCGTACTGCGGCACGGTGGTGGTGCCCAGCAGCTGGTCACCCTCGATGTCGGTCGGCTGCTGCTCGCGCGCGGCGCTGGCGGCGGCCTTGTCCTGCCCCGGGACCGGGACAGGGGCATCGGTGAACGCGGGAATCACGTCGGTAGCCGGGCACAGGCCCCAGTTGAGCGGCTTTTCATCGGCCATTGCCGGCAGGCAGATGGCGATGCTCAGAGGCAGGGGAAGCAGGCGGAGGGCTCGGCGCACGCGGTTCGGATTCGGGCGAAAACGGACGGTAGCTTGCCCCATCCCTTGCATAGGGGCAATGAAGGGCGTCGGATCCTGACGGTTCGGGTTCATCCGGAGACGCTGCCCGGTGGGGGGGGCAGCAGGGCCCGGACATGGGCCACGCTGCACTCGGCAAGGGCCTGCAGGTCATAGCCGCCTTCCAGCATCGAGACCACCCGGCCGGCCGCATGGCGGCGCGCCAGCGCATGCAGTTCGCGGGTGATCCAGGCGAAATCGTCGGTTTCCAGCATCAGGTCGGCCTGCGGATCGCGCAGGTGGGCATCGAAGCCGGCCGAAATCAGCAGCAGCTGCGGCCGGAAGTCGTCGATGGCCGGCAGCATCTCGTCGGCCCACACATTGCGGAAGCGGAAACCGCCGCTGCCGGGGGGCAGCAGGATGTTCATCAGGTTGCCGGCACCGCGGTCGCGGCGCAGGCCGGAGTTGGGGAACAGCCCGGCCTGGTGGGTGCTGTAGTACGAGACCCGGGCGTCGTGCTGGAAGATGTCCTGGGTGCCGTTGCCATGGTGGACATCGAAATCGACCACCGCGATCCGCTCCAGGCCATGACGGTCACGGGCGTAGGCGGCGGCGATGGCGATGTTGTTGAGCAGGCAGAAGCCCATCGCAGTGCTGCTGGTGGCGTGGTGGCCCGGTGGCCGCACCGCGCAGAACGCCAGCGGGTCCTCGCCCAGCATCACCGCATCTACCGCCGCCACGCCGGCGCCGGCGGCATGCACGGCGGCACTGGCCGAGCCGGGCGAGGTCCAGGTGTCCATGTCCAGCTGTCGCAGCGGCGCGGTCTGCGGCTGCAGCACGAAGTCGAGCAGGGCGCTGTCGTGGACCCGGGTCAGTTCGCCGAACTTGGCCGGCGGCGCCTCGCGCCAGTCCAGCTGGCCGGGGAAGGCGGCGTGCAGGGCATCGAGCACATGCTGCAGGCGTTGCGGGCACTCCGGATGGCCAGGGCCGGGGTCATGCAGCAGGCAGGACGGATGGGTGAAGACCAGCATCGTGCCGACTCAGCGCTGGCGCTGCTGTGGCTGCCACAGCGCTTCGCCATGGCCATCGGCACGGGCCAGCACCCGGGCCAGCACGAACAACAGGTCCGACAGCCGGTTGAGGTACTGCAGCGCCTCGCTGCGCACGGCGTCGTGGCGGGCCAGGGTGACCGTCTCGCGCTCGGCCCGGCGGACGATGGTGCGCGCCAGGTGGCAGCGTGCGGCGGCCTCGCCACCGGCTGGCAGGATGAATTCCTTCAACATCGGCAGGCTGGCGTTGTAGTGATCCAGCTGCTGTTCCAGTGCCGACACATCGGCGGCGTGGATCGCGGCGTGGCCGGGGATGCACAGTTCGGCGCCCAGGTCGAACAGCTGGTGTTGCAGATGCACCACCAGCGCGCGCACGTCGTCGGGCAGCGCCGTGGCCAGCAGCAGGCCGAGTGCGGCATTGGCTTCGTCGACAGTGCCGTAGGACGCCACGCGGGCATCATCCTTGGCCACGCGCTGGCCGTCGCCAAGGCCGGTACTGCCGTCGTCGCCGGTGCGGGTATAGATGCGCGAGAGGCGATGACCCATGGCGCGGCTCAGTGCCGGATGTCGCGGCGGGCCTGCTGGAGCTTCAGTACCTGCTCCACGGCCAGCTGCAGGGCGGCGGCCAGCGCCACGTAGATGGCGGTGGTGCGCAGGTACGGCCCGAACCACTGTGCGTAGTTCTGTGCCCAGCCGGCCAGCGTCGGTTCGGCCACGTTGCGGCTGGTCCAGTAGAAGCCGCCCTGCGCGAGCAGGTGACAGACCGCCACCGAGGCCACCAGCAGCAGCGCGCCCTTGGCCAGTACCGGCCAGCGTGCCCCCTGGTAGTTGCGGCCCAGCAGCATGCCGCCGGCCCACAGCGAGAAATACGCCGGCAGCAGCAGCCAGTAGCCCGGCGACACGCAGTAGTGCTGCCAGAAATCCAGGCCGCTGCTGCGGATCACGATCCAGTCCACCAGCACCGCGAACACCATCAGCAGCGGGAACGCCCAGCGGGTCCAGCCAGCCAGGTAGAAGCCGCCGATGAAGAACACCGCCCAGGAGGCATCCGGGATCGCCGCGAAGTGGTTGACCCGGGTCGCCGCCAGCAACAGCACGAGTACGGACAGGACGAAGGCACGGTTGGCGGTGGCGGACATGGCAGCGGGCCCGGAGCGGATTCAGGTTTCATTCTAGCCCGCCGCGCCGGTTGGCGCAGGTCGGGGGCTGTTGGGTGTCCGGGCGGGGCGAGCGCGTATCATGAACACCATGAGTGAACGACATGACGTGCTGATCGTCGGTGGCGGCCTGGTCGGTGCCAGCCTGGCCATTGCCCTGGACCGGTTGGGCCGCGACGTGGGCCTGCTCGAAGCCAGCCCGGCCGGCGAGCTGCCGGCGGTGTTCGACCAGCGCAACCTCAGTTTCGCCGCGGCGACCGTCAACGCGCTGACCGCGTTGGGGGTCATGCAGAAGCTGGCGATGGCGCCGGGCCCGATCCGCCGCATCCATGTCAGCCGCGCCGGCGATTTCGGCCGCGTGCAGCTGGAGGCTTCCGACTACGACCGGCCGTGGTTCGGCCAGGTGGTTGTCGCGCGTGACTTCGGCCAGGCGCTGGAAGCGCGCCTGCAGGAGCTGCCGCAGCTGCGGCGCTACCGGCCGATGCGGTTCCTGGGCCTGGGCGAGGTGGTCGACGGCTACCGCCAGGTGCGGGTGGCCGACGAGACCGGCGAGCGCGTACTGCTGGCACGGCTGGTGGTCGGTGCCGATGGCACGACCAGCGGTGTGCGTGGCGCGCTGGGCATCGAGGTCGACCGGCATGATTTCCAGCAGACCCTGTTCGTGGCCCGCGTGCGCAGCCAGCGCGCGCCGGATGGCACGGCCTGGGAGCGCTTCACCGATACCGGCCCGACCGCCCTGCTGCCGCGCGGTGACCGCCACTTCGGCACCGTGCATGGCGTGGCCCGCGATCAGGCCGATGCGGTGATGGCGCTGGACGATGCGGCCTGGCTGCAGCGCCTGCAGGATGCGATCGGCTGGCGTGCCGGTCGGCTGCTCGAATCCGGCCCGCGCAGCGCTTACCCGCTCATCCAGGTGCTGGCGCGCGCATTGGCCGGTGAACGCACGGTGCTGCTGGGCAATGCCGCGCAGACCATCCATCCGCTGGGTGCGCAGGGCTTCAACCTGGGCCTGCGCGATGCGCTGACCCTGGCCGAACTGCTGGAGGATGCGCACGAGGATGCCGGCAGCGATGTGCTGCTGCAGGCCTATGTTGCGCGCCGCCAGGAAGACCGACGGCAGACGGTGGCGTTCTCGGGTGGCCTGGCACGGCTGACCAGCAATCCGGCACCGCTGATGCGGCCGCTGCGCAGCCTCGGCCTGGTGGCCGCGCAACGCGCCTCGGTGCAGTCGATGCTGGTCGGTGGCGCGATGGGCTTCCGCGGCGAAGTGCCGCGCCTGTGCCGCGGAGAAGCCGCATGAGCCGGCGCATGCGCCTTGATGTGGCCATCGTCGGTGGTGGCGTGGTCGGTGCCGCGTGCGCGCTGGCGCTGGCCGATGCCGGCCTGTCGGTTGCGCTGGTGGAAGGTCGTGAGCCCGCGCCGTGGCAGGCCGCACAGCCTGACCTGCGCGTGTTCGCCTTCGCTGCTGACAACGTACAACTGTTGAGCCGCCTGGGCGTGTGGCCGGCGATCGCGCAGGCCCGTGCCTGGCCCTACCGGCGCATGCAGGTGTGGGACGCGGCCGGTGGCGAAGATCTGCTGTTCGATGCCGATCGCTTCGGCCGTCGTGAACTGGGCTACATCGTCGAGAACGGCCTGCTGCAGGATCGCCTGTGGGCGGCGTTGCCGGCGGCGGGCGTGCAGCTGCACTGCCCGGCGCGGGTGGACGCGCTGGAGCAGGACGACGACGGCGTGCGCCTGCGCCTGGATGACGGTCGTCGCCTGGAAGCGGCGTTGGCGGTGGCCGCCGACGGCGCCGAATCGACCCTGCGCCAACTGGCCGGGATCGAGGTTGAAAAGCATGACTACCACCAGCGTGGCGTGGTGGCCTACGTGGACAGCGATCTTCCCAACCAGGCCACCGCCTGGCAGCGTTTCCTGCCGGGCGGGCCGCTGGCGCTGCTGCCGGTGGCCGAGCGCCGCAGCTCGATCGTCTGGACCCTGCCCGAGGACGAGGCGGCACGTGTGCTGGCCTTGGACGAGGACGCCTTCAACCGCGAACTGACCCGGGCCTTCGCGGCGCGGCTGGGTGAGCTGCGACTGGCGTCACCGCGAGCGGCCTTCCCGCTGCGTCGCCAACTGGCCCGTCACTACGTGGCCGGCCGAGTACTGGCATTGGGTGATGCCGCGCATGTGGTGCATCCGCTGGCCGGGCAGGGCGTGAACCTGGGCCTGCGCGATGTCGCCGCCCTGCAGCAGTGGCTGGCGCCGTCGGCCGAGCGCCGTGGCCAGCCGCGGCTGTCGCCGCAGCGCCTGCAGCGCTGGGCACGCGAACGGCGCAGCGACAACCAGATCGCCGCCTACAGCTTCGATGCGATCAACCGCCTGTTCTCCAACGACGAGATGCACTTGACCCTGGCCCGTGGCCGCGCGCTGGGCTGTGTCGGCAAATGGCCGCCGCTGGTACAGGCGTTCTGGAAGCGCGCCGCCGGCGTCTGAAGCAAAAAGGGGACGGAGGGGATTAAGTCGTTTGTGCACATACGACTTAATCCCCTCCGTCCCCTTTTTCAATCCACCAGCCAGCCGGCCAGGTCGGTGCGGTCCAGCTTGCCGCGGTGCCTGCGGTCCAGCGAATTGAATTCGTCGGCCAGCGCCGGATTGGCCTGTGCTTCCTCGCGGCTGATGAAGCCGTCGCCGTTCACATCCAGCGCGGCGAAATGGATGCGGTACTGGCCGACCACGCTGCTCGGTTCCAGCGAACGCACGGTCACCTGCGCCTCGCCGGCCGGCTGCGGAATCTCGACGCTGCCGCTGACCCGGCCGGCATCCAGCGGCTGCTGGCGGATCGCGCCGCCGGTGGGGCCCAGCGGCTGGCTCTGCGCCGGCGTGGACGGGCCGTGCTGGGCGATGGCCGGTACCGAGGCCAGCAGGATGGTCAACAGCAGGGCAGCACGCGGAAGGTTCATGACAGGCTCCTTGCCAGAGGGTACCGGGAGCGTACTCCCGGCAACCTGTGCCGCCGATGACGGATCAGCGCAGCGGCGAAGCCAGCACGGTGATCTCTTCACGGTCGTGATAGAGCTGCTTGGCGCGGACCACCAGCGGCTTGCCGGCCTGGTCCTGGAACAGGTCCAGGCACAGCCGGGTTTCGTCCCAGCGCTTCTTCATCGGCAGTTTCAGATTGAAGATCGCATGCCGGCACCAGCCCTCGCGGAACCAGGTGGCCATGCGTTCGGCCACGCGGCGCGGCTGCTCGACCATGTCGCAGACCATCCAGTCCAGCGGCTGTTCCGGGTGCCAGTGGAAGCCATCGGCGCGCAGGTGCTCGACCAGTCCGGTGTCCAGCACGTGCTGGCGCAGCGGGCCGTTGTCGATGCTCAGCACGTGCATGTGCTGGCGGGTCAGCACCCAGGTCCAGCCGCCGGGTGCGGCGCCGAGGTCGGCCGCACGCATGCCGGGCTTGGCCAGCGCCTCGCGTTCTTCCGGCGTCAGCAGGGTCAGCAGCGCCTCGTCCAGCTTCAGCGCCGAACGCGAAGGCGCCTCGGGCAGCAGCTTCAGGCGCGGGATGCCCAGCGCCCACGGTGCGCTGTCGGCCGGGTCGGCCACGCAGACGAAGGCATGGGTGCCATCGACGAACACCACATGCAGGCGCGGCAGGCGGTTGTTCGGCTTATCAGTGAGCTTGCCGGCCTTGCGCAGCGCCGGGCGCAGTGCATTGCCGAAGGCACGGGCCAGACCGGACAGTGGCTTGCCGGCGTCCGAATCGGGGTGTTCCACCCACAGGTCGCCGAAGCGCGGCGCATCGGCCAGCACTTCCAGCATCGGGGTGATCCGGTCCGCCGGGTCCAGCTGCGGCAGTTCGGCCAGCACCACCAGCTTCTGCCGCGCGAAGATCAGCTCGCGCCAGCGCAGGCGCGGCGCCAGCGCGGCGGCTTCGTCGCACATGAAAAGCACGTAGCCGTCATTGCGCTGGGTGCGCGCATAGCCGGCGAAACCGGCTTCACCGGCGCGGAACTGCAGCTCGCCGGCCAGCTCGGGCTCGAAGCCCTGCCGGCACAGGCACAGCAGGCCGATGCCGGTTTCAGTAACGGGCGCCATCACTTTCCCCATAGGCACGCAGCACGCTGCGCGCGGCGTCGCGGTTCAGGCCTTGCACCACTTCGATGCCGCGCTTGTTGAGTTCACCCACCCAGTCGGCCGGCAGCGGGCCTTCATCGAACGGGGTCAGTTCCTCGACGTCGGCCGAGTTGGCACCGATCAGCAGGCGGTCGATGCCGGCCCACACGGTGGCGCCGTAGCACTGGCAGCACGGCTGCGAGCTGGTGGCCAGGGTGACCGGCGACAGCACCGCGTTCAGGCGCGGGGTCTGCAGGCGCTGCTGGGCCAGCATGTAGGCCATGTTCTCGGCGTGCGCCAGCGAGGTCGCGTGCGGCATCACCCGGTTCACGCCGGCGGCGATGACCTTGTCATCCGGGCCGAACACCACCGCACCGAACGGGCCGCCACTGGCGTGCTCGACGTTCAGCCGCGACAGCTCGATCGCCAGCGCGACCTTGGCCTCATCGCCCGGATATCGACGATCCAGGTCGATCTGGTCGTGGATCCAGGCGGGAAGGGTCAGGTGGACTTGCGCGTACAGCATCGCGGGGGTGCCTCGTGTGGGATGGGAAAAGTGCGGTTGCTTGGGAAACCGGCGCGCAGTGTAGCCGCACCGGCCTGTACCGGGTGTGGGCGTGGCTCAGCCCGGCGAGCCGGTGCGGATCACCACGTACTGCTTGCGGAATTCCAGCCCGGCCTGCGGCCAACTGGCGGCATAGGCGCGCAGCAGGGGCAGGGCGGCGGCGAAGTCGTGGCCGTTGACCCGGCAATCGGCCTCGCACAGACCATCGGTATCGCGCGAGGCGAACAGGCGGATGGCCAGGAATTGGCGGGCTTTCAGCAGCTCGTCGAAGGCCTCCATGCTGCGGGTGAACAGGCAGCAGGGGCAGGAGCCATGATCGTCTTCGCTGCAGGTGGAGGCATCCACGTCCTGTGCACGGTAGTGCGCCAACGGCCCCAGCACCACAGTGCGCTCGTGTTCCTCGCCATTGTCACCGGCCGGATAGGTCAGGCCCATCATCGGCAGGCCCTGTGCGTCTTGGGCGCCGATCGCGGTCTGCAGGGTCACCAGGTCCACCCGGGCCCAGGCCTGGAAGCCGGACAACAGCGATGCCTGCTCATCGGCACCATTTGCGTGCTGGTACTCGAACAGGCCATCGGCGAACAACTGCGGATGCTGGCTTTCAATGACGGTGGAGGTCTGCCAGCCGCCGTTGTCGCGCGCCTGCGCGGCCATCGCATGCGGGGTCAGGCGCAGGCCGCTGTCGAGCAGCAGCGCGTTGCCGTCGATGCGGCTGGCGGTGCCGGTGTCCTGCAGGGCCTGCTGCAGCAGCGGGAGGAGGGCGGTGGCGCTCGTGGTCATGTCAGGCCTGTGGATGGATGGGGCGGAACATCCAGGCAGGGCCTGGGGCTAGCGGTCGAGTGCGTCGAGCTCGGCGCGATATCGCTGCGCGTCGGGCTGCTGCTGCGGGTCGCTGCCGTGGTCGCGCAGCCAGCTTTCCAGTTCGCGGCGATAGTCGGCGCGGAACTCGGCATTGCCCGGGCTGAAGTGCAGCTTGCGCGCCGCCACTTCCACCCGCTCGCGCGCGCTGGCCCGGGCCTGGGCGATGCCGTGCGGTGACTCGTTGGTGAGGATGACGATGTTGCGCGGGAAGCCCGGCGTGTACTTCACCACGAACGGCTGGTCGCGCGCCGGGATGCGGATGGCGTTTTCCAGCGGCCACAGCGAAGCCGTGTTGGTGTGGAACACCACGTCCACGTCGCGGCCCTCGGCCGTGCGCAGCACCGCTTCGTAGCGCCAGATGTACTGTTCGTTGAGCGTGGAGCTGGTTCGCTCGGCCTTGACGATCACCGCTTCACCACGCTCGCCCACCACGTTGAGGAAGGCGGCGTTGAGGAAGTGGCCGAGGAACATGTTGAGCATCGCCAGCGGGAACACCACGATGGCGTAGCCCGGAAAGCGCCGCCACCACGAGACCAGCCCGGCCAGCACCATTGCTGCAAAGAACGTCAGCAGCGGATGCTGCGAGATGAACCAGAGCAGGACGGAAAGGGCGGTGATCATCGTCGCGGTCGTGCGGGCGCCATCCAGGCGCCCGCGCAGGTCCTCAGGCCGACCAGGTATCGCGCAGGGTCACGCTGCGGTTGAACACCGGCGTGGCTGCGGTATGGTCGCGGCGGTCGGCCACGAAGTAGCCGGTACGCTCGAACTGGAACGACTGCTCCGGCGCGGCGCTGGCCGCGGCCGGCTCGACATAGCCGGTGACAGTGCGGCGCGATTCCGGGTTGAGGTAATCGCGGTAGGTCTTGCCTTCCGATTCGTCGTCCGGGTTCGGCACCGAGAACAGGCGGTCGTACAGGCGGATCTCGGCCGGTACGCCGTGCACGGCGCTGACCCAGTGGATGGTGCCCTTGACCTTGCGGTTGGCGCCTTCCATGCCCGGACGCGATTCCGGATCCAGCCAGCCGCGCAGCTCGGTGATGGTGCCGTCGGCATCCTTGATCACTTCGTCGCAGCGGATGATGCCGGCGCCGCGCAGGCGCACTTCGCCCCCCGGGACCAGGCGCTTCCAGCCCTTCGGCGGCACTTCGGCGAAGTCCTCGCGGTCGATCCACACTTCGCGTGCGAACGGTACTTCGCGGCTGCCGAAGCTCTCGTCCTTCGGGTGGTTGCTGAAGGTCAGCTGCTCTTCGTGGCCTTCCGGCAGGTTGGTCAGCACCAGCTTGACCGGGTCGACCACTGCCATGCGGCGCGGTGCGGCACTGTCCAGGTCCTCGCGCAGCGCGCCTTCCAGCACGCTGAAGTCGATCAGCGAATTCTGCTTGCTGATGCCCACGCGCTCGGCGAACAGGCGCATCGCGGCCGGGGTGTAACCACGGCGACGCAGGCCCTGCAGGGTCGGCATGCGCGGGTCTTCCCAGCCGTCCACCAGCTGTTCGGTGACCAGCGCCATCAGCTTGCGCTTGCTCATCACCGTGTAGTTGATGTTCAGGCGCGAGAACTCGATCTGGCGCGGCTTGGCCGCTTCGCGCGGCAGGCCGGCATCGACCAGCGGCTGGGTCAGCGCATCGTCATGGGCGAAATCGACGTTGTCCACGCACCAGTCGTACAGCGGGCGGTGGTCTTCGAATTCCAGCGTGCACAACGAGTGGGTGATGCCTTCGATCGAATCACCCAGCGCGTGGGCGAAGTCGTACATCGGGTAGATCGGCCACGCATTGCCGGTGTTCTGGTGCTCGACGTGCTTGATGCGGTACAGCGCCGGATCGCGCAGGTTGATGTTGCCGCTGGCCATGTCGATCCTGGCGCGCAGGGTGCGCGCACCATCCGGGAATTCACCGGCGCGCATGCGGCGGAACAGGTCGAGGTTTTCCTCGACGCTGCGGTCGCGCCATGGCGACGGGCGGCCCGGCTCGGTCAGGGTGCCGCGGTAGGCGCGCACTTCCTCGGCCGACAGGTCGCAGACGTAGGCCTTGCCCTGTTCGATCAGCTTCTCGGCGGCCAGGTAATAGGCCTGGAAATAGTCCGAGGCGTGGCGCAGCTCGTTCCACTCGAAGCCCAGCCAGCGCACGTCGTCCTGGATCGCGGCCACGTATTCCGGATCTTCCTTGGCCGGGTTGGTGTCATCGAAGCGCAGGTTGCAGACGCCGCTGAATTCACCGGCGATGCCGAAGTTCAGGCAGATCGACTTGGCGTGACCGATGTGCAGGTAGCCGTTCGGCTCCGGCGGGAAGCGGGTCTTGATCGCCTGGTGCTTTCCGCTGGCCAGGTCCTCGCGCACGATCTGGCGGATGAAATCGCGCTTTTCGTGGCTGTCGGCGGGGGTCTCGGGGCTGGCGGGGGTGTGCTCGGACATGAGTCGGCGAAAAGAAAGGCAGAAAGACCAACAGTCTAGCGCGTACGGGGCAGGGCTGCCCGGTGGGGTGTGGGGATGCCGGCCCCGCCCTCTGGTAGTGCCGGCCGCTGGCCGGCAACTCTCCGATCCCGCCCCCGGCACCATTCAGCCCCCGGGCGTATGCTGGAGCCCTGCCCCGAGGAGCCGCCGCATGCACATCGTGTACAAGGCCGACAACCTGTTCGACGCCCATCTGGTCAAGCACGCGCTGGAGAACGCCGGCATCCCCGCCTTCGTGTTCGGCGAGCAGCTGCTGGGTGGCATGGGCGAGCTGCCGTTGTTCGGTGTGTTGCGGGTCGGCATCCCCGACGCGGCGCGGCCGCAGGCGGAGGCCATCATCGCGGCGCTGGACTTGGGCCAGGCCGCCGCCGACCCCATTTCCGATGCAGACGATATGGCCGGACTGCCGGCGTAGGAGCGCATCATGTTGGGAATTGGCCAGGGCATCCTCGGCATCGGGGCCTTCAAGCAGCGCCTGCCGCGCCCGGAAGAAGCACTGCCAGGGCGCAAGCAACCGCTGCCGCTGCACAGCAACCAGCACTTCGTGAACAGCCATCCGCTGAAGGACCGTTTCGCGGGCCTGCAGCAGATCCGCTTCGCGCTGGGCTGTTTCTGGGGCGCCGAGCGCAAGTTCTGGACCGAGCCGGGCGTGTACAGCACCTCGGTCGGCTACGCCGGCGGCATCACCCCGAACCCGACCTATGAAGAAGTGTGCTCGGGCCTGACCGGGCACACCGAAGTGGTGCAGGTGGTGTTCGACCCGGCGGTGGTGAGCCTGGAACGGCTGCTGCAGCTGTTCTGGGAAAGCCACGACCCGACCCAGGGCATGCGCCAGGGCAACGACACCGGCACCCAGTACCGTTCGGCGATCCACGCCACCGACGAGGCACAGTACGCTGCCGCGCTGGCCAGCCGCGAGGCCTACCAGGCCCAGCTGGATGCGGCCGGCTACGGCCCGATCACCACCGAGATCGTGTACCCGGCACCGGCGTACTACTACGCCGAGGACTATCACCAGCAGTACCTGGCGAAGAATCCGAACGGCTACTGCGGCATCGGCGGCACCGGCGTGAGCTGCCCGATCGGGTTGGATGTGGAGGCGCCGCGCTGACGCGCGGTGGTCCGCCTGCGGCGGGCAACGTCAACGGCTGAAAGTCAAAGCCAAAGCCAAAGCCAAAGCCAAAGCCAAAGCCAAAGCGGCTCTGGGTTGCTGCTTGTTGGGTGGGGCGGTGTGGGTTGGCAGGACATGCCGTGAACCCGTCCCTGGGGGCTCGATGGCGCCATGGA
>NZ_JBMRGI010000038.1:0-19491 GCF_049384345.1 Stenotrophomonas sp. CASM110
TAGCGCTGTGGAACCACCCGATCCCATCCCGAACTCGGAAGTGAAACGCAGCTGCGCCGATGGTAGTGTGGCTCAAGCCATGCGAGAGTAGGTCATCGCCAGGGTTTACACCCAAAACCCCGCTGCTCATGCAGCGGGGTTTTTCTTTGTGCGCAGGAAACCCCGGTAGTGCCGGCCGCTGGCCGGCAATCCGATGGCGTTGCATTGCCCGGTAGATCCACGCCATGCGTAAGTGCTCCGCGAGGAGCATGGCGCCAACCAGGGTTGGCCGCTACCAATCGATTGCCGGCCAGCGGCCGGCACTACCGGCAGATCCACACCAACCGTGGATGAGCCGCCGACGGTACGCAAAAGAAAAGCGGCGCCCCGTGGGGCGCCGCTCTGCTCTCAACAGTGCTCAGTCGAGCATGGCCCGACTTTACTTGGCCGGGACCTTGTCCTTCATCATCGCGTCGCGGGCTGCCTTGAACGGATTGCCTGCATACCAGTTCGGCCAACGATCGCCACCGGCCAGTTCCTTGCCCACGCCGTACATCAGCTGCAGGTCTTCGACGGTGCCGTCCAGCTTCCAGGTGGCGGCGTCGAACTCGTCCTTCGGGCCGTGGTAACGGTTGGCGCCGTAGTCCGCCGCCGCCTTGCGGCCCGCTTCCACGCCACCCTCGCGCAGGTCTTCGCCGCCATCGGCGTACAGGGCCGGCACACCCGCCTTTGCGAAGTTGAAGTGATCGGAGCGGAAGTAGAAGCCGCTCTGTACCGAGGTCTCACCGTGCAGGGTGCGGTCCTGGGCGGCGGCCAGCGGCTTGAGGATGTCCTCCAGCTCCGAGCTGCCGAAGCCGGTGACGGTCACGTCCTTGGCACGGCCGGCCACCGACATCGCATCGATGTTGATCACACCGGCGATCTTGTCCAGCGGGAAGGTCGGGTGGGCGACGTAGTACTTGGAACCCAGCAGGCCGGACTCTTCCAGGGTCACCGCCAGGAACACCACCGAACGCTCCGGCTTCGGCTCCTGGTGGGCCATGGCTTCGGCCACTTCGAGAATGCCAGCTACGCCGGTGGCGTTGTCGACCGCGCCGTTGTAGATGTTGTCGCCGGTCTCACCCTCATGCTTGCCCAGGTGGTCCCAGTGCGCCATGTACAGCACGGCCTCGTCAGCGCGCTTGCTGCCCGGCAGCACGCCGACCACGTTGCGCGACTGCTTCTGTGCGATCCGGCTCTTCAGGTCGACCGCAGCGGTGGCCTTCAGCGGCACTGGCTTGAAACCGCGCTTGCTGGCGTCCTTGTAGGCCTGGGCGAGGTCCAGGCCGGCACCGGCGAACAGCGCCTTGGCCGCGTCGGCGCTCAGCCAGCCCTGTACCGGGATGCGCGCTTCCGGGTCATCCTTGGCGGGCAGGTCGTACTGCGGGCCAGCCCAGGAATTCTTCACCACGTCCCAGCCGTAGGACGCGCCGGCGGTGTCGTGCACGATCAGCGCGGCGGCGGCGCCCTTGCGGGCGGCCTCCTCGAACTTGTAGGTCCAGCGGCCGTAGTAGGTCATGCGCTTGCCGTCGAACAGCTTCGCGTCGTCGACGTGGAAGCCCGGGTCGTTGACGAACATCACGACCGTCTTGCCCTTCCAGTCCTGACCGGCGTAGTCATTCCACTTCTGCTCCGGCGCATCGACGCCATAGCCGACGAACACCAGGTCGCTGGCATCGACCTTCACCTCGGCCTGGCCGGTACGGGTGCCGACCACCATGTCGGTGCCGAACTTCAGTTCGGTGGTCTTGCCGCCCTGGGTGATCTTCAGCACGGTCGATTCGTCGGCCGTGGTCTCGGTCATCGGCACATCCTGGAACCAGCTGTCGCCGTTGCCGGGCTGCAGGCCGATGCGCTGCATCTGGTCGCGGATGTAGTTGACCGTCAGTTCTTCGCCCTTGCTGCCCGGGGCGCGGCCTTCGAACTCATCCGAAGCCAGGGTCTTGACCATCTCGGCGAAGTCGCCGGCGTTGATCTCCGGTGAGAACTGATGGGCGGCCGGCTTCGCGGCGGCGGTATCGGTGGGCGGCGTGGCAGCCGGCGTGGATTCGCCTTTGCAGGCACTGAGCGCGGCCGCGGCGGCCAGGCACAGGAGGAGTTTGCGGGGCATCGTCGATTCCTGGAGAACAAAGGGCGGTCGCACCTCACGCGCGACCGGTAAACGCGAGTATCACCAAAGCGGCGGGTGCGACGGGTTCAGTCGGCCGGCGCGGTTTCGGTATCGAACGGGATCGGCTCGGCCCCGGTGACCGG
The DNA here is from genome assembly GCF_049384345.1 of Stenotrophomonas sp. CASM110. Lineage (NCBI taxonomy): Bacteria > Pseudomonadati > Pseudomonadota > Gammaproteobacteria > Lysobacterales > Lysobacteraceae > Stenotrophomonas > Stenotrophomonas sp. CASM110. The sequence goes on from NZ_JBMRGI010000038.1 coordinate 2,272, forward strand.
GCCGATGCGTGCGGTGCGATGCACGTACAGCACCACCTCGCGCTCGAACTGCAGCGGCCCACTGACGACCGCGTTGGGGCCGATGATCACGCGCGGCTTGCGGCTGGCGGTGAGCGAGACACTGAAGTTCGGCTTGCGCACATGCACGCCGCCGTTGACCTGCGAACCGATGCCGACGGTGATGTCACCGTTGACGGTCTCGACGTCTTTGCCGACGCGGCTCTCGACCAGGCCGATGCCGCCGTTCACGGTCTCGACGCCGCCTTCGATCTGGCTGCCGCGATCAGTGAAGATGCTGCCGTTGACGGTGCTGACGCCGCCGCTGGCGATCACTTCGCGACCCAGGCGGACACCGCCGTTGACGGTTTCGATCTTGCCGGTGCGTGCGCGGTCGGCAACCTTCACCCCGCCGTTGACGGTGTCGATGCTTCCGGTCTCGACGCCTTCGCCGACACGGATGCCGCCGTTGACGGTGTCCAGCTTGCCGTAGCGTTGGCCGGGTTCGGCGCTGATGCTGCCGTTGACCTTGCTGATGTTCTCCTGGGCGCAGACCGGCCCGGTGACCAGCAGTACGCCCAACAGCAGCGGAATGGATAGAGTTTTCATGGGGACCTCGATGGATGTGCGGCTGGCAGGCCGCGTGCGGAGATGTCACCATTCCCCGGTACCCCCCGCAACTGCCTGAAGTCACTGGAAAGCCCTTGCGCGACAACGCCTTCCCATCACGCCGACATCACTTCGCCGCCGTACGCGGCGGGCGCTGGCTGCTGCTGGGGCTGGCTGTGGCGCTGGCCCTGCCCCTGCCGGGTGCTGCGCAGACCACCCGCGAGACCGAGCGCAAGCTGCAGAAGCTGCGTACCGAGCTGAAGGGCGTGGCGCAGGAGCGACGGCAGATCGAAGGGCAGCGTGGCCAAGCATCGCAACAGCTGCGCGAGGCCGACGAGAAGGTGGCACGCACCGGCCGCGCGCTTGCGCAGACCGAAGCGGCGCTGCGTGAGCAGGCCCAGGCCCTGGCCCAGGCCGAGCAGCGCCGCAGCAGCCTGCAAACCAACCTGGCCCAGCAGCACCGCGAACTGGCCGGCCTGCTGCGCGCGGCGTATCAGCTTGGCAATCACGCACCGCTGAAGCTGCTGCTGTCGCAGGACACGGTGGCCGATGCCAATCGCGCCCTGGCCTACCATCGTTACCTGCAGCGCGAACGAGCGCAGCGCATCACCACGCTCACCGCCGACCTGAAGGAACTGGAAGCGCTGCAGGCGCAGATCGCCGAGCGCAAGCAGAAGCTGCAGGGGGCGCAGCAGGACCAGAAGCAGCAGGCAGCGGCGCTGGCGGCCGACCGCCGTGACCGCGCGCAGACCGTGGCCTCGCTCGACGAACGCTTCAAGGACCGGCGCGAGAAGGAACAGGCACTGGGCCAGGATGCCAAGGCGCTGGAAACGCTGCTGGCCAATCTGCGTGCCGCTGCCGCCCGGGCCGAAGCCGAGCGTCGCGCGGCGGCACGTCGAGCTGCTGCCGAAAAGGCCGCTGCCGAGCGGGCCGCACGCCAGGCGGCCGCACAGGGCCGGCCACCGCCGCCGGCAACCAAGGTTCCACCTGCGGTGGCGTCGGCACCGGCACCGAAGGTCGGCGGCCTGGGTTGGCCGTTGTCCGGCAACCTGCTGGCCCGCTATGGCGGCAAGCTGCCCGATGGCCGTACCAGCAGCGGCGTGCTGATCGGCGCGCCGGCCGGCAGCACCGTCACGGCCGTGGCTGACGGCACCGTGGTGTTCTCCGACTGGATGACCGGCTACGGCATGATCCTGATCGTCGACCACGGCAATGGCTACATGAGCCTGTATGCCCACAACGACACCCTGCTGAAGGATGCCGGCGCACGGGTCAGCCGCGGTGATGCGGTGGCCAAGGTCGGCAATTCCGGTGGCCAGGGCGTCACCGCGCTGTACTTCGAGCTGCGCCGTGGCGGGCAGCCGGTCAACCCGGACAGCTGGCTGCAGCGGCGCTGAATCCAGGCCTGCCGGATGCGGGTTGGATTCAACGGGAATTTAGCTGTGCTTCGCGCATAATCGGTGCATGTGCCTTGGGCACGATGCCAACGTCGACAGGAGTGATCCATGCGCGCAGCCCGTACCGCCACCCTCTTGCTGGCCCTGTTGCCAGCGCTGTCCTGGGCGCAGCAGACCGCGCCCGCCCCGAGCCAGGAAACCAGCGGGCAGGCAGCGAACAGCGAGGAGGCGGTGACCTCGAAGGTGCCGCTGGAGGACATCCGCCGTTTCGTGGCCGTGTACAACGCGGTGCGCGCCGCCTATGTCGATCCGGTCGATGACAAGAAGCTGATGCAGTCGGCCGTGCGTGGCCTGCTGCTCGACCTCGATCCGCACAGCACCTACTTCAACAAGGAAGACGCGCAGGCCTTCGACGAGCAGGCCAATGGTGCCTACGAGGGCATCGGCGTGGAGCTGCAGCAGCAGCCGGACAACGCCAGCATGAAGGTGATCGCGCCGATCGACGACACCCCGGCGGCCAAGGCCGGCATCCTCGCTGGTGACCTGATCATCGCCATCGACGGCAAGCCGATCAGTGCGATCGATGCCAGCGAGCCGCTGCGCGGCCCGGCCGGCAGCAAGGTGGTGCTGACCATCGTGCGCGAAGGCAAGCCCAAGCCGTTCGACGTGAGCCTCACCCGCCAGACCATCCGCGTGACCAGCGTGCGCAGCCGCCTGCTGGAACCCGGCTATGGCTACATCCGCCTGAGCACCTTCCAGGCCGATACCGGTTCGGACTTCCAGAAGCACGTGCAGCAGCTGCAGAAGCAGTCCGGTGGCCAGCTCAAGGGCCTGGTGCTGGACCTGCGCAGCAACCCGGGTGGCCTGCTGACCGCTGCCGTGCAGGTGGCCGATGATCTGCTCGACAAGGGCAACATCGTCAGCACCCGTGGCCGCATCAGCATCAGCGATGCACGATTCGACGCGACCACGGGCGACCTGCTGAAGGGCGCACCGGTGGTCGTGCTGGCCGATGCCGGTTCGGCCAGTGCATCGGAAGTCCTGGCCGGCGCGCTGCGCGACAACAAGCGCGCGCGCGTGGTCGGCAGCCGCACCTTCGGCAAGGGCTCGGTGCAGACGGTGCTGCCGCTGGACAATGGCGATTCGGTGAAGCTGACCACCGCGCGCTATTACACGCCCAGCGGCAAATCGATCCAGGCCACCGGCATCGTGCCGGACGTCGAGCTGAAACCGGCCGCCACGCCGGCCGAGGATGCACTGCCGGCCAGCCTGAGCGACTACAGCGAAGCCACCCTGCCGGGCCATCTGCGCGGCGATGACGAAGGCACCGAGGGCTACCACGCCGGTGCGGTGCTGCCGGGCGATGGCCCGATCAACGACGCGCTGGCCGAGCTGAAGAACCCAGGCTCGGTGGCCGCACGGTTGAAGGCCGAGGCCGCCAAGGCGGATGCGGCCAAGGCCGCGAAGGCCGCTGCGGCGAAGCCGGAAGCAAAGCCGGAAGCAAAGCCGGAAGCAAAGCCGGAAGCAAAGCCCGAACCCGTCCCGGCCAAGCCTTGATTTTGTAGAGTCGAGCCATGCTCGACTGATCTACGAACGAGCGGGTGAGCGTGGAGCCGGCCAGCGGCCGGCACTACCAGGGGTCAGAATCCGTGCCGCTTGCGCAGGCGGCGCGCGATCGCGGCGCGCACGTACACGCCATACACCACGCCGAACACGAAGCCGCCGATGTGCGCCCACCAGGCCACCATGCCGAAGCTGGGGCCGATATGGGCGAACACCACCTGCAGCGCGGCCCAGACGCCGATCAGCAGGTAGGCCGGGGCGCGCACGAACTCCAGGAACAGGCCCAGCGGGATCACCACGCCCAGCCGGGCACCGGGGAACAGGGCCAGATAGGCGCCGATCAGCGCCGACACCGCGCCGCTGGCGCCGATGATGATCTGGTCCGGGCTGCCCATGGTGTAGATCGCCACCAGGTTGGACACCGCGCCGCCCACAAGGAACAGCAGCAGCAACCGCCAGGGTCCCAGCACCCGCTCGGCGGGGAGGCCGAAGATCAGCAGGAACACCAGGTTGCCCAGCAGGTGCGACCAGTCGGCGTGCAGGAACAGCGCAGTGAACAGGCGCAGCACGCTGCCGTCCTGCAGGGTCGCCCACCAGTCCAGCGGACGGGTCAGGCCGGTGGACAGGGCGCCCCAGTCCAGCCAGAGACTGCCGCGGGCATCGTCCGGGCGCGAGATCGACCACAGAAATGCCAGCCACAATGACGCGAACAGCACGGGCGTGGCCCAACGCAGGGCCGCCTTCTTGCGCGACGGGAGGGAGACGAACATGCCAATAGCCTAGCGTGCGGCCACGTTCGGTGGGGACGGTCCTGTTCAGCTTTTGAGACGAAAAAACCGCCTGCGCTGTTATTGTTTCATTAACAGCTCTGGGTAATACTCGCATACGGCGTCGTATGTCGGGAGGGGAATCCGGCGCGCTCCGATGGGTCCCAGGACCCGGCGGGCGCAGGCGCACTCAGAGCACCATCACCGCTTACCGGAGAGAGAACTACGATGCAAACCGCTTCCACCATTGCCCGACTGACCCTGCTGGCCGTCGGCGTTGCCGGTGCGCTGGCCGCCGCCGATGCCAATGCTGCCGCCTTCCAGCTGAAGGAAAACAGCGCCAAGGGCCTGGGCCGCGCGTTCGCCGGCTCCACCTCGACCGAAGGTGACGCCTCGGTCATCGCTACCAACCCGGCGTCCATGCGCCTGCTCGACGGCACCCTGGTCCAGGGCGACGTCAGCGCCATCAGCTTCGGCGCCAAGTTCCGCGGCCAGGGCAAGTACGCCAACGGCGCGCCGATTTCCGGTGGCAACGGCGGCGACGCCGGCATGATCGCCCCGGTTCCGGCCGCGTACTTCCACGTGCCGTTCGGCGAGAACGACAACATGCACTTCGGTGCTTCGCTGACCGTGCCGTTCGGCTTCAAGACCGAATACGACCGCGACTGGGTCGGCCGCTACAACGGCGTCAAGACCGAGCTGCAGGCCATCGACCTGGGCGTGGCGTTCTCCTATGACGTCAACCCGTACCTGTCGTTCGGTGCGTCGGTGTTCGCCGAGCGCCTGAACGTCGACCTGACCAGTGCTGTCGACACCGGCACCGCGATCAACGCCACTGCCCAGCGCACCGCTGCGGCGCGTGTGTTGGCTGCCGGCGGCACCGCAGCCCAGGCTGCGGCGGCCTCGCAGGCCGCTGCACGCCAGGCCGCCCAGCTCGGCTTCTCGCCGGGCACCGCCGATGGCTACCTGCGCATCAAGGGCGATGAAGTGTCGGTCGGCTACACCCTGGGCATGACGGTCACCCCGGTGGAAGGCACCAACATCGCGTTCAGCTACCGCTCGAAGGTCGAGCACAAGATCACCGACGGCAAGGCCGATTTCACCATCCCGCAGAATGCGGCGGCCTTCCTGGCCACTGCTGCCCCGGGTACCTTCATCGACAGCAACGGTCGCGCGACCATCACCCTGCCGGCCAGCGCCACCGTGGGCTTCACCCACCGTGTGAACGACCAGTGGCAGATCATGGCTGAAGTCACGCGCACTGCGTGGAGCAAGTTCGACCAGGTCGTCGTCGATTACGACTCCAACCAGCCGGACAGCGTGCTGCCGTTCCACTACCGTGACACCACCTTCGCGTCGATCGGTACCGATTTCCGCGTGAACGACAAGCTGACCCTGCGCGGCGGCCTGGCCTATGACCAGACCCCGACCACCGATGCCCACCGCGACGTGCGCGTGCCGGACACCACCCGCAAGTGGCTGTCGCTGGGCATGACCTACGCCGCTTCGGACAAGATGGAATACAGCGTGGGCTACACCCACCTGTTCACCAAGGATCCGAACATCACCTCGACCTCGGCCACCGGCAACACCGTGACCGGCAAGTACAAGGTCAGCGGCGACGTGCTGGCGGCGTCGATGCAGTACAAGTTCTGATTCGGGCGATTGCCTGGAGCAGTACGAAGGAGGCCCCGCGCAAGCGGGGCCTTTCTTTTTGTAGGGACGGGCCGGGGCGTCCACGCAGCGCACGGATCCACGACAATAGCGACATGAACCTGTCCGATCCGAACTTCCAGCTGGAGCTGGCTGCCAACATTGCCGTCGCCGGCTCGATCCTGCTGGCCGGCCGCAACAACGTGCACACCTGGTGGCTGGGCATCGTCGGCTGCGCCTTGTTTGCTGCCGTGTTCGAACGATCGCATCTGTATGCGGACATGGTGCTGCAGTTCTTCTTCATCGCCATCAGCGTGCTGGGCTGGTGGCAGTGGCTGCGTGGTGACCATGGCGCGCCGTTGCCGATCACTTCATTGCGGCCGCGCGCCTGGGCCTGGCTGGCGCCGCTGGCGGTAGTGGCCACGTTCGGCTACGGCTGGATGCTGACCCGCCTGACCAATGCCTATGCGCCGTACATCGATTCGGCGGTGCTGGTGTTGAGTGTGATCGCGCAGATCCTGATGATGCGACGCAAGCTGGAATCGTGGTGGGTATGGCTGCTGGTGAACACCGTTGCGGTGCCGCTCTACTACAGCCGTGGCCTGCACCTGACCTCGATCCTGTATGTGGGCTTCTGGATCAACGCGCTGGTCGCCTTGCGCCATTGGCGGCACCTGATGCGGGACGAGGCCAGGGCGGCCGATGCCGCTGCCTGAGCGCGTTGCACGCGGCCTGGTGGTGGGCAAGTTCTGCCCGCTGCATCGCGGCCATGAACGACTGATCGACTTCGCCGCCACGCGCTGCCAGCAGCTGCTGGTGATCGGCTGGTCGCAGCCGGGCTTTGCCGGCTACAGCGCTGCGCGCCGCGAGCGCTGGCTGCGTGCGCGTTTCCCGCAGGCCACGGTAGCGGTGCTTGACGACGCGCGACTGGCCGCATTGTGCACGCAGCATGGCTTGCCGGTGCGAGCGCTGCCGCAGGACAGTGATGACGAACAGGTGCAACGTGACTTTACCGCCTGGCTGTGCCTGAACCTGTTCGGTGGGCCGGTGCAGGCGGTGTACACCGGTGAGGACTACGGTGACGGCTTCGCGCAGGCGCTGGCCACGCACTTCGGTGCGCCGGTACGCCATGAGCGGCTCGAACGCGCATTGGACGTCGGGCAGGCCTGCGGCACCGAGCTGCGCAGCGATCCGCATGCGCATCGCCATGGGCTCGCACCGCAGGTGTATGCCGACCATGTACAGCGCGTGGCCTTCATCGGTGGCGAGTCCAGCGGCAAGACCACGCTGGCCCGCGTGCTGGCCGAGCGTCTGCAGACTGTCTGGGTGCCGGAGTATGGCCGCACGGTGTGGGAGCAGCGAGGCGGAGAGCTGACGCCGGGCGATCTGCTGCGCATCGCAATGACACAGCCACAGCACGAAGACGAAGCTGTGCGGCGTGCGCATCGCTGGCTGTTCTGCGATACCACGCCGCTGGTGACGCTGGGCTACAGCGGCTGGATGTTTGGCACGGCGCCGCAGCCGCTGCGGCAAGCGGCACGACGACGCTACGACCTGCTGTTCCTGTGCGCGCCGGATATTCCGTTTGACCAGGATGGCACGCGCGTGGGCGAAGCTTTCCGGGCGCAGCAGCATGCGTGGTACCTGGAGCAGCTGCAGGCAGAGGGTGTCGCGCATGTGCTGCTGGAAGGCGATCTGGAGACGCGCATCGCACGCGTGCAGGGCGAGCTGGCGAAGCGGGCGGACAATCGGTTCAGTGTCGCCTTGCCTCTGTAGAGCCGAGCCCACGCTCGGCTGCGCCAGAAAAGCCGAGCATGGGCTCGGCTCTACAGCCAGGAAAGCCGAGCGTGGGCCCGCCTCTACAGGAAGCAAAGCACAAAAAACCCCGCGCTCGCGGGGTTTTTTGTTTACTGCATCAAGCAGGCGATCAGTCGCCCAGGGTCAGCAGCGAGGCGTTGCCGCCGGCGGCGGTGGTGTTCACCGTCACCGTCTTTTCGGTAGCGAAGCGCAGCAGGTAGTGCGGGCCGCCGGCCTTCGGGCCGGTGCCGGACAGGCCCTGGCCGCCGAACGGCTGCACGCCGACCACCGCGCCGATCTGGTTGCGGTTGACGTAGACGTTGCCGACGTGGACGCCGTTGCTGATGCGATCAACGGTCTCGTCGATGCGCGAATGCACGCCCAGGGTCAGGCCGTAGCCGGTGGCATTGATCTGGTCGATCACCGCGTCGAGCTGGTCGCCCTTCCAGCGGATCACGTGCAGGACCGGCCCGAAGATTTCCTTGTGCAGCTGGCCCAGGTCCTTCAGTTCATACGCGCGCGGTGCGAAGAAGGTGCCATTGGCCGCTTCGGCGGACAGCTCGGCGGCCGCGATGAGGCGCGCTTCGCGGTCCATGCGCTCGGCGTGGTCCTGCAGGATCTTCAGCGCGTCGGCGTCGATCACCGGGCCGACGTCGGTGGACAGCAGGCCCGGGTTGCCGACCTTCAGTTCCTTCATCGCGCCGGCCAGCATGGTCATCACCTTGTCGGCGATGTCGTCCTGCACGAACAGCACGCGCGCGGCCGAGCAACGCTGGCCGGCGGAGGTGAAGGCCGAACCGATCGCGTCCTTGACCAGCTGTTCCGGCAGCGCCGAGGAGTCGGCGATGAAGGCATTCTGGCCGCCGGTCTCGGCGATCAGCACACCGATGGCGGCGTCACGCGCGGCCATGGCGCGGTTGATCGCACGTGCGGTGTCGGTGGAGCCGGTGAAGGCCACGCCGGCCACGCGCGGGTCGGCGGTCAGTGCGGCACCGACGGTGGCGCCGTCGCCCGGCAGGTACTGCACCACCTCGGCCGGCACGCCAGCTTCGTGCAGCAGCTTCACCGCGTAGTAGCCGATCAGGTTGGTCTGTTCGGCCGGCTTGGCGATGACGCTGTTGCCGGCGGCCAGTGCAGCGGCGACCTGGCCCAGGAAGATCGCCAGCGGGAAGTTCCACGGGCTGATGCAGACGAACACGCCGCGGCCGTGCAGCTGCAGCTCGTTGGACTCACCGGTCGGGCTGGGCAGCTTCTCGGCGTGGCTGAACTGCTCGCGCGCCTGCTTGGCGTAGTAGCGCAGGAAGTCCACGGCTTCGCGCACTTCGGCGATGCTGTCGGGCAGGCTCTTGCCGGCTTCCTTCACGCACAGCGCCATGAACTCCGGCATGCGCGCTTCCAGCTGGTCGGCGGCGTGCTCGAGGATGGCGGCGCGGCTGGCGGCCGGGGTGCGGTTCCAGGCCGGCTGCGCGGCTACGGCATTCGCCAGCGCCTTTTGCACGGTGGCGGCATCGGCGGCCAGCCACTGGCCGACCACTTCGCGGGTGTCGGCCGGGTTGGTCACCGGCAGCGAGGCGCCGGCCGGGTTCGCACCCGGCACCAGCGGGGCGGCCTGCCACGGCTTCACGGCCGCGTTGAGCTGCTCGGCGAGGGCGCGCAGTTCGTTGTCGTTGGCGAGGTTGGCGCCCATGGAGTTCTTCCTGTCGTGGTTCTGGCTGCGCAGCAGGTCTACCGGCAGCGGGATCTTGGGATGCGGAATCGAAGCGAACGAGGCGACCATCTCGACCGGATCGCGGATCAGGTCGGCGATCGGCACGCGCTCATCGGTGATGCGGTTGACGAAGCTGGAGTTGGCGCCGTTTTCCAGCAGGCGGCGCACCAGGTACGGCAGCAGGTCTTCATGCGAACCGACCGGGGCGTACACGCGGCAGGGCAGGCCCAGGCGATCGGCCGGCACCACTTCGGCGTACAGGTCATCGCCCATGCCGTGCAGCTTCTGGTGCTCGTACACGCCACCGTTGGCGATGCTGCGCACCGCAGCGATGGTGTGCGCGTTGTGCGTGGCGAACATCGGGTAGATCGCGTCGACATGGGTGAACAGGCGCTTGGCGCATGCCAGGTAGGACACGTCGGTGTTCTGCTTGCGGGTGAACACCGGGTAGCCCGGATAGCCTTCGATCTGCGCGCGCTTGATCTCGGCATCCCAATAGGCGCCCTTGACCAGGCGCACCTGCAGGCGGCGACCGGCGCGGCGCGCCATGTCGGCCAGGTGGTCGATCGTGTACGGCGTGCGCTTCTGGTAGGCCTGCACGACCACGCCGAAGCCGTCCCAGCCGGCCAGCGAGGCGTCGGAGAACACCTGCTCGATGATGTCCAGCGACAGTTCCAGGCGGTCGGACTCTTCGGCGTCGACGGTGCAGCCGATGCCGTAGCTCTTGGCCAGCTGCGCCAGCTCCAGCACGCCCGGCACCAGGTCCTTCAGCACGCGCTCGCGCTTGGCGTGCTCGTAGCGCGGGTACAGCGCCGACAGCTTGATCGAGATGCCCGGTGCGTTGTTGACGTCGCCATCCGGGCGGCCGCCGCGGGCCTTGTGATCACCGCCAATGGCGTGGATCGCGCGACGGTAGTCTTCCAGGTAGCGCAGCGCGTCCTTCATGGTCAGCGCGCCTTCGCCCAGCATGTCGAAGGAGTAGCGGTAGTTCGCGTTGTCGCCCTTGTGCGAGCGCGACAGCGCCTCGCTGATGGTGCGGCCCATGACGAACTGGTGGCCCATGATCTTCATCGCCTGGCGCACGGCCAGGCGCACCACCGGCTCACCGACGCGGCCGACCAGGCGCTTGAACGCGCTGGGCGCATCGGCGCGGGTGGCGTCATTCATCTGTACCAGCTTGCCGGTCAGCATCAGGCCCCAGGTGGAGGCGTTGACCAGCACCGAGTCGCTGCCGCCCAGGTGCTTTTCCCAGTCGGCATCGGCCAGCTTGTCGCGGATCAGCTTGTCGGCGGTGTCCTGGTCCGGAATGCGCAGCAGCGCTTCGGCCACGCACATCAGCAGCACGCCTTCTTCGCTGCCCAGGTCGTACTGGCGCATGAAGGCTTCGATCGCGCCCTGGTCCTTGGCACGCACGCGCACGCGGCCGACCAGGTCGGCGGCCAGCGCCTGCACCCTGGCCTGCTCGTCGGCCGGCAGCCGGGCCTGCGCCAGCAGCTCGCGGACGTGGCTGGCCTCGTCCTTCAACCAGGCATCGGTGATGGCCTGGCGGAACGGGTTGGGGGGCGCCGGCAGTTCCGGCGACAGCAGCACGCCGGGACGCTGGGCGTCGCTGGCGGCAGGGGAGGAGGAAGGTGCGTTCATGCCGGTCCGGCCAATGGAAAACTTGGCGATTTTAATCATTTTTGCGGGTTGCGGAAGTGCCCCACAGCCACCTTCGTGAAGGGCTGATAGCCCCTAACGGTGGTGTATTCAGCGTGTTCAGCAAGCCCGGCAATATTTGTGCTGAATTCGGCATTCGCGCCGCCGACCCCATGCTGTGTTGCAGCATGGGAAAAAGTGTGAATGCACCCTTGCTACCGGCGAGAGGGCGGGGCTACCATCGAGACGTTTCCCGCGGCAGGAACGCGGTTGCGACATGATCGAGGTGCTTCCAGCTCCGGATGGGTCAGGTACGCAGCTGCGGCTGCGTCCCCCACGGGCGCTCGATGCCCGGCAGTTCGTCCTGTTGTTCACCGTGTTGTCGGGTGCGATGTGGCTGGTGTCCGCCCTCGGGTGGTTGGCCGGCAATGCATTCGCCCCCCTGTTCGCGCTGCTGTACAGCCTGGTGCTGGCGGCGGCACTGCGTGCCTTGTGGCGCAGCGGTGAACGGCAGGAGGAGATCCGGGTAGTGCCGGCGTACGTGGAGGTCATCCCCGTACCCGGTGGATCGCCGGTGTTCCGGGCCCACCCCCACTGGGTGCGCCTGCTCACCGACGATGAGAGGGTCCGGCTGGCATCCAGCGGCCGGCAGGTGGAGGTGGGGAGTTTCCTCGCGCCGGCCGAACGTCAGACGCTCGCAGAGACACTTGAAAGCTTGCTCGCCGCCAGCGATGGCGGCAACCGACGACGCTAAGGGTCTAGGCAATGAAGCAAAGCAGCAGGTGGGGCACGAAGTGCGTTGCAGTGGTCACCGCCATGGTGGCCGGGGGACTGATGCCGGCGTTGGCCTGGGCCCAGGCGGCCGATCCCAAGCCGTGGCAGCTGAACATGGGCAAGGGGGTGACCCAGACCTCGCGCCTGGCCTGGGAATCGAACAATCTCTCGTTGATCATCTGCACGGTGATCGGCGTCATCGTGTTCGGCGCGATGGCCTACGCCATCTTCAAGTTCCGCAAATCCAAGGGGGCAGTCGCCGCCACCTTCAGCCACAACACCAAGGCCGAGATCATCTGGACGGTGATCCCGGTGATCATCCTGATCGTGATGGCGTGGCCGGCCACGGCCAACCTGATCAAGATGTACGACACCCGCGATGCCGAGATGACGGTCAAGGTCACCGGCTACCAGTGGATGTGGAAGTACGAATACCTCGGCGAGAACGTCACCTTCACCAGCCGACTGGACCGCGAGTCCGACCGCGTGCGGCAAAGTGGCATCGTGCCGACCCGTGAAAGCCATCCGCACTACCTGCTGGATGTCGACAACCGGCTGGTGCTGCCGGTCGACACCAAGGTGCGCTTCGTCATCACCTCCGACGACGTGATCCACGCCTGGTGGGTGCCGGCGCTGGGCTGGAAGCAGGATGCCATTCCCGGCTTCATCAACGAAGCCTGGACCAGCATCGAGCAGCCTGGCGTGTACCGCGGCCAGTGCGCCGAGCTGTGCGGAAAGGACCACGGCTTCATGCCGATCGTGGTCGAGGCGGTGTCCAAGGAGGAATTCAAACAGTGGCTGGCGCAGCGCAAGCCGGCGCCGGCTGCCGCGCCGGCCACGCCTGCGGCACCTGCCGAACCGGCTGCACCGGCGGGCGAGGCGCCGGCTGCGCCTGCTGCTGCAGAAGCGGCCAGCGCACCTGCCACTGCAGCCAGCGGCGCGTGATGTAAAGCCCGCGGCCGCCCGCGGCCGTGGTGACAACCGATTCTGAGAGGTGTTTTGCAATGGCGCACTCGGCAGTTGGGCACGACGATCACCATCACCAGCAGAGTTTCTTCGAGCGTTGGTTCTTCTCGACCAACCACAAGGACATCGGCACGCTGTACCTGGGTTTCAGCTTCATCATGTTCATCATCGGTGCGGCGATGAGCGTGGTGATCCGCGCCGAGCTGGCACAGCCCGGCCTGCAGTTCGTCAAGCCCGAGTTCTTCAACCAGATGACCACCGTGCATGCGCTGGTGATGATCTTCGGTGGCGTGATGCCGGCCTTCGTCGGCCTCGCCAACTGGATGATCCCGCTGCAGATCGGCGCGCCGGACATGGCGCTGCCGCGCATGAACAACTGGTCGTTCTGGTTGCTGCCGGTGGCCTTCAGCCTGCTGCTGCTGACCCTGTTCCTGCCCGGTGGTGCGCCGGCTGGTGGCTGGACGCTGTATCCGCCGCTGTCGCTGCAGGGCGGCTACAACGTGGCCTTCAGCGTGTTCGCGATCCACGTGGCCGGCATCAGTTCGATCATGGGTGCGATCAACATCATCGCCACCGTGCTGAACATGCGTGCGCCGGGCATCGACCTGCTGAAAATGCCGATCTTCTGCTGGGCCTGGCTGATCACCGCGTTCCTGCTGATCGCGGTGATGCCGGTGCTGGCCGGTGCGGTGACCATGCTGCTGACCGACAAGTTCTTCGGCACCAGCTTCTTCAACGCCGCCGGTGGCGGTGACCCGGTGATGTACCAGCACATCTTCTGGTTCTTCGGGCACCCGGAGGTCTACATCATGATCCTGCCCGCCTTCGGCGTGGTCAGCGAGATCATCCCGACCTTCAGCCGCAAGCCGCTGTTCGGCTACCAGGCGATGGTGTACGCCACCGCGGCGATCGCGTTCCTGTCGTTCATCGTCTGGGCCCACCACATGTTCACCGTGGGCATGCCGCTGGGCGGCGAGATCTATTTCATGTTCGCCACCATGCTGATCTCGATCCCGACCGGCGTGAAGGTGTTCAACTGGGTCAGCACCATGTGGCGTGGCTCGCTGACGTTCGAGGCACCGATGCTGTGGTCGGTGGCCTTCGTCATCCTGTTCACCATCGGTGGCTTCTCCGGCCTGATGCTGGCCATCGTGGCCGCCGACTTCCAGTACCACGACACCTACTTCGTGGTCGCGCACTTCCACTACGTGCTGGTGACCGGTGCGGTGTTCGCGCTGATCGCCGCGGTGTACTACTGGTGGCCGAAGTGGACCGGGCGCATGTACAGCGAGAAGTGGGCCAAGGTGCACTTCTGGTGGTCGATCGTGTTCGTCAACCTGCTGTTCTTCCCGCAGCACTTCCTCGGCCTGGCCGGCATGCCGCGCCGCATTCCCGATTACAGCGTGGCGTTTGCCGACTGGAACCTGATCAGCTCGATCGGTGCGTTCGGCATGTTCGTCACCCCGTTCATGATGGCCGCGATCCTGCTGTCCTCGCTGCGCAACGGCGAGAAGGCCGAAGCGCGTTCCTGGGAGGGTGCACGCGGCCTGGAATGGACGCTGCCGTCGCCGGCACCGGCGCACACCTTCACCACCCCGCCGACCATCCGCCCGGGGGATCTGGCGCATGACGACATCACGCATTGAGGTGGGGCATGCATAACGAGAGCCCGCTGCAGACCTGTAGAGCCGAGCCATGCTCGGCGGATGAGAAGCAGCCGACCAGCGGTCGGCTCTACCAGGGCGGAAGCATCGAGCAGCAGCGCCAGCGTGCGAAGCGCACGGCGGTGTGGGTCGGCGCCATCGCTGTGCTGGTCTACGTCGGCTTCATCCTCAGCGGGGTGATCGGCCGATGAGCGAGGCACCGGCCAGCACACCGTCACGCAGTGCCGGGCTGCCGCGCCTGATCGGCGTGGCGGTGGCGGTGTTCCTGCTGACGTTCTCGCTGGTGCCGCTGTACCGCATTGCCTGCGAGAAAGTGTTCGGCGTGCGCCTGGAACGCGGTCCCGGTGGCGAAGCCAGCGCAGGTGCCGCGGCCGGCAAGCGCACCGTGCGGGTGGAGTTCGATGGCGGCGTCAATTCGCGACTGCCGTGGTCGTTCCATCCTGAGCAGCTGACCATGGACGTGGTGCCCGGCGAGCTCAACGAGGCGCTGTACTTCGCCCGCAACGACAGCGCAGCTGCCGTGGTCGGCAGCGCGGTGCCTTCGGTGGCACCGGCGCGTGCGTCGGGCTTCTTCAGCAAGACCGAGTGCTTCTGTTTCACCGCGCAGACGCTGCAGGCCGGCGAGAAGCGCGACATGCCGGTGCGCTTCATCGTCGATCCGGACCTGCCGCCGGAGATCAGGACGATCACCTTGTCCTACACCTTCTACCGCAACGACGCGCTGTCCGATCGGCTGGCTCCGGCCGCCACCTCGGACGGCGCGCACGCCGCACCCTGACCCGGATACCGACATGGCCCAGACACCGACCGACGCCAACGTGTACTTCGTCCCGGCCCAGAGCAAATGGCCGTTCGTGGGTTCCATCGCCATGATGGTGACCATGGTGGGCGTGGCCAGCTGGCTCAACGATGCCAGCTGGGGACGCTGGACGTTCTACATCGGCATCGCGATGCTGGTGCTGACCCTGTTCTGGTGGTTCAGCGACGTGGTGCGCGAATCGCAGGCCGGCAACTACAACCACCAGGTCGACGGATCATTCCGGATGGGGATGATCTGGTTCATCTTCTCCGAGGTGATGTTCTTCGGCGCGTTCTTCGGCGCGCTGTTCTACACCCGCAACCTGGGCCTGTCGTGGCTCAGTGGCGAAGGCCGTGGGGTCATGACCAACGAGCTGCTCTGGCAGGGCTATTCCGCCGGATGGCCGACCAATGGCCCGGCGGCGATCGGTGGCGCGTTCCAGACCATCCCGGCCTGGGGCCTGCCACTGATCAATACGCTGATCCTGTTGACCTCCGGCGTGACCCTGACCATCGCCCACCACGCACTGAAGGCCGGCAACCGCCGCCAGCTGCTGATCTGGCTGGGCCTGACCGTGGTGCTCGGCCTGGGCTTCCTGACCCTGCAGGCAGAGGAGTACATCCATGCCTACAAGGAACTGAACCTGACGCTCGGCTCCGGCATCTACGGGTCGACGTTCTTCATGCTGACCGGCTTCCACGGCGCGCACGTGCTGCTGGGCACGATCATGCTGATCGTGATGTGGCTGCGTTCGGCCAAGGGACACTTCACCCGCGACAACCATTTCGGTTTCGAAGCCGCCGCGTGGTACTGGCACTTCGTCGACGTGGTGTGGCTGATGCTGTTCCTGTTCGTCTACGTGCTTTGATCAGGCGCGCATCGGTGGTCTCAGCCGCCGATGCCGTGTGGTTTGATCCAGCCCATGTAGATGCTCACGATCACCAGCAGGATCAACGCTACCGACACCGCGATGCGGCGCGTCAGTGCATTGACCGTGCGCTTGGTCTGGCCGCGGTCGACCAGCAGGTAGTACAGGCCGGCGCCCAGATTCCAGACGATGACGATCAGAAACGCGATTACCAGCAGGGTCTTCAGCGAATCACTCATGCGCGGCTCGAGGGCAGGGTGGATGTGCCTATCTGACCGCGTTTGCGCGGACTTGTCATGATGCGCCAGCACACGCGCGTGTTCGGATGGTTGCTGGCCGTGCTGGCGATGGCCGGATTCACCGCATTGGGGCTGTGGCAGCTGCAGCGCATGCATGCCAAACAGGCAATGTTGGATGCACAGGGTCCAGCCGTGGCACAGGCGTTGCCGCTGTCGCAGGCCCTGGCGGCGCCCGGCGCGTTGCACGGCGTGGCCGACCACGGTCGCTTCCTGCCCGGCGTGGTACTGCTGGACAACCAGATCCGGCATGGCCGCGCTGGCGTGAAGATCTATCGCCCCTTCCGCAGTGACGACGGCAGCGTGCTGCTGGTCGACCTCGGTTGGCGTGCGCTGCCGCCGGATCGCACGCTTCCGGAGGTGCCGTCGCCGCCTTCGCCGGTGGCCGTGCGCGGGCTGCTCGCGCCGCCACCATCGGCGGGACTGCTACTGGGCCCGGCGTTCTCTGCTACCGGTGAGGCCGGGCGCTGGCTGGCCAGCCGGTTGCCGGACGACGGGCTGGCGCGCGCGCTGGGGCTGCAGGCGCTACCCGACCGCGTGCTGAGGCTGGACCCGGCGCTGCCCTTTGGCGACGAGCGCGATCTGGACCTGCTGCCGAACACGCTGCCGCCTCAGCGCCACCTGGGCTACGCCGTGCAGTGGTTCGGGCTGGCCCTGACCGTGCTGGTGGTGGCCGTGGTGCTGGAGCGGCGGCGGAGGCGCGTGATTACCCGGTAGTGGCGGC
>NZ_JBMRGI010000039.1:0-10344 GCF_049384345.1 Stenotrophomonas sp. CASM110
GGAAAGCGCACACGAGCAAGCGGCTGCCAAGCCTAGATGGACGTACTTGCGGCGTCCCCGCACTCCGACACCGCCCCGCCAACCCACGGAATGCCAGCTTCTGCTGTTGCCGTTGAGGTTGCCGGCCAGCGGCCGGCACTACCAGGGGTGCAGGGCGCAGCCCTGCCGAAAAACACGCATAAAAAAAACAGCAGGCCGAGGCCTGCTGTTTCGGTGTAATGGTGCGCCCGGAGAGATTCGAACTCCCGACCGCCTGGTTCGTAGCCAGGTACTCTATCCAACTGAGCTACGGGCGCCAATTACATAAACTTGTTGTGCTGACTGTGTATGGTGCGCCCGGAGAGATTCGAACTCCCGACCGCCTGGTTCGTAGCCAGGTACTCTATCCAACTGAGCTACGGGCGCGCGGTACACAATCAAATTTTACTGCATTTCCAGCGGCGGATGCTGAAAACCTGTCGAGTGGTGCGCCCGGAGAGATTCGAACTCCCGACCGCCTGGTTCGTAGCCAGGTACTCTATCCAACTGAGCTACGGGCGCCCTGCGACAGGAGCGGAATTATGCGGATGTCGGCGCGTACCGTCAACAGTTTTGTGAAAATTTTCATCCAACTGAATGAAAAAGCGGTCCGCCACAGCGTCAGGGGCCTTCAGCCAGGCGAAATGATCGGCACGCGTGCCCAGTTCCTGCGCCGACAGCACGCGCAGCTGCGCGTCCACATTCGGCAGCTTGGCCAGCAATGTCTGCATCGATCCGGTCGGTGCCAACCAGTCGTGTTCCATCAACACCGCCTGCGCGCTGCCATGCACGCGCGCCATCTGTGCGTCGAGGTCTTCGTCCATGCCGGCCGCGGCATAGTGGTTGTTCAGGCCGACGCGCGCCCAGTCGGCGATCAGTCCGCGCGCTTCGGTGCCGCCGAAGCCGAGGCGCCGGCCATGCAGCACGCCCTGGCGCTGTGCGATCCACGGCAGGAAGCGGTAGACCAGTGGCAGCAGCCAGCCGCGCGGTGGCGGGAAGCCGCGCCAGAACGGTGAGCCACTGGCCGCCAACCACAAGCGGTTGAAGTGCTGCGGATTGCGGCCGGCATGCACGCAGGCCAGCTGACCGCCGAGGCTGTGGCCACCGATGATCCAGGGCAGCGCGCCGGCCTCGTCATCCGCCGCGACAAGGACCGCCTGGCTGGTGGGCAGATCCTGTTCGAGTACCTCGCGATAGCCCCAGTCCTGCGTGCGCGACGGCCGCAGTGAGCTGCTGCCATTGCCGCGCCACTCGTGCAGGTACACCGCCACGCCCTTCGCCGCCAGCGCCTGCGCCAGCGGCAGGTAGTGGCGCGCGGCCACGCCCAGTGCAGGCAGCCACAGCAGGCGCGCGATGGGCTGTGCAGGCACGCAGGCAATCACTTCATAGCGATGGCCATCAGCGCACTGCACGGCGAGGACGTCCGGTGTGAGGCTCATGCGTGTGGTGCCGCGCCGAAGTGATCGAGCACCAGCACCTCGCTGCGACCGGGGGCATAGCCCTGCTGCAGGCCGCGTGCAACGTAGTCGATACCGGCTTCGCAGGCATTGGCCAGGCTCAAGCCCTTGCACAGTTGCGCGGCGATGGCCGAGGCCAGCGTGCAGCCGGTGCCATGTGCGTCCAGCGGCAGGCGGGCATGGATGAATTCTTCGCTGCTGACGCCGTCGAAGTAGCGGTCGATCACGCGGTTGCCTTCCTGCAGATGGCCACCTTTGAGCAGCACCGCACCGGCGCCCAGGTCGAGCAGGGCGGAGGCCGCCCGTTCGGCGTCGTCGCCGTTGCCGATCTTCCGTCCGACCAGCAGCTCTGCTTCCGGCGTGTTCGGGGTGATCAGCGTGGCCAGCGGGACCAGTCGCTCGCGCATCGCCTGCAGGGCGCTGTCTTCCAGCAGGCGCGCGCCGCTGGTGGCGACCATCACCGGGTCCAGCACCACGTGTGGCGGGCGATGGCGCTCCAACGCATCGGCGACGGCATTGATCACCTCGGCGTTGGCCAGCATGCCGAGCTTCACCGCGTGGATGTCGAAGTCGTCGAAGCAGGCGTCCAGTTGCGCGCGCAGGAAATCGATCGGCGGCACATGCACGGCGATGACGCCGCGGGTGTTCTGCGCGGTCAGTGCGGCGATCGCGGAGAGGCCGTGCACGCGATGCGCTGCAAAAGCCTTCAGGTCGGCCTGGATGCCGGCACCGCCGCCGGAGTCGGAGCCGGCGATGGTGAGGGCGGAAACGGGAGTGGTCGGGCTCATCCAGCGATTGTGCCGTGGTCACCGTAAAGGCGGTAGCGTCGCCGCTGATAGATGGGGTCAGATCCCTTTACCGCAGGCAAAGGGATCTGACCCCTGGAGCGCCGCCCTCAATGCCGCCAACGCGCCCACTGCTGGTACAGCACATAACCCAGTCCGGTCAGGCCGGTCAGCAGGGCGGGGGCAAGCAGGGCGTCGTACTGCCAGCGCACGAACAGCCAGGCGCCGAGGATGCCGCCGGCGAGGAAGCCGCTGATGATCAGGCCGCTGAGGGTCAGTCGACGTACCTGCAGTGGCAACCCGCGCAGCAGGTGGCCCAAGCCGATGCCGAGGTCGGTGAACATGCCGCTGAGGTGGGTGGTGCGCACCACCGCGCCGCTGAAGGTGGTGGCCATCGCATTCTGCAGGCCGCAGGCCATGGCAGCGGCCAGTGCACCCCATATCTGGTGCCGTTCGAACAGCGGAATGGCTACCAGCAACAGTGCTGACTCCAGCGCCAGCGCCACGCCGTAGCGTCGGCCCAGCTGCAGGGTGCTGTCCTGGATCAGCAGGCCGCTGAGCATTGCGCCCAGCGAGAACGCGATCAGCAGTCCCCACAGGTGTCCGACCGCGCGCCAGTCACCCTGGGCCAGTGCCATGCCGAGCTGGCTGGTACTGCCGGTCATGTGGCTGACCGCCTGGTGCTCGAAACCGAGGAAGCCGACCACGTTGACCATGCCGGCCACGCACGAGAGCGCGACCGCGCCGATCCAGACCCAGGTGGGCAGGCGTATTCCCATCGGCGGGGCCCCTCAGGGCCCGCCGAAGCCGCCGTTGAACTGCAGCTCGCTGAAGGTGTTGCTGGCCGGGTCGAACACCGCGCCCCAGAACTGCGCGCCGCCATCGCAGACGCGGATCGCTTCGCGGGCCGGATTGATGCCGCTGTCGTCGGGCAGGTGGAAGGCATTGATGTAGATCAGGCGTCGGCCTGCGCTTTCGATGCCGACGTACTGCCGGTCAAAGTCGAGCACCTTCGGCACCTGGGCCTCCAGCGAAGACAGATTCGCTTCCAGCTGGTCGATCTGCTGCCGGCTGGGTGCCCAGTAGCCGCTGACCCGCCCGGCCTCGCGGCCGGGGCTGGGCCGCGAGCAGGTGTCGAGCACCTGCGCGGCGATGATCGGGCGGGTGACCACCCAGGACTGGCCGGTGCGCTCGGCGGTGGGCACACTGGCCGGGCCGCGCGTAGTGGTGCAGGCGCCCAGCACGGCTGCGAGGGTGATTGCAGCCGTGGGCAGCAGCAGGCGGGTGCGGCGGTTCACAACACCTCCGAAGCGTAATCGGCCAGGCGCGAACGCTCGCCACGGCGCAGGGTGATGTGTGCACTATGCGGCCAGTTCTTGAAGCGATCCACCGCGTAGGTCAGGCCCGAGGTGGTCTCGGTCAGGTACGGGGTGTCGATCTGCTCGACGTTGCCCAGGCAGACGATCTTGGTGCCGGGGCCGGCGCGGGTGATCAGCGTCTTCATCTGCTTCGGGGTGAGGTTCTGCGCCTCGTCCAGGATCAGGTAGCGCGACAGGAACGTGCGGCCGCGCATGAAGTTCATCGAGCGGATCTTGATGCGGCTGGCCAGCAGGTCGTTGGTCGCCTGGCGCCCCCACGTGCCGCCTTCCTGGTTGTGCGTGAGCACTTCCAGGTTGTCGGTCAGCGCGCCCATCCACGGCGTCATCTTCTCTTCTTCGGTGCCGGGCAGGAAACCGATGTCCTCGCCGACGCTGACCGTGGCGCGGGTCATGATGATCTCGCGGTAGCGCTGCTGGTCCATCGTCTGCGCCAGGCCGGCGGCCAGCGCCAGCAGGGTCTTGCCGGTGCCGGCGGTACCCAGCAGCGTGACGAAGTCGATCTCCGGATCCATCAGTGCGTTGAGGGCGAAGTTCTGCTCGCGGTTGCGTGCGCTGATGCCCCACACGGCGTGGCTGCCGTGGCGGAAATCATCGACCAGCGACAGCACCACCTTGCCGTCACCGACCACGCGGCTGACGCGCAGCTCGACTTCATCTTCGCCGGGCAGGTAGACGTACTGGTTCGGGTACCACTCCTCGCCGTCCTGCGCCTGGATTTCGTAATGGGTACGGCCCTTGTCGCTCCAGCTGCGCAGGTCGTCGCCGTGGCGCTTCCAGAAGTCTTCCGGCAGCTCGGTAGCGCCGGTGTAGAGCAGGCTGAAATCGTCCAGCGCGCGGTCGTTCTCGTAGTCCTCGGACACGATGCCGGCGATGGCGGCCTTGATCCGCAGGTTGATGTCCTTGGAGACGAACACCACCGGCAGGTCGGGGGTTTCTTCCTTCAGGGCCAGGATCGCGCCGAGGATGGCGTTGTCCGGGATCACCTTGCCGAAGCTCTTGCCAGCGTCGAAATGGCTGGTCTGGAAGCGCAGCTTGCCGGCGCTCTGCTTGCCGCGCAGCTGCAGCCCATTCGGGCGCTGCAGCGGAATGCCGTCGGCGAGGTTGTCCAGGCCGGAGGCCTGCACCAGCTCGTTGAGGAAGCGGCTCACCTGGCGGGCGTTGCGGCTCGCTTCGGAGGTGCCCTTCTTGCCGTTGTCCAGCTCCTCGATCACCTGCATGGGCAGGTAAACGTCGTGCTCCTCGAATTTGAACAGCGCGGTCGGATCGTGCATCAGCACGTTGGTATCCAGCACGTAGATGCGCTTGCCTCGGGTCATCGTCGATTCCTGGTTACGGACAGGGAAAAACCACCACGGCCTGCTGCCTGGCAGGGTGATGGCAGACACAGTAGGCAGTGGGACTCACTTGGACTGGGAGGCCTTCAGTTCGGCGAGAACGGCATCGGCATGGCCGGCGACCTTGACCTTGCGCCAGGACTGCACGATGCGGCTGTCGGGGGAAATCAGGAAGGTGCTGCGTTCGATGCCACGTACCTGCTTGCCGTACATGTTCTTCATCTTGATCACGTCGAAGGCGCTGCACAGCGCTTCGTCGCCATCGCTGACCAGGGGGAAGCCGAAGCCCTGCCTGGCACAGAAATTGTCGTGCGACTTCACCGAATCGCGCGAGACGCCCAGCACGACCGCGCCGGCCTTCTTGAACTTCGGCAGCAGCGCGTTGAAGTCGATGCCTTCGGTGGTGCAGCCGGGAGTGCTGTCCTTGGGGTAGAAGTACAGCACCAGCCACTGGCCGGCATAGTCGCCGAGGGTGGCCTGGTCGCCACCGGACAGCGCCAGCGGCAGGGAGAGGGTGGTGCTGTCCAGGGTATCGCCGTTGTTCATGAGGTCCTTCTGTCGAGCCTGGGTTCTTTCCAAGACAATTGCATGAAACGCCACGCGCCCGTGAGAGGCGCGCGAAAAATCAGGAATTCATTCAGAACTTCATCGGGTCCATGATCGCGTCCAGGTTCAGGTGGTCGCAGAACTCAAGGAAATCGTCGCGCAGCGCGGCAATGTGCATGTTGGCCGGCACGCCGATGGTGACCTGTGCACTGAACATTTCCGCACCGGTCTGCATGGCGCGGTAGCGCGTGCTCTGCAGGTTCTCGATGGTGATGCCCTGGCGGTCGAAGAAGTCGGCCAGCTGGAACAGGATGCCCGGCTTGTCGGCGGCGATCACTTCGACGATGTACGGCAGCAGGTTGGACTGCGCCTGCTTGGCGGCGGTGCGGTACCAGACCAGCTTCAGGCCCTCCTCGCGCTCCAGCCGGGTCAGCATCGCCTCGAGCTTGGCCACCGAGTCCCAGGAGCCGGTGGCCAGGGCGGTGACCGAGACATCGCGGCCGACCGTGGCCAGGCGTGCGTCCACCAGGTTGCAGCCGCTGTCGGCGATGCGGCGGGTGACGGACAGCAGGGGGGACTCCGGATGCGTCGTATAGGCGTTGATCAGGAGGTGGTTTTCGCTCGGCGCGGGGCGCGGGGTGGTGTCGGTCAAGGCGATTCCGGGTAATGCATGCGTGAGTCTGAATGCCCGCCAGAGGCGGGGATCCACCGGTGTCCAGCATACTTGCCCGTGCTTTCGCGCCGCAAGTAACATTCAGGCCGCCCCCAGCCTTTCGTGGCGGGCGTTTCCCTTCCCAGCCAAGAGCAGCACGTCCTTGTCCCTTTCCGGCCTCATCACCGCGCTGGCGACCCCGTTCCGGGCCGACGGCGCCCTCGATCCCGATGGTTGGCAGCGCCTGCTGCACCTGCAACTGGAGGGTGGCGTCCATGGCGTTGTCGTGGCTGGCTCGACCGGCGAAGCGGCGACCCTGACCGATGCCGAGTACGACCAGCTGCTGGCCAGCGCCGTCGAACGCATCGGCGGCCGCATCCCGGTCATGGCCGGCACCGGCCTGTCGGGCACCGCCAAGACCATCGAACAGACCCGCCGTGCCGCCGCCCTTGGCGCCAGCCACGCACTGGTGGTCACCCCGCCGTACGTGCGGCCGACCCAGGCTGGCCTGATCGCGCACTATCGCGCGGTGGCCGACCAGGGCGGGCTGCCGGTCGTGCTGTACAACGTGCCCGGCCGTACCGGCTGCGACATGCAGCCGGAGACCGTGGCCGAGCTGGCCAGCCACCCCAATATCGTCGGCATCAAGGAAGCGGTGGGTGACACCGGCCGGGTGCAGGCGCTGCTGGCGCTGCGCAGCCCGAAGTTCGCCGTGCTCAGTGGCGACGACGGCACCGCCGCGCGTTCGATCCGGGCCGGCATCGATGGCCTGATCTCGGTCGGTTCCAACGTGCTTCCGGGCGCGTATCGCCGGATGTGCGAGCTGGCTGCCGCGCACGACCACGAAGCCACCGAGTCGTGGGACGCGCGCCTGCATCCATTCCATGATTTCTGTGGCGTCGAACCCAACCCGATCCCGGTCAAGGCGCTGCTGCGCCGCATCGGCATCGGCCATGACCTGCGCCTGCCGCTGCTGCCGCTGTCGGCAGCACATCATCCCGCGGCCGACCACCTTGCCGGCGACATCGCCGCCCTCGAAGCCCTTTCCAGCCACTGACCTTCCGTCTTGGTCTGACCCAGGAGATTCACATGCGTCAATCCGTTTCCACTGTCCGCGTGCTGTCCTACGCCCTGCTTGCTGTAGCGGTTGCGGCCGGCACCACCGGCTGCTTCAAGCGTGGCGTCAAGGGCGACTACGCCCTGGCCCCGGAAATGCGCCCGCTGGAAGTACCGCCGGACCTGAACCTGCCCAACGCCACCACCGACAACAAGGTGCCGACACTGGCCTCGGCCACCAAGCCGGCGGCGCCGGTCGCCGCAGCCCCGGCGGTGGGCAACACCGGTTTCACCATTGCCGGTGGCAAGGATGAAGCCTTCGCCAAGGTCGGTACCGCGCTGGAAGGCGTGGAAGGCGTGACCATCGCCAGCCGCGCGCAGCTGCTGGGCTCGTACGACGTGGCCTACGAAGGCAGCAACTTCCTGGTCCGCGTGGTGGCGGTTGATGCAGGTGCCTACATCTCCGCGGTCGACCCGCGTGGCCTGCCGGCCACCGCCGAAGCGCCGGTGAAGCTGATCGCCGCGCTGAAGGCGAAGCTGGCTCAGTAAGGGCCGCCCTGGTAGAGGCCGA
Organism: Stenotrophomonas sp. CASM110; assembly: GCF_049384345.1. Classification (NCBI taxonomy): domain Bacteria; kingdom Pseudomonadati; phylum Pseudomonadota; class Gammaproteobacteria; order Lysobacterales; family Lysobacteraceae; genus Stenotrophomonas; species Stenotrophomonas sp. CASM110. The sequence continues at coordinate 7,799 of NZ_JBMRGI010000039.1, forward strand.
CCTTGGTCGGCGCTTCCGTGCCAACCAAGGTTGGCACCTACCGGAAGACGTGCCTTGGTAGAGGCCGACCTTGGTCGGCGCTTTTGTGCCAACCAAGGTTGGCACCTACCGAGAACAGAAAAGGGCGCCATGGGCGCCCTTTTCTGTTGCCGCCGCGGGCGCTTCTCAGCGCTCCAGCAGCTTCAGCTTGTCCGGCTTGCCGTCCCATTCGCCGGCGTCGGCGGGCGGGTCCTTGCGCACGGTCAGCACCGGCCACTCCTTCGCCAGCTCGGCGTTGAGGGCAACGAAGCCTTCCTGGCCGGCGGGGACGTCGTCCTCGGGGAAAATCGCGTTGACCGGGCACTCCGGCTCGCAGAGGGTGCAGTCGATGCACTCATCCGGGTCGATCACCAGGAAGTTCGGGCCTTCGTGGAAGCAATCCACGGGGCACACTTCCACGCAATCGGTGTGTTTGCACTTGATGCAGTTTTCGGTGACGACAAAGGGCATGGGCTGGGGGTGGATCGATTCCTGAACCCGCCAATTCTAGAACAGGTTGGCCCCCGGTGTCGGGATGGGACGGAAAACGGGCGTCTGGCAGGCGCGGCCATTGGCGGCACGGCAGGGCGTGTGCGAGGCTGCGCGACAACCGGTCCTGGTGGCCGGGCTCCCTTCCCAGCAGGATCGTCCATGTCCCAGGCCCCGTCCCGCACCGCCTCCCACGGTGGTGAAAACACGGCGTTCATCGTCCTGATCAGTTGCGTGGCCACGCTTGGTGGCTTCCTGTTCGGCTTCGACAGTGGTGTCATCAACGGCACGGTCGATGGCCTGCGCCAGGCCTTCAACTCCAGCGAGGCGGCGCTGGGTTTCGAAGTTGCCTCGATGCTGCTGGGCTGCGCGATCGGTGCATTCCTGGCCGGTTGGTTGGGCGACCGCCTGGGGCGCCGTGGTGTCCTGATCGTGTCCGCGCTGATGTTCCTGGTCTCGGCGCTGGGCGCCGGGGCGGCTCACGCGTCCTGGCTGTTCATCGCGGCCCGCGTGCTGGGCGGCTTTGCGGTGGGGGCGGCCAGCGTGATGTCACCGGCCTACATCGCCGAAGTCGCCTCGGCGCGCTATCGCGGCCGGCTGGCCACGGTGCAGCAGATGGCCATCATCTGCGGTTTGTTCGCGGCCTTCCTCAGCAATTACCTGCTGGCCCGCGCCGCCGGCGCCTCGACCGAGCCGCTGTGGCTGGGCCACGAAGCCTGGCGATGGATGTTCTGGATGCAGGCGCTGCCCTCCGCGCTGTTCCTGCTGTTGCTGCTGGTGATTCCGGAAAGCCCGCGCTTCCTGGTGCTGAAGGGCCGCCAGGGGCAGGCGAGTGTGGTGTTGTCGCGACTGTACGGCGAGGCCGCTGCCCGGGCCAAGCAGGCCGAGATCGAAGCCAGCCTGGCACAGGACCAGCACAAGCCGCGCTTCGGCGACCTGCGCAGCAGGGCTACCGGCAGGCTGCGCCCGATCCTCTGGGTGGGCATCGGCCTGGCCATGTTCCAGCAGCTGGTCGGCATCAACGTGGTGTTCTACTACGGCGCGGTGCTGTGGCAGGCGGTGGGCTTCTCTGAAAGCGACGCACTGCTGATCAATGTGCTGTCCGGCGCGCTGAGCATCGGCGCCTGCCTGCTCACCGTGCTGCTGATCGACCGCATCGGGCGCAAGCCGCTGCTGTGGGTCGGCTCGGTCGGCATGTCGGTGGCGCTGGTGCTGATGGTGGTGGCGTTTGCCAGCGGCAGCCTGGCCGGCGGGCGCCTGCAGCTGTCCGATGGCATGGGACGGCTGGCGCTGGTCGCCGCCAATGTCTACGTGGTGTTCTTCAACATGTCCTGGGGCCCGGTGATGTGGGTGATGTTGGGCGAGATGTTCCCCAACCAGATCCGCGGCCCGGCGCTGGCGGTGGCGGGTGCGGCGCAATGGACCTCGAACTTCGCGATCACCGTGACCTTCCCGATGCTGCTGGCCGGCATCGGCCTGGCCGGCGCCTATGGCATCTACGCGGTGGCGGCCATCCTCTCGATCGTCTTCGTGGTCCGCTACGTACGCGAGACCAAGGGCAAGGAGCTGGAGCAGATGGAAGGCTGACGGCGACTGGCTTCGGTTGCGTTCCGTTGGCGCCTGCTTGTCCAGAGTGTGAGGGGGCAGGCCGCCCTCTCCAGGACACGCAAGAGCCCATCCATGGTGCTCGATGGCGCCTTGCTCGCGTGCGCTGTCCTGCGCACTCGGCAAGACCAGGCTTGGGCTCCTGCCCAACCCGTCGGGCGCATGCGCCCAACCCATCGCGCCAACGGTCCTGGAGAGGGCGGCCTGCCCCCTCCTGACAGTTTCATGGTGCGTGCGGATGCGGCGAAGCGCTGGTCGGTTGTTGCCGCAGCTGGCGGGAAACCGTCCAGAGTTGGGTGGGGTCACCCAGGGCAGGACCCGTTGGCGCGATGGGTTGGGCGCATGCGCCCGACGGGTTGGGCAGGAGCCCAAGCCTGGTCTTGCCGAGTGCGCAGGACAGCGCACGCGAGCAAGGCGCCATCGAGCACCATGGA
>NZ_JBMRGI010000040.1:0-9441 GCF_049384345.1 Stenotrophomonas sp. CASM110
GTGTTGATCCGTTGGATCAACACCTTGCGTCCCCACTGCGCGGTCGCCGTTGCCGAGGGGGCTGCGGCAGAGCCAGGTCGCTTGCGACTTAATCCCCTCCGTCCCCTTTTCAACAGCGACCGCATCGACGCACCGCGTCGATTCTTCTAAAGAACCCCACCGGGGTGCCGTTATGGATCACGGAACCGTTTGTCCGGAGCAACGATGAGCACTGTCGAACTGGGTGGGGATCTCGGCATCGAGAGCACTACCGAGCTCAAGAACCGCCTTGCCCCCCTGGTGGAGCAGGCAGGCGAGCTGACCCTGGATGCCAGCCAGGTCGCCCGCATCCACACGGCCGCCGTGCAGGTGCTGTGTGCGTTCGTGCAGGCCCGCCGCGAGGCAGGCCTGGGCACCGGCTTCCACGGTTGCACTGCAACCTTCCGTGACGCCGCGCGCCTGCTGGGCGTCACCCAGGCCCTCGGCCTGGACGTAACCCATGACAACCTGAAATCTGTGGAGAACGCTGCATGAGCGCACGTATCTTGGTGGTGGACGATTCGGCGTCGATGCGCCAGATGGTGTCCTTCGCCCTCACCTCGGCCGGTTTTGCCGTCGAAGAAGCTGAAGACGGCGCGGTCGCGCTCGGTCGCGCCAAGGGCCAGCGCTTCAATGCGGTGGTTACCGACGTCAACATGCCGAACATGGATGGCATCGCGCTGATCCGCGAACTGCGCCAGCTGCCGGACTACAAGTTCACCCCGCTGCTGATGCTGACCACCGAATCTGCCGCCGACAAGAAGTCCGAAGGCAAGGCCGCTGGCGCCACGGGTTGGCTGGTCAAGCCGTTCAATCCCGAACAGCTGGTCGCCACCGTGCAGAAAGTGCTGGGCTGATCGCCCGGCACCGCTCCCCCTCTTCGCTTCCGGACCACCACTGCCATGAGCATGGACCTGCAACGCTTCCACGCCACCTTCTTCGAGGAGAGCCGCGAAGGCCTCGACGCGATGGAGGCTGGCCTGCTGGCCCTGGAATCGGGGCAGCAGGACGCGGAGATCATCAATTCGGTGTTCCGCGCTGCCCATTCGATCAAGGGCGGCGCCGGCACCTTCGGCTTCGACGCGATCGCCGGCCTGACCCACGTGCTGGAAACGCTGCTCGATGAGCTGCGCGCCGGCAAGCGGGCACTGGAAGGCCACGCCGTCGACGCCATGCTGTCTTCGGTGGACGTGCTGCGCGCCCTGCTGCGCGAAGCCGAACATGGCCAGGCTGCCGATCCGGCTGCCGTCGCTGCGGTGAAGGCACGCCTGGAAGCGGTTCTGTCCGGCCAGGCCGCAGCGAGCGCCCCGGCGGCCGCCGCAGCCAAGGTGGACGATACGCCGGAAGCCTGGCAGATCGGCTTCACCCCGGCGCCGTCGCTGTTCATGAGCGGCAACGACCCGCTGCGCATCATCCGCGAACTGGAACACCTCGGTTCGCTGCAGGTCGCCGCGCGCATGGACCGCCTGCCGGGCTTCGCGCAGCTCGATCCGCTCGAAGCCCACTTGGCGTGGGACTTGGGTCTGGTCGGCAAGGTGCCGCGCAGCAAGATCGAAGACACCTTCGCGTGGGTACTGGACGACTGCGAGCTGGACATCCGTCCGGCCGCACCGCCGAGCCTGGCCACTCAGGCGCCGGCCGCGGCTGCTCCCGCTCCGGCGGCAGCGTCGCCGTCGGCACCCGCCGCGCCTGCCGCCAGCGGTGGCGCCAGCCAGGAAGCGGAAACCTCCATCCGCGTCAGCGTCGACAAGGTCGACGCGCTGATCAACCTGGTCGGCGAACTGGTCATCACCCAGGCCATGCTCAAGCAGGTCTCGCATGCGCTGGACCCGGTTCACGCCGAGAGCCTGTTCGCTGGCCTGGACCAGCTTGAACGCAACACCCGCGACCTGCAGGAAGCGGTGATCGGCGTGCGCATGCTGCCGGTCGATGCGGTGTTCCGTCGCTTCCCGCGCCTGGTCCGCGACCTGTCCAGCCGCCTCGGCAAGCAGGTGCGGCTGCGCACCGTCGGCGAAGGTACCGAGCTGGACAAGGGCCTGATCGAGAAGATCGCCGATCCGCTGGTGCACCTGGTGCGCAACTCGATCGACCACGGCCTGGAAATGCCCGACGTGCGCCGCGGTGCAGGCAAGGACGAAACCGGCACGATCACCCTGGCGGCCTCGCACCAGGGCGGCCACATCGTCATCGAAGTCAGCGACGACGGTCGCGGCCTGGACCGCGCCAAGATCCTGGCCAAGGCCACCGAGCGCGGCCTGGCGGTGCCGGACAACCCGACCGATTCGCAGGTCTGGGACCTGATCTTCCAGCCCGGCTTCTCCACGGCCGATGCGGTCACTGACCTGTCCGGTCGTGGCGTCGGCATGGACGTGGTCCGCCGCAACATCCAGGCGTTGGGGGGCGAGGTGCAGATTGAAAGCAGCCTCGGCGCTGGCACCCGCACGCTGATCCGCCTGCCGCTCACCCTGGCCATCCTCGATGGCATGACCGTGGCGGTAGCCGGTGAGACCCTGATCCTGCCGTTGGCCTATGTGCTTGAGGCGTTGCAGCCGCAAGCCGAGGACATCCGCAGTATGGCCGGCGAAGGCCGCGTGCTGCGCGTGCGCGGTGAATACCTGCCGATCCTGTCGCTGAGCGAGTACTACGGCTACGGCAACCGTGCACCCGGCAGCGAATCGCTGGTGGTGGTGGTCGAAGGCGATGGCCAGAAGATCGCCCTGGAAGTGGACGAACTGGTCGGCCAGCAGCAGGTGGTGGTGAAGAACATCGAGAACAACTACCGCCGCATCGGCGGGGTGTCCGGTGCGACCATTCTCGGCGACGGCCGCGTCGCATTGATCGTCGACATCGGCGGGCTGGTGCGTTCACTGCGGATGCCGCAGGCCGCCTGATCCACACTGCATGCGTGTACTGGACCGCCGCCCTTCGGGGCGGCGGTTTTTGTTTGCGCGCCCCATTCCGGCCGGGGCCGGATGCCCTTTCGGGGAAAAGGGATCTGACCCCATCCGTTCTGTGAACTCCGTCGACGCGATGGTTTCGCGCGCAACTACGCCATGCAAGCGAAAGCCCCGCCGCTGCGCCACTTCCGCGCCGTCATCCCTACGCCACCGAATGTGACATGCGTCCATAAAGTCCATCCGGACTGCGCCGCTATTTCGCTTTGACGGCCGTCACCGAACCCCACCGGGCACCACCGTTCGCTCTGCAACCACCCCCAAACCGGCGCACAGACGCCGGCACTCTGCCCACCTGGAGCACCCTGCATGAAGTGGTTCCAAGATCTGCCCATCGCCCGCAAGCTGGCCGTGGGGTTCACCCTTACCACCCTGATGACCCTGGTCCTCGGCGCGTTCGCCCTGCTGCGACTGAGCGAAGCCAACGCGCAGCTGCGCGAGATGGCCGGCAACGATATCCCCTCGGTCCAGCACCTGGGCGAGGCGCGCTCGCAGCTCGGTGAGTTCCGCACCTACGAACTGGCCCAGCTGAGCATGCTCGACCAGCCGGAGAAGGTCGCCGACTACAACAAGCGCATGGACGACACCGCCAAGACCGTACATGACGAACTGGCGGCGTACGCGGCGCTGCCGGCGCTGGACAAGGAGCGCGAACTGTATCGCGCCGCCAGCACCCAGCTGGATCGCTACTTCGCCGCCAACAAGGCGATGCGCGACGCCGTGGCCGCCGGTGATGGCGCGCAGGCCCAGCAGATCTCCGATGAGCAGTCACGCCCGGCGCGCCGCGACCTGTTCGCTGCGATGAAGGCACTGGGCACCCACATCGCCGGGCAGATGGACGGCAAGATCGCCGACGCCAACGCCACCCATCGCACCAGCATGATCGCCATCATCGGCTGCATCGTGCTGCTGTCGCTGGTGGCCGCCGCGCTGGCCATCGTCATCTCGCGTGCAGTGACCGGCCCGCTGGGCAAGGCCGTGCATGCCATCCAGGCGGTTGCCCGCGGCGACCTCAGCGTCAGCACCCAGGCCACCAGCAAGGACGAAGCCGGCAGGATGCTGGCCGCCACGACCGAGATGACCGCAATGCTCCGCCGCTTCAGCGAGCAGACCCAGCTGATGGCACAGATGCACGCGGGACCGGACATCAGCCATCGCATTCCGGAAGATTTCCCGGGTGTCTATGGCCAGCTGGCCGGCGGCATCAATACGGTGATCTTCGAGCACCTGGATGCGATCCGCGATGCCATCGACGTGCTCAACCAGTACGCCATCGGCAATCTCACCCCGGATGCACGCCGCCTGCCCGGCAGCCGCGCGATCCTGCACGAATCGATGGACGCGGCCAAGGCCAGCCTGCTGGCGATCAATTCGCAGATCCAGCAGCTGGCCGCGGCGGCCGCTGCCGGTGACTTCAGCCAGCGTGGCGACGCACAGCGTTTCCAGCATGACTTCAAGCTGATGATCGAGCATCTCAACACCATGATGCAGGTGGCCGACGGCAACCTCGGCCAGCTCTCGCAGCTGCTGCAGTCGATCGCCGCCGGCGACCTGACCGCGCGCATGGAAGGCCAGTTCAATGGCGTGTTCGCGCGCATGCGGGATGATGCCAACACCACCGTCGCACAGCTGACCCAGATCGTCGGCCAGATCCAGGCCAGCGCCTCCAGCATCACCCTGGCCGCCGGCGAGATCGCCTCCGGCAACAGCGACCTGTCGCGCCGCACCGAGCAGCAGGCCGCCAACCTGGAAGAAACCGCCGCCTCGATGGAGGAACTGACCTCCACCGTGCGCCAGAACGCCGAGCACGCACGCCAGGCCAACCAGCTCGCCATCGGTGCGCACGGTGTCGCCTCGCAGGGCGGTGACGTGGTCGGCCAGGTGGTCACCACCATGTCGGCCATCGAAGCCTCGTCGAAGAAGATCGCCGAGATCATCTCGGTCATCGACGGCATTGCCTTCCAGACCAACATCCTGGCGCTGAATGCCGCAGTGGAAGCCGCCCGTGCCGGCGAACAGGGCCGCGGCTTCGCCGTGGTCGCCAGCGAAGTGCGCACCCTTGCCCAGCGCTCGGCCGCCGCCGCCAAGGAGATCAAGGGCCTGATCGACGACTCGGTCGGCAAGGTTGCCGAAGGCTCCAGCCTGGTCCACCAGGCCGGCAGCACCATGGGCGAGATCGTCGCCTCGGTGCAGCGCGTGACCGACATCATGGCCGAGATCTCCGCGGCCTCGCAGGAACAGTCGGCGGGCATCGAGCAGGTCAACCAGACCGTGGTGCAGATGGACGAAACCACCCAGCAGAATGCTGCGCTGGTGGAAGAAGCCACTGCTGCGGCACGCGCGATGGAAGACCAGGCCGTGCAGCTGGGTGAAGCCGTGGCCCGCTTCCGGCTGGCATCGCAGGGCACGATGGCCATCCCGGCACGCCCGCTGGCCGCACCGGTACCGCGACAGGTCGCAGCCGCCGCGCCTGCGGCAAAGCCGGCCCCGGCACGTGCGCTGCGCACGGCAACGGCCCAGCCGGCGCTGGCCACGGACGGCGACTGGCAGGAATTCTGACAGAAGCACGGGGTCAGATCCCTTTCCTGTGGGAAAGGGATCTGACCCCTTACGCGTGGAAAGTGATGCAAATCCCACTTCATAATCCGGTGCAGGAGCCGATATCCCCATCGAGCCTCGCGCCAATGCGTGCTGGCGCCCGCCCCTGACCGTAGATTCCATGTCCGACGGCAACGACACTGCAGTGCATGATGTCCACGCGGCTGATGCCGCGGACGAACGATTCCTGGTCCGCAACCCGCGCCAGCTGCGCCAGCTGCTGCGCTCGCTGATCGACCAGCGATCGCTGATCAACGCCCATATCGACGGCCGCGACCGTTCCTTCCCGACCGCCCTGCTCGACCTCGACGAAGACGAGGACTTCCTGCTGCTCGATGGCAGCCCACAGGAAGCCTCCAACCGCGCCGCCGAGCAGGCCGATCACCTGCTGTGCTTCGCCCAGCTCGAACGCGTGCTGGTACGGTTCCGGCTGCACGAACTGCAGCGCGTGGACAACGACGGCCATGTGGCCTTCCGTGCGCCGCTGCCTGACGAACTGGTGCACCTGCAGCGCCGCGAGCTGTACCGGCTGGAGACGCCGGTCACCGACTCGCCCCACCTGCTGCTGCCGCCTGGCGAAGCGCGCGCCGAAGCCCTGTCGATGCGCGTAGTGGACATCAGCGGTGGCGGCCTGGCCGTGGTGGTGCCCAATGACTGCGCGGTTTTTGGTCTGCAGAAGCGCTATCCGGCGCGGCTGTCGCTGCCGGACGGCCCCGACCTGGATATCGAACTGGTGGTCTGCAACCTGCTGCCGCAGCGTCAGCCCAATGGCATCGAGGTCAAGCGCGTGGGAATGCGCTTTGAATGCCTGCCACGCGGCGCCGACAGCGCCATCCAGCGCTACATCTTCCGCATCGACCGCCAGCGCAAGGCCCGCCGCAACGGCGAGCTCTGAGGCCGTCCGACCGGTAGTGCCGGCCGCCGGCCGGCAACCCTGGAACGCGTGCCGGGGTCAGATCCCTTTTCCCTGAAAAGGGATCTGACCCCATCCACGGCACTGCCCGGCACCTAAAGTCCCCCCCGGCGGGGCCGATATCGAGCCTGACACCGGGACTTCCGGCAGAACCAGGACCCCTCGATGAACGACAAGACCAGCTCCGCCGCCAGCGCCGGTGGCGAATTTCTCAGCTTCACCCTTGGTGATGAGCACTACGGCGTGGACATCCTCAAGGTGCAGGAAATCCGCGGCTACGACGCCGTCACCCGCGTGCCGGACGCCCCGGACTACATCAAGGGCGTGATCAACCTGCGCGGCACCATCGTCCCGGTCATCGACCTGCGCCTGAAGCTGCGCCTGGACAACGCCCGCTACGATGCCTTCACCGTGATGATCGTGCTGAACGTGGAAGACCGCGTGGTCGGCATCGTCGTCGACAGCGTCTCCGACGTGATCCCGCTGTCGGCCGAGCAGATCCGCCCGACCCCGGAATTCGGCGCCGCCGTCGACACCCGCTTCATCTCCGGCATCGGTACCCACGACGATCGCATGCTGATCCTGCTGGACATCGAGACCCTGCTCGACAGCGCCGACATGGGCCAGGCCAACCTCGCCGAAGACGTCGCTGCCTGAGCAACCGGAACTGCTTCACGTTCCAGTCACAAAACCCTTCAGTTCCCTTCGGCGGTGCCGATAGGGGGACAGAAGCCGGTCGCGCAGGAGCGCGCAGGACCGGCCCGATCGTTACCATCCCCGGAGATACCCTCGATGAAGTCCCTGTTTGCGTTCGTCTCGGCCGCTGTCCTGGCCACCACCGCCGCCTCCGCTTTCGCCCAGTCGGCCGACATGATCCCGCCGGAAATGGCGCCGCGTTCGGTCGGCAAGGACGGCATGGTCTGTGGCAAGGTCGAAAAGGCCCGTTACGCAGAAGGCTCCGAAGGCCAGCCGACCTTCCTGTACATGGGCGGCGCCTTCCCGCGCCACACCTTCTCGGCGCGTATCGCCGGCGAGAACCGCGGCAAGTTCTCCTTCCCGCTGGAAACCCTGGAAGGCAAGACCGTGTGCGTGATCGGCAAGATCCAGCGCGACGCCTCGCGTGCGGAAATCGAAGTCAGCTCGCCGGCCGGGCTGAAGCTGGCCAACATCAAGTAATCCGCCGTTCGTCGGACCACGCCGGGCCTGGTCCTGGCGTGGTTTCTGCTGCAACCGGGCCCGATGCCCGGGCGCGTCTGCCTTAGGAGCTCGCAACGCCCATGCCGTGGATCAACAACCTGAAACTGATGCCGAAACTGCTGCTGACCTTCGGCGTCCTCCTGCTGGTGATGCTGCTGCAGGGCATCGTCGCCTATCGCGGCCTGCATTCGCTGAACAACGTGACCACCGAGCTGGCCGGTTCGCGCATGGAGAGCATCCGCATGGCCGGCGAGATGCGCGGCATGCTGGGCGAGTACCGCAATGCCGCCTACCAGCAGCTGATCCGCGCCAGCGATGACGTCAAGTCCGATGCGCGCAAGCAGGGTGTAGACCTGCGCGCCAGCATGGACAAGTCGATCAAGGAGTATCCGAAGCTGGTCGACAACCCGCAGCAGAAGAAGCTGTTCGACGCCTTCGCCAAGGAATGGAAGGACGCCCTGGCATCCTATGACAGCGTCACCGAGATGCTGGAGCTGGACCTGCCGGACGACGCCATCGATACCTTCGTCGGCGAAACTCGCACCAAGCACCGCAAGGCCGCCTCCGCGCTGGAGGCGCTGATCGCCGAAGACAACCGCCTCGCCCGCGCCTCGCGCGATGAGGCCGCATCCACCTACTCCGCCTCGGCCGTGCTGACCGTGATCGCCCTGCTGGGCGGCGCCGCGCTCGGCCTGGTGCTGGTGTGGCTGTTTGCCCGCGCCCTGGTCGGCAGCGTGCGTGGCGCCGTCTCGGTGGCCAACGACGTGGCCGGCGGCAAGCTCGATGGCCACATCGACGTCAGCCGCCAGGATGAAGTGGGCGAACTGATGCAGGCCATGCAGCGCATGCAGCGCGACCTGCGCGAGCGCATCGAGACCGACCAGGCCATCGCCCGCGAGAACCTGCGCATCCGTACCGCGCTGGACTACAGCTCGACCGGCGTCTACCTGACCGACACCAGCAACACCATCGTCTACAGCAACCGCGCCCTGCAGCAGACCCTGAGCCAGTACCAGGACGAACTGCGCCGCGACCTGCCGGACTTCGATGCGCAGGCTTCGCTGATCGGCAAGCCGGTCACCGTGCTCGAACACCGCGGCGAGATGGACCAGACCCTGCTGGGCAACCTGAAGGCACACGGCGTCGCCCGTCGCCCGATGCAGTACGGCGATGCCCAGTTCGCCCAGGTGGTCTCGACCATCCGCAATGAAGGCGGCGACACCGTCGGCTACGTGGTGGAATGGCGCGACCGTACCCAGGAAGCGCAGGTCGAAGCCGAAGTGGCCCGCGTGATCGCCCAGGCCGCCGCTGGCGACCTGTCCGGCCGCATCGATGCCAGCGACAAGGAAGGCTTCTTCCTGCAGCTGGCCCAGCAGATCAACGGCCTGCTGGACGCCAATGCCGGCAGCATCGAGCAGATCTCCGGCCTGCTGGCCGCGCTGTCGCAGGGCGACCTGACCGTGCGCATGCACGGCGATTACCAGGGCGTGTTCGCCCGCATGCGCGACGACGCCAACGCCACCGCCGCGCAGCTGAGCGAGATCGTCACCCGCATCAAGCAGTCCAGCCGCGCGATCAGCTCCGCTGCCGGTGAAATCGCCTCCGGCAACAGCGACCTGTCGCGCCGCACCGAACAGCAGGCCGCCAACCTGGAAGAAACCGCCGCCTCGATGGAGGAACTGACCTCCACCGTGCGCCAGAACGCCGAGCACGCACGCCAGGCCAACCAGCTCGCCATCGGCGCGCACGGTGTCGCCTCGC
>NZ_JBMRGI010000041.1:0-8809 GCF_049384345.1 Stenotrophomonas sp. CASM110
AGGCCAAGGGCAAAGCGAGCAAGGTGGCGCTCGTGGCGGTCATGCGCAAAATGCTGGTGATCCTCAACGCCCGTAAGCGGGACGCCGAGGTGGCCCTCGGCTGCCCCTGACAAGACAGTTGCTACTGGTAACTGCGGCGATTGGCATGCGCGGCTGTTGGTAGGTGTCGACCGTTGGTCGACACGATTTTTCTGTCAGATAACAGTATTCAAAATGGGCTGCGACCCCGTGCCGACCAACGGTCGGCACCCACCATCAGCAGCAGGTCCCGACAGATCCGGTTACGGGGCGTGAGCCGCATGGGCCCGCGGCATGCCTCGGGCGGGTTGGGCAGGACGCCCAACCCCGGTCTTGCCGTGTGCGCAGGAAAGCGCACATGAGCAAGCGGCGACCGGAGCCTACATGGGGGAGGGCGCTTTGCTTGCGAAGCTCTGCTTCGCAAGCGCCCGAACGCACAGCCGCCAGCGGCTGGGCCGGACCGCGGAGCGGGATTCACGGCGTCTCCCGCAACCGGCCCCACTCCGCCATCCCACAGGAAGCCCGCTTCTGCTTCGGCTGTTGCTGTTGAGGTTGCCGGCCAGCGGCCGGCACTACCGCAGGTGCAGGGCTGCAAGCCCTGCCGACCAACACCCTGCTTACGAACGACTGACGTGGCGCTCATGCGCCATGCGCGAGTCTGTCCACTTGGCTGTTCGAGTGGAGGTGGCAACGGTGCACTGGCAAAGCGCACAGGCATACGCATGGCCGTTGGGATTGGCCGTAGTGGTGGGCGGCATCGGCGCGTGGCTGATCCTGTGGATCTACCATCGGCTGAAGGGGCGCGATCGTCGGCGCGCGCGTATCGGGCGTGTGCTCGGGCTGCCGATGGCCACCGCATGGCCGCTGCTGCTGTTGATCCCTGCATTGCAGGCCACGCCGCTGCAGGATCCCGTTCTGGGCAACCTGCAACGGGTGCTGCATATCGCGCTGACCGCGTGCTTCATCTGGCTGCTGGTGCGGGCGGTGGCGGCGGGCGAACGTGCCATCCTGCGCAGCCATCCCATCGATGTCTCCGACAACCTGGAGGCGCGCCGCATCCAGACCCAGACGCGGGTGCTCAGCCGCGTGCTGATGGGCGGCATCATCGTGCTGGGCGCATCGCTGGTGCTGCTGACCTTCCCGATGGTGCAGAAGATCGGCACCGCGCTTCTGGCCTCGGCGGGCCTGATCGGCCTGGTGGCCGGTATCGCCGCAAAGCCCGTGTTCGGCAATCTGATCGCCGGCCTGCAGATCGCAGTGACGCAGCCGATCCGGCTGGATGATGTGGTGATCGTCGAAGGCGAGTGGGGGCGCATCGAGGAGATCGGCAGCAGCTATGTGGTGGTGCGCATCTGGGATGAGCGGCGAATGGTGGTGCCGCTGACCTGGTTCATCGAGAACCCCTTCCAGAACTGGACGCGGCGCAGCGCCGACCTGCTCGGCACCGCGTTCCTGTGGCTGGACTATCGTGCCCCGGTGGCAGCGATCCGTGCCGAGCTGGAACGCATCTGCCGCGGTGAAGCGCTGTGGGATGGCCGGGTCTGCGTGACCCAGGTGATCGAGACCAGCGAGCGCGCGATCCAGGTGCGCCTGCTGGTCAGTGCGCGCAGCTCCGGTGATGCCTTCGATCTGCGCTGCCTGGTGCGCGAACGCATGCTCGATTTCCTCGCGCGCGAGCATCCGCAGTCGCTGCCGCAGGTGCGTGCGCGGCTGCAGCATGCAGACGAACTGGACATGCCGCGCGGTCCACGTGCGCGCACTGCGGATGTGCGTTCGCCGGGGGCTGAAGACGGTGAGGCGGCGATCGTGCCGGTGGAGCCCGACCAGCCGCTGTAGAGCCGAGCCATGCTCGGCTGCTTTCGATTTTCCGTTGAAGCCGGGCGTGGGCTCGGCTCTACAGAAACACGATCACGGCTCGCCGGCGTCGATCAGGGTGTCGGTGTCGAAGTGCGGCGGGCGTCGCGCGCGGGTGCGCTGTTCGTAGGCGTAGGCCATTTCGATCAGCTTCGGTTCGCTCCAGGCGGTGCCCATGAACAGCAGGCCGACCGGCAGGCCATTGATCTGGCCCATCGGCACGCTGAGGCTGGGATAGCCGGCGACGGCGGCGGCGCTGTAGCTCTCGCCGGGGAAGTCGTCGCCTTCGCTGCGGATCGGCCACGCCACACCGGTGGTCGGCGCCACCAGGGCATCGAGCTGGTGGGCGGCGAGGGCGGCGTCGATGCCTTCCGCGCCGGCCAGCCGGCGCGCATTGCTGCGTGCACGGATATAGGCGGGGTCGGCCAGGCCGGCGGTAGCGTCGGCCGCCACCAGCAGTTCCTGGCCGAAGAGGCCCAGCTCCTGCTTGCTGTGCGCCTGGTTGAAGGCGATCAGGTCGGCCAGGCTGCGTAGTGGCGCGCGATGGGTGCTGAAGTAGCGCTCCAGCCCGGCCTTGAATTCGTACAGCAGCACCGTGCGTTCCGCCTCGGCCCAGGCGCCCTGGTTGGGCAGCTCCACCGGCACCACGAAGGCACCCGCCCGACGCAGCTCGGTGGCCGCCTGTTCGATCAGCGGCGGCATGCCGCGGTATTTCAGCAGCGGTGTCTGCAGCAGGCCGATGCGCTTGCCACGCAGGCCCTGCGGGTCCAGGCGCGCGGTGTAGTCGTACACCGCGCGGCCAGGCATGGTCGCCGTGGCCGGGTCGGCATCGTCGCGGCCGGCGATAGCGGTCAGCACGGCTGCAGCGTCGGCGACGCTGCGGGTCATCGGTCCTGCGGTGTCCTGGCTGAAGGAAATCGGGATGATGCCCTCGCGGCTGACCAGGCCGACGGTCGGCTTGAGGCCGACGATGCCATTGACCGCCGCAGGGCAGACGATGCTGCCGTCGGTTTCGGTGCCGATCGCCACGCTGGCCAGGTTGGCGGCGACCGCCACCGCGCTGCCGCTGCTGGAGCCGCAGGGCGAGTGGCTGAGGCGATAGGGATTGCGGGTCTGGCCGCCGCGTGCGCTCCAGCCGGACACCGAATCGTTGCCGCGGAAATTGGCCCACTCGCTGAGATTGGTCTTGCCCAGCACCACCGCGCCGGCGTCGCGCAGCCGGCGCACCAGGTAGGCGTCGTCCGGGCGGAACCCCTGCAGGGCCAGCGAGCCGGCGCTGGTGGCCATCGGGGCGGCGTTGATGTTGTCCTTCAGCAGTACCGGAATGCCGTGCAGCGGGCCGCGCAGGCGTCCATCACGGCGCTCGCGGTCGCGCGCAGCGGCTTCCTTCAGTGCATCCGGGTTGAGCTCGATCACCGCGCGCAGGCGCGGCCCGGTGCGGTCCAGGGTGGCGATGCGCTGCAGGTAGGCCTGGGTCAGGGTGGTGCTGTCCAGCTCACCGGCGCTCATCCGCGCCTGCAGGTCGGTGACATCGGTTTCGGCGTACGGGAACGGCACGTTGCGGCTCGCGGGTTCGGCCGCATGCGCGCTGGACGCGGCCGGGCTGCAGCCAGCCGAAAGCAGCGCAGGCAGCGCGGCAAGCAGGCAGGTCAGCAGAGGCGGCAAGGACGGGCGCATGGGGCGGCTTGGTCGGCTCCAATCCCCAGTGTAGCCGGTGCTCAGCGGTGGCGCTTGCGCAGGTCGCGGGCGAGGACGTAGACCACGATCAGGTTGATCGCCAGGATCGTCCACGATGGCCAGCCGGGATGGCGGATGATCGCGAAGATGTCAAAAGGCAGGTACAGGGAGGCGGTCAGGCAGCCCAGCCAGGAGGCCCAGGCCTTGGCCCGCCACAGGCCCCAGGCTTCGACCAGGTGCAGCAGGCCGTAGCCGATCATCCCCGCCGCGGCCAGGTGGACCGCGTCGGGGCTGATCATGTGCAGCAGCGAGGGCAGGGTGCCATGGTCCGGATCCAGGCTGAAACGCCGGATCAGGACCATGATGCCGTGCCGCAGCGGCTGCGGTCCGAGCACTTCCAGCCCGGTGGCGGCCAACAGCGCCAGCATCGCCTTGCTCGCTTCGAGCAGGGCGATGACGTGGAGGCCCGGATGCCGGTGCGGATCCGGGTTGTAGCCGCTCTGGTCCACGGGGTGCTGGCTCAGCCGCCGCGCGAAGCCTTCTTGCGGTCGCTTTCGGTCAGGAACTTCTTGCGCAGACGGATCTCCTTGGGGGTGATCTCGACCAGCTCGTCGTCTTCGATGAAGTCCAGGGCCTGTTCCAGCGAGTACTTGATCGCCGGGGTCAGCTGGATCGCGTCGTCCTTGCCCGAAGCGCGCATGTTGGTCAGCGGCTTGGTCTTGATCGCGTTGACGGTCAGATCGTTGTCCTTGGAGTGGATGCCGACCAGCTGGCCTTCATACACGTTGTCGCCTTCGGCAGCGAAGAGCTTGCCGCGCTCCTGCAGCGGACCCAGCGAGTAGGCGGGAGTGACGCCCGGCGCATTGGCGATCATCACGCCGTTGATGCGCTTGGCGATCGCGCCCTGTTCCTTCGGACCGTAATGGTCGAACACGTGGAACAGCAGGCCCGAACCCTGGGTCAGGGTCTTGAACTCGTTCTGGAAACCGATCAGGCCACGGGCCGGGATCTGGTATTCCAGGCGCACACGGCCCTTGCCGTCCGGTTCCATGTTCTTCAGCTGGCCCTTGCGGGTACCCAGCTTTTCCATCACGCCGCCCTGGTGGATTTCTTCGATGTCCACCACCAGCTGCTCGATCGGCTCCATCATCTGGCCGTCGATTTCCTTGATGATCACTTCCGGGCGCGACACCGCCAGCTCGTAGCCTTCACGGCGCATGTTCTCGATCAGCACCGACAGGTGCAGTTCGCCGCGGCCGGAGACCAGGAACTTGTCGGCGTCTTCCAGCTGTTCGACCTTCAGTGCCACGTTGTGGACCTGCTCGCGGTCCAGGCGGTCCTTGATCTGGCGGCTGGTCAGGAACTTGCCACCGGACAGGTCCTTGTTGCCGGCGAACGGCGAGTTGTTGACCTGGAAGGTCATCGAGATGGTCGGCTCGTCGACGGTCAGCGCCGGCAGGGCTTCGGGAGTATCCGGGTGGCACAGGGTGTCGGAGATGGTCAGCTCCGGAATGCCGGAGATGGCCACGATGTCACCGGCCTCGGCCGTCTCCTGCTCGATGCGCTCCAGGCCCAGGAAGCCCAGCACCTGGGCGACCTTGCCGTTGCGCTTCTTGCCTTCACGGTCGATGACGGCGACCTGCATGTTCTTCTTCAGGGTGCCGCGCTGGATGCGGCCGATGCCGATCACGCCCACGAAGTTGTTGTAGTCCAGCTGGCTGATGCGCATCTGGAACGGGCCGTCCGGGTCCACTTCCGGACGCGGGGCGTGCTGCATGATCGCTTCGTACAGCGGGGTCATGTCGCCGTCGCGCACGGTGTCTTCCAAGCCGGCGTAGCCGTTCAGGGCCGAGGCGTAGACGATCGGGAAGTCCAGCTGCTCATTGGTGGCGCCGAGCTTGTCGAACAGGTCGAAGACCTGGTCGATCACCCATTCCGGACGCGCGCCCGGACGGTCGATCTTGTTGACCACGACGATCGGCTTGAAGCCCATCGCGAAGGCCTTCTGGGTGACGAAGCGGGTCTGCGGCATCGGGCCGTCCATCGCATCGACCAGGATCAGCACGGTGTCGACCATCGACAGCACGCGCTCGACCTCACCACCGAAGTCGGCGTGGCCGGGGGTGTCGACGATGTTGATCCGGTTCTTGATGCCGGTCTTCTTGTCTTCCCAGGTGATGGCGGTGTTCTTGGCCAGGATGGTAATGCCGCGTTCCTTTTCCTGGTCGTTGCTGTCCATCACGCGCTCGGCGAGGACGGTACGCTCGGACAGGGTGCCGGACTGCTTCAGCAGCTGGTCGACCAGGGTGGTCTTGCCATGGTCGACGTGGGCGACGATGGCGATGTTGCGAAGATTTTCGATGGACATACGAAAGGGGGCCAGTCGGCGCCGGATTTGGAAAAAGAAGTCCAACATTATACGTCGAACTTGACGATTCGCGAAAAGGTGGATTTCACGCCTGTCACGGGGCCCATTCAGCTGGGCATCCGCCGCCCCGGCCGGGGCCGCCAGGACCCGGCTGCGCGGCTCCCCGTCCGGGGGCTGAAGCGGGGCGCTTCACCAATGGTCGAAGCCGCCGCCGACACGAGGCGGGTGTAAACTAGGTGGCTAGACGCATTCCCCTTTGCATCAAGGATCTTCATGTCCCTCATCGCCACTTTCGACACCACCCAGGGCCCGATCAAGGTCGAGCTGTTCGCCGACAAGGCACCGCTGACCGTGGCCAACTTCGTGAACCTGGTCAAGCACGGCTTCTATGACGGCCTGATCTTC
The DNA here is from genome assembly GCF_049384345.1 of Stenotrophomonas sp. CASM110. Lineage (NCBI taxonomy): Bacteria > Pseudomonadati > Pseudomonadota > Gammaproteobacteria > Lysobacterales > Lysobacteraceae > Stenotrophomonas > Stenotrophomonas sp. CASM110. The sequence goes on from NZ_JBMRGI010000041.1 coordinate 6,323, forward strand.
CACCGCGTTATCGCCGACTTCATGATCCAGGGCGGCTGCCCGCAGGGTCGTGGCACCGGCGGCCCGGGCTACAAGTTCGAAGACGAGAAGAATGGCGTGAAGCACGAGGTCGGCTCGCTGTCGATGGCCAACGCCGGCCCGAACACCAACGGCAGCCAGTTCTTCATCACCCACATCAAGACCGATTGGCTGGACGGCCGCCACACCGTCTTCGGCAAGGTCCTGGAAGGCCAGGCGATCGTCGATTCGGTCAAGCAGGGCGACGTGATCCATTCGATTACCCTGGAAGGCGACGTCGACGCCGTGCTGGCCGCCCAGGCCGACCGCGTCGCGGAGTGGAACAAGCACCTCGCCGCCTGATCCCCCTTCGAAACGGCCACCCACGCGTGGCCGTTTCCCTGTTCCCCGCCGCCCGCCAGGCCTGCGTGGCTCTGCCCGCGGCGTCCCATCAAACGCTTGCAAGCAAGAGGAAACCCCCATGAAAGCACCCGTTCGTGTTGCCGTGACCGGCGCCGCCGGCCAGATCGGTTATGCCCTGCTGTTCCGCATCGCCTCCGGCGAAATGCTGGGCAAGGACCAGCCGGTCATCCTGCAGCTGCTGGAACTGCCGGTCGACAAGGCCCAGGCCGCCCTGAAGGGCGTGATGATGGAGCTGGAAGACTGCGCCTTCCCGCTGCTGGCCGGCATGGTCGGCACCGATGATGCCGAAGTCGCGTTCAAGGACGCCGACATCGCCCTGCTGGTTGGCGCACGTCCGCGTGGCCCGGGCATGGAGCGCAAGGACCTGCTGCTGGAAAACGCCAAGATCTTCACCGCCCAGGGCGCGGCGCTGAACAAGGTCGCCAGCCGTGACGTGAAGGTGCTGGTGGTCGGCAACCCGGCCAACACCAATGCCTACATCGCCATGAAGTCGGCCCCGGACCTGAAGCCGGAAAACTTCACCGCCATGCTGCGCCTGGACCACAACCGCGCGCTGAGCCAGCTGTCGACCAAGCTCGGCAAGCCGGTCGGTGGCATGGAGAAGCTGGTCGTGTGGGGCAACCACAGCCCGACCATGTACCCGGACTACCGTTTCGCCACCGCCGATGGCGCGTCGATCGCCGATGCGATCAACGACCAGGAATGGAACGCCAACACCTTCATCCCGACCGTGGGCAAGCGCGGCGCGGCGATCATCGAAGCCCGTGGCTCGTCCTCGGCCGCTTCGGCCGCCAACGCTGCCATCGACCACGTGCGTGACTGGGTGCTGGGCAGCAACGGCAAGTGGGTCACCATGGGCGTGCCGTCCGACGGTTCCTACGGCATTCCGGAAGGCGTGATCTTCGGCTTCGCAGTGACCACCGAGAACGGCAAGTACACCCTGGTGAAGGATCTGCCGATCGACGACTTCAGCCAGAAGTACATCGACAAGACCCTGGCCGAGCTGGAAGAAGAGCGCGCCGGCGTTGCCCACCTGCTGGGCTGATGCAGGCGGTACCGGCTCGAGCCGGTACCTCTTTCATCGAGGTGGGTGTCGACCGCTGGTCGGTACATTCCCATCGAGGTAGGTACCGACCGTTGGTCGGTACATTTCCATCAAGGTAGGTACCGACCGTTGGTCGGTACGCAGAACGGGGAAGCTTCGGCTTCCCCGTTTCTGTTTGGACGGATACGGAGCCGCATGATCCACCTGCATTACATCGACGACGCGCTGCTGGTGGCCGAGAAGCCGGCCGGCCTGCTGTCCGTGCCCGGCCGCGGCGCCGAGAACCAGGATTGCGTGGTCGCGCGCCTGCAGGCGCTGTACCCGGATGCGTTGACCGTGCACCGCCTGGACCAGGTGACCTCCGGCCTGCTGCTGCATGCGCGCGGCAAGGACATGCAGGTGGCGTTGTCGATGCAGTTCGAGCAGCGCCAGGTCGGCAAGCGTTATGAAGCGATCGTGGAGGGGCTGCTTGAAGGCGATGCCGGCGACGTGGACCTGCCACTGATCGTGGACTGGCCAAACCGGCCGAAGCAGATGATCGATCACGAACGCGGCAAGCCGGCGCTGACGCGCTGGCGCGTAATGGCGCGTGATGCCGAAGCGCAGCGCACGCGCGTGGCGCTGGAGCCGGTTACTGGCCGCAGCCATCAACTGCGCCTGCACATGGCCAGTCTCGGCCATCCCATCGTTGGCGATGTGCTTTATGACGCCGCGCCTGCGCAGCGCGTGCATCTGCATGCGCGCAGCCTGCGGTTCACCCACCCGGTGACGGGCGAGGCGCTCGCGTTCGAGTCCGCCACTCCGTTCTAGGGGTTCGGCAGGGCTTGCAGCCCTGCATCTGCTACGAACCGGAGCAACGTCAAAGGCCAAGGCGGCTCTGGTCTTCTGCTTGCTGGGCGGGGCGGTGTGGGTTGGCAGGACACGCCGTAAACCCCCCTCCGGGGGCCGGCCCAGCCGCTGGCGGCTGTGCGTTCGGGCGCTTGCAAAGCAGTGCTTCGCAAGCAAAGCGCCCTCACCCATGG
>NZ_JBMRGI010000042.1:0-7122 GCF_049384345.1 Stenotrophomonas sp. CASM110
CTGAATCATGCTGGCTATCCGCCGCTGGCTGCGCGTCGGCCTGGTCTTCACGCTGGTGGGTGCACTCGGCGCCTGCAGCCGCATACCGGATGCACCGGAGCCGCTGGATCTGGTCAAGCCGATCAACGTGACCCAGTCCGGCCAAGCGGTGCGGTTCGAGTTCGAGACGAATGCCCGCAACTTCCACCCGGGTCGCACGTATGCGCTGGAGCTGGAGTTGCAGCGCCAAGAGACGCGAAAGCCCGACGAGCCTGACGTGGACACAATGGGGATCCCGTTCGAGGTGACCCTGCAGCAATGGGGTGCTGATGCCTGGAAGGATGTTCCCACCTACGACAGCTATCAAGCCGGGGTGCTCAATGCCGGTGAGCAGCTTCCGGAATGGCATGCATCCAGCGAATGGCGGTATACGTCGCCGCACATGGGCAGTGATGGCCAGTACACGCTGAGCCTGGTTGCTCTGCCAGTGGAAATTGACTCCCGCTACCGCGTGGACGTGCGCACGGTGCAGAGGACCGAGGCACTGCAGGATTACTCGGCCCGTTTGCGGATCCATGCCGCCCGTCCCGCCGGAAAGTAATCAATCGCCTGGTTGCGGCGCCACTGGTCGCTCGCCAGGATAGGTACTTCATGGCAGGACGCCAAAGGGTCTTCATCATGCTGGGTATCCACCGCTGGCTGCGCGCCGGCCTGATCTTCACGCTGGCGGGTGCACTCGGCGCCTGCAGCCGCATACCGGATGCACCGGAGCCGCTGGATCTGGTCAAGCCGATCAACCTTGCCGAGCCAGGCCAGACGGTGCGGTTCGAGTTCGAGACGAATGCCCGCAGTTTCTACCCGGGTCGACCCTACGTGCTGGATCTTGAGGTGCAGCGACATGGACCCGGGCCTGACAGTGAGCCTGATATGGACAATGTTCATGTTCCCTTCCAGCTGTCCCTGCAGCGCTGGGTCGCAGGTGCCTGGCAGGACGTTGCAACGTCTGATGTCCATCAGGCAAGGGCGCGCAGTCTGGGTCAGCCGCTACCCGAATGGCATGAGTCGGCAGACTGGCGCTACGCGCATCAGGTATCGATGGACGCCAGCCGATACAGGTTGAGCATCGTCACCCTGCCGATGGAAACCGATGCCCGCTACCGCCTCGATGTGCGCACGGTGCAGCCCACCCTCTTGCTCCAGCATTACCCGGCACAGCTGCGGGTCCACGCGGACCCTCTGTCGGGAAAATGATCAGAGGCTTGCGCCGCTCCGCCAACAACGCTGGAGGCGGCTCAGCCCAGACGGTGTGCCGGGTTCTGCTGCTGCTCCTGCTCACGGGCCTGCTGTTCGGGCACTAACCCCACGGCCGGCTGCTGCGGGGCCAACCCCAATTTCTGCATCGACTGCTCCACCGGCGTCTGTACCGCCACGGCCGTCGGCATCATCGCGCGCAGGTGCGCCGGATTGGCCGGGTCGCCCTGCACCACGAAGACGTTGTGCCCGGCCGGGTGCTGGGCCGTGGCGTTGCTGACCAGCACGTGGTCGACCTGCTGCAGGCCCTGCTCGCGGGCGAGTACGGTCAGGCTGGCGGTCAGGCGCTCGCTGGTCTGGTCGAACGCACGGCCATGCTGGGCATCCAGAGCGGACACGCCCTGGCGGACCTGCTGATGGAGGCCATAGTCGGGGTGGTTGGGGGTGAGTTCTGCCATGGCGATCGAACGGTAGCGGTGGGTCGGGGTGAACTGCGCCAGTATAGATCCGGCCGGTGAAGGACGCCGGAAAGGTCAGTCCGCCGGCCGGTGGTCATAGCTGATCACCCGTTCGGCCAGCCAGTGCCCGTCCACGCGGCGCCAGACCTGGATGAAACGGGCCTGGCCGACCCAGTGCTCCACGCCGTCCTTGCCGCGCTCGTGGAAGCGGTGGTCGCCGATTTCCAGCGCCCGCTCGTCGTGCAGCGGGAATACCTGCAGCGAGGAGTCCACCAGCTCGCGCCGCAGGCGCCAGCCGCCCTTGCGCGCGTTGTCGCACAGGTTGGCTACGCTGCGGCGGAAATCCTCGCGGTTGCTGGCCGACTTGCCGTCCTTGTCATGGAAGAACTCCATGTCTTCGGTGGTCATCGCGGCGGCCTTGTCGGCATCGCAGGCCTCGAAGGCCAGGGCGAATAGTTGGGTATCGGCCTGGCGGATCTGCTCGCGCAGGTCATCGGGCGGCGCTGGCGCGGCAACCAGGCCGGCGGCCAGCAGGGGCAGGGTGAGCAGCAGCATGGCGAAACTCCAGGAGACGGTGCGCGAAGGCTGGCATGCCGGTGACCGCGGCGGTACGGCCTTGCGACGAAACCGCCTGGGCGCGGTGCGAAGGCCGGCCAGGCCGGTGCGGCTTCGCGTGGCGGCATGTGCAGGCGATGTCACGAGGGGGCGTGATTCCCTCACGGCTGCCACAGGGCGCGGCCGCTAGCCTGCACTCCTCCCCTTCCACAGGAGCGCCCATGCCTGCTTCCCGCATCCGCCTGCATGTTGAAGATACCGGTGGCGACGGCCGCCCGGTGATCCTGATCCACGGCTGGCCGTTGTCCGCCGATGCTTGGAAGACCCAGGTGGCGATCCTGCGCGATGCCCAGTATCGGGTCATCAGTTACGACCGGCGCGGCTTTGGCCGCTCCGACAAACCGGCCGAGGGCTATGACTACGACACCCTCGCGGCGGATCTGGCGGGGTTGATCGAGGAACGTGACCTGCGCGATGTCACCCTGGTCGGTTTCTCGATGGGCGGTGGCGAGGTGGCGCGCTACGTGGCCAACCACGGCCAGGATCGCCTGCACAGTGTGGTGTTCGCTGCGGCGGTGCCGCCGTTCCTGCTGCGCAGTGACGACAACCCGGAGGGGCCGCTGACCCAGGACAAGGCCGATGAAATGCGCAGCGGATTGGAGAAGGACCGCGAAGCCTTCTTCGATGGCTTCACCCGCGACTTCTTCAGCGCCAATGGCCAGCTGATGGTGACCGAAGAGACGCGCCAGGCGGCGATCGCGCTGTGCCATCAATCCGACCAGACGGCGGCACTGGGCTGCATGCACGCGTTTGCCACCACTGATTTCCGGGATGACCTGAAGAAGATCACGGTGCCGACGCTGATCCTGCACGGTGACAGCGATGCCATCGTGCCGTTCGAGGGCTCCGGCCAGCGTACCCACAAGGCCATCAAAGGCAGCGAAGTGGTGATCCTGGAAGGCGCGCCACATGGCTGCAACACCAGCCACGCCGACCGCTTCAATCTGGCCCTGCTGAACTTCCTGAAGCGCTAAGCTGCGGCCATGCGCCAGACCAGAACCCCCCCATGGAAGAAGCCCAACCCCAAGGGGCAGACGTCGCAACCGCTATCGGATGCGCAGAAGGCGGCGGCACGGCAACGTGCCGAGGAGAACGGGCGACGCTATCCCAACCTGGTCGACAACATGTGGGCGGCGAAGCTGCCGCGTGGGTCGTGATTCAAAGGCTGGCTGTGGGCCTGGTGTAGCGCCGAGCCGATGCTCGGCTGGCGCGCGGGGCGCGTGCCAGCCGGAGAAGGGGCAAAGGGCAGCGGAGCATGGGCTCGGCGCTAAGGGCCGGGCAGTGGCTGCCAGCCCGACTCCCTCCATGGCGCAACCTCGCGTTGCTGTACGTCAATGGCCTCGATTGGCAACCCGGCCAGCCGTGCCAGTTCCGCACGCAGCATTTCGGTGTCCAACGGCAGCGCGATGGCCACCTGCAGGCGGTCGCCCTGCTGCCGGACCTGCACGGGCACGACCGCATGGGCTTCATGCTCACCGCCGGTGCGACCGATCGGGTAGCGCATCGCCGTGGGCCGCCCCAGCTGTGCGAGCGCGGGTTGCCATGCCTCCAGCACGACGGGCTGTGCGGCCACGGGAACTTGCGCCTCGACGACGGTTCCCGCATAACCGGTGAGATTGTCCACCATCACCTGGAAGCGTGCGCCATCGGGGATGACCAGCACGGTGGCGATCAGCGCCATCAGCGAGAGGATGGCCGCGGCGACGTGCCAGCTGCGGGGTGCGGTGGCGGCGCGGGTTGCCGTGCGCAGGCCCGGCTTGCGCCGCAGCTTGCGCGCGTAGATGCGTCGATCCTTCCTGCGGGGGCTGCTGCTGTGCTCCGGCAGGTTCAACGGGACGCGTGGCATCCGGGCGACGCGCGCATTGATCAGGCGCGAGAGCAGCCACCATGCGAGCACGAACGCCAGCAGTGGCAGCAGCGTTCGTACCACCAGATACAGCATCACCATCGGGAACATCCTGCTTGGCACACACGGATTCAATCAACCTCGTCATCGTAACGGCGCTGCGTGGTGCGTGTCGCATCCGCCAGCCGACACGTGCGAAGCGCTTGGTTAGGATGGCTCTTTGCTGTCATGGATGAACCGATGAGCGCCGCCACTTCCCGAATCCGCCGCATCTGTGGGCAGGGGCCGATCCTGTTGATGCTCCAGTGGGTCGCGCTGCTGTCTGTGGTGCTGGCTGCCGGCTTCTTCCATTACCGCGTGGAGCTGTTGCTGGAGCCGGTGACGGTGGCCTGTGGGGGCCCGGACGCGCAGGCGCGATTGCAGGTTGCCGAACAGGTGATGGCGCGTGCGGGCGCACTGGATGACTGGCAACCCCTGGGCTGGATTCCATGGGTAGGCCTGGTGCTGGCCTTGCTGGGGGCCATGGCGGTTTGCGCAAGCCGTGCGCTGTGGCTGCGCGATCGGCTGCGCACGGCGAACGTGGCACTTATGGTGCTGCACGGTGGCGCACTGGCTTTGGCCGGATGGGTACTGCACCTGTACGAGGATGCGTGGAGTAATGTGGCGCGGCTGTCACCCACGGCGTGCCTGGTGGAGCTGGTGTCGGAGGGCGATGTACCGCTGGAGCAGGCGCAGCGCGTGGTGTTCCACATCCTGACGCGGGTGAACGCGCCACTGCTGCGGAATCCGGATGATCTGGCGCTGGTGTTGACGGTGCTGTTGTTGGCCGCGATGGCCGGCGGCGTTGCCCTGTGGCGTGCGATCGCGCGGGCCCGGGCGGGCTGAGCACGCTCGGCGGCCCGCGGCAATCGCGCTACAGTCGACGCCTCGCCACTCCAGGAAGACCCGATGCGCTTGTTGCTGCGTGCTTTGCCGTTGTTGCTGTTGTCGCTGGCGGTGCATGCCGCCGAGGTGGACCGCCGTATCGCGGTGACCATCGATGATCTGCCGTGGGCACGGCTGGACCAGATCGTGCCGCCGGATCTGCAGGCGCGGCATGAAGCGTTGATGGCCCAGCTGCGCGAGGCTGGCGTGCCGGTGGTGGGCTTCGTCAACGAGAACAAGCTTGAGGTGGAGGGACAGGTGCAGCCGACGCGGGTACAGATGCTGCGCGACTGGCGCGATGCCGGCTATGTGCTGGGCAATCACACGTACTCGCACATGGATCTGAATGCGAAGGGCCTGGCGGCGTTCCAGCAGGATTTCCTGCGCGGCGAGACGGTGCTGCGGCCGCTGCTGGCCGAGAAGGCGCAGGCGCCGCAGTGGATGCGCCCCCCTTACCTGCGTGCCGGGCGCACCGCGGATGAGCGGGTGCAGATGGATGCGTTCTTCAAGCAGCATGGCTACCGCGTGGCACCGGTGACGGTGGACAACGGTGAGTGGGTGTGGGCGTTCGCCTATGCCAACGTGATGAACGAGCAGGCGGACTCGCCCGCGCGCGCGGCGACGCTGGCGCAGCTGCGCAAGGGCTACGTGCCGTACATGCTGAACAAGCTGGACTATTACGAGAAACAGTCGCAGGCGCTGCTGGGGTACGCGCTGCCGCAGGTGTGGCTGATGCACGCCAATGAGCTCAACGCGGCCACCTTCGCCGAACTGGTGGCGGCCACGAAGCGCCGCGGCTATCGCTTCATTTCGCTGGACGAGGCGATGCGTGACCCCGCGTATGCGCGGGGTGCTGAAGGCTACAACGGCCGCTATGGCCCTAGCTGGCTGCACCGCTGGGCGATGGCGGAGAACAAGCCGAAGGACTTCTACGCCGGCGAGCCCGAGGTGCCGGCGTGGGTGATGAAGCTGGCCAAGGTCGATTCGGAGTAAGGCTCAGCGCTTGACGGCCAGCACGCCGTCCAGCGCCAGTTCGGCCTTGAAACCAGCCTTTTCCAGGCGCTTGGCCACTTCACGCGGCACGTCGCGGCCGCTGGTCAGCTTGTTCGGCGCACCTGTGTAGTGGAACAGGCGGCCGCCCTTGCGGATCACGCGGGCGAGGTGGTCGTAGAACACCTGTGAGTACAGCTCGCCGGCGATGCCGAAGCGCGGCGGGTCGTGCAGGATCGCGTCGACACTGGTGCTGGCCACCTGTTCGATCTGCTGCGAGACGTCACCGTGGCTGAACTGCAGGCGGCCACCGGCGGCAGCCGAGTCCGGATCCGGCGACCACGGGTTGAGCGTGCGCAGCCACATCACATCGGTGTTCTTCTCGAACGAGCGGATCTGGCCGACACCGGCTTCCAGCGCACAGGCGGCGAAGTAGCCGAGGCCACCGCAGGTATCGAGGATGACCTTGCCGGCCGGGGCGACCAGCTCCACCTTGCGGCGTGCATCCTCGAACGGCGACAGCTTCGAGGTCGGCAGCATCTTGATGCCGTCGATCTCGAAGGTCGGTGCGCCCCATTCGGTCGGCACCAGCTTGATCAGCGAGCCGCTGTAGCGCGAGATCGGCGCGAAGTCCTCGCCATCCCAGTAGTACAGGGTGCGGTCCTTCAGCTTGCCCGGCCAGGGATAGGGCTGGCCCCGGAAGTGGAAGCCGTCCGCATCGAGCGCCACGCTGTCCTGGCTGCGCCCGAGGTCGAGCGAGCCCTGCCAGTCGGCGGCGTCTTTTTCATGGGCACGGCGCAGGGTATCGGCGCTGTCGCGGGTCAGCAGGGGGCCGGTGTAATGGGGCACGGCGGGTACCGGGGCGGTTCGGGGGAGGGCATGGTACCGCAGCTGTTGTAGAGCCGAGCCCGCCCTAGGCTCCACCATGCCTGCATCCACGCATGGCGTGGATCTTATCTCTTGCCGATCTGGCACCTTGGGGGCCGAGAGCCCGGCGTGGGCGACCGTGTGGATCCAGGTCTTGCGACCGAGAAGTAGCTTGGGTCCCCACGCCGGATT
>NZ_JBMRGI010000043.1:0-2500 GCF_049384345.1 Stenotrophomonas sp. CASM110
TAAACCCTGGCGATGACCTACTCTCGCATGGCTTGAGCCACACTACCATCGGCGCAGCTGCGTTTCACTTCCGAGTTCGGGATGGGATCGGGTGGTTCCACAGCGCTAATTTCACCAGGGAGGCTTTTGGAGAGTCGCACTCGTCCCGGGGGACAAGGCGCCAGCCTCGCATAGTTCTTGTGACGTAGCGTGCACTTGGATGCTCTTACGACGTTGTCGTAAAGCCAAGGCAACTTGAGGTTATATGGTCAAGCCGCACGGATCATTAGTATCAGTTAGCTCAATACATTGCTGTACTTACACACCTGACCTATCAACCACGTAGTCTACATGGTTCCTTCAGGGGGCTTGTGCCCCGGGAGATCTCATCTTGAGGCGCGCTTCCCGCTTAGATGCTTTCAGCGGTTATCGCTTCCGAACATAGCTACCCGGCAATGCCACTGGCGTGACAACCGGAACACCAGAGGTTCGTCCACTCCGGTCCTCTCGTACTAGGAGCAGCCCCTCTCAAATCTCCAACGCCCATGGCAGATAGGGACCGAACTGTCTCACGACGTTCTGAACCCAGCTCGCGTACCACTTTAAATGGCGAACAGCCATACCCTTGGGACCGACTACAGCCCCAGGATGTGATGAGCCGACATCGAGGTGCCAAACACCGCCGTCGATATGAACTCTTGGGCGGTATCAGCCTGTTATCCCCGGAGTACCTTTTATCCGTTGAGCGATGGCCCTTCCATACAGAACCACCGGATCACTAAGTCCTAGTTTCCTACCTGCTTGATCCGTCGATCTTGCAGTCAAGCACGCTTATGCCTTTGCACACAGTGCGCGATGTCCGACCGCGCTGAGCGTACCTTCGAGCTCCTCCGTTACTCTTTAGGAGGAGACCGCCCCAGTCAAACTACCCACCATACACGGTCCCCGACCCAGATAATGGGCCCAGGTTAGAACGTCAAGCACGACAGGGTGGTATTTCAAGGATGGCTCCGCTGCAGCTAGCGCCACAGTTTCATAGCCTCCCACCTATCCTACACAGACGAACTCAACGTTCAGTGTAAAGCTATAGTAAAGGTTCACGGGGTCTTTCCGTCTTGCCACGGGAACGCTGCATCTTCACAGCGATTTCAATTTCACTGAGTCTCGGGTGGAGACAGCGCCGCTGTCGTTACGCCATTCGTGCAGGTCGGAACTTACCCGACAAGGAATTTCGCTACCTTAGGACCGTTATAGTTACGGCCGCCGTTTACTGGGGCTTCGATCAAGAGCTTCGCCTTGCGGCTGACCCCATCAATTAACCTTCCAGCACCGGGCAGGCGTCACACCCTATACGTCCACTTTCGTGTTTGCAGAGTGCTGTGTTTTTGATAAACAGTCGCAGCGGCCTGGTTACTGCGACCCTCTTCAGCTATAGCTCGCACGAGCCACCAAAAAGGGTGCACCTTCTCCCGAAGTTACGGTGCCATGTTGCCTAGTTCCTTCACCCGAGTTCTCTCAAGCGCCTGAGAATTCTCATCCTACCCACCTGTGTCGGTTTACGGTACGGTCTGCGTAAGCTGAAGCTTAGGAGCTTTTCCTGGAAGCGTGGTATCAGTGACTTCGCCATAAAGGCTCGTCTCGGTGCTCGGTCTTAAAGGATCCCGGATTTGCCAAAGATCCAAACCTACCGCCTTTCCCCAGGACAACCAACGCCTGGTACACCTAACCTTCTCCGTCCCTCCATCGCACTTACGCGAGGTGCAGGAATATTAACCTGCTTCCCATCGACTACGACTTTCGTCCTCGCCTTAGGGGCCGACTCACCCTGCGCCGATTAACGTTGCGCAAGGAAACCTTGGGCTTTCGGCGTGCGGGTTTTTCACCCGCATTATCGTTACTCATGTCAGCATTCGCACTTCCGATACCTCCAGCAGACTTCTCAATCCACCTTCAACGGCTTACGGAACGCTCCTCTACCGCGCATAACAAAGTTATGCACCCCAAGCTTCGGTTCTGTGCTTAGCCCCGTTAAATCTTCCCCGCAGACCGACTCGACCAGTGAGCTATTACGCTTTCTTTAAAGGGTGGCTGCTTCTAAGCCAACCTCCTGGCTGTCTGTGCCTTTCCACATGGTTTTCCACTTAGCACAAAATTTGGGACCTTAGCTGTGGGTCTGGGTTGTTTCCCTTTTCACGACGGACGTTAGCACCCGCCGTGTGTCTCCCATACAGTCCGTCTCGGTATTCGGAGTTTGCAATGGTTTGGTAAGTCGCGATGACCCCCTAGCCATAACAGTGCTCTACCCCCGAGAGGATACATATGAGGCGCTACCTAAATAGCTTTCGAGGAGAACCAGCTATCTCCGGGTTCGATTAGCTTTTCACTCCTAATCACACCTCATCCCCTACCTTTGCAACGGGAGTGGGTTCGGGCCTCCAGTGCGTGTTACCGCACCTTCACCCTGGGCATGACTAGATCACCCGGTTTCGGGTCTACTGCCCGCGACTATGCGCCCTTATCA
>NZ_JBMRGI010000044.1:0-3796 GCF_049384345.1 Stenotrophomonas sp. CASM110
CAATCCTGGATGCCGGCCAGCGGCCGGCACTACCGGCATCCCCTACCCAACCATGAGAAAATGCCCCGCATGAACACTGCTACGTCCCCGCAGGCGCGCGGTTCCGGCCGCCGGACCCTGGTGCTGCTGTTTGCCGTGTTCTTCGGGGCGATGGCACTGGCCGCCGTGCTGCGCTTCTCCGGCTGGCAGCCGACCGGGCACCGCAATGCCGGCCAGCTGCTGAAGCCGCCGGTGGACCTGCGCCAGCAGGCGCCGACCCTGGCCAGCGGCCAGTCCTACCCCTGGAACCCCGAGGCCCGTACCTGGCGCCTGCTGGTGGCGCCGGCCGGTGCCTGCGACGCGCAGTGCGTCACTTTGTCGCAGGGACTGGGCAAGGTGTGGCAGCTGTTCGGCCATAACGCCGATAATGTCGAGATCCTGTGGCTGGGTACGCCACCGGCGTCGATCGCCTCGCTGCCCGCGCTGCGGCCGCTGGCTCCGTCGCCAGCCCTGCGCGCGGCGTTGCCGGGCGTCGATGATCCGGCGGGACTGCCGGTCTACGTGATCGATCCGAACGGCTTCGTGATCATGCGCCATGCCCCGGGTTCCGACCTCGGTGGCCTGCGCAAGGACATGGCCACGTTGCTGAAACTGAAGTGAGTCCCGTTTGATGAGCCTTTCCGCGCGTCCGGCGCTGCACCGCAATTTCCACCGCCTGGCGTGGTTCGCCATGATCATGACCGCGAGCACGATCATGTTCGGCGCCTTCGTGCGCCTGTCCGATGCCGGCCTGAGCTGCCCGGACTGGCCGACCTGCTATGGCCAGGCCACCTGGCCGCAGCACGTGGAAGAGACCATCGGCCACCCGGCGGCGGAGATCCGCCCGCTGGAGACCCACAAGGCCTGGCGAGAACAGGTGCATCGCTTCCTGGCCGGCGCGCTGGGCATCGAGATCCTGACCCTGGCGCTGCTGGCCACGCGCAAGCGGCGATTCGGAAGCACGGCGGTGGTGACCGCCTGCGTGCTGGTGGCCGCCGGCATACCGCTGTACATGATGGGCTGGCACGGCACCGCCAGTGCCCTGGCCTTGACCGGCGAGGCGATCCTGCTGATCGCCGCGCTGCGCTGGAGCAACATCGATCTCGCACGTGCGGCGCTGCTGACCTTGGCGGTGGTGATCTTCCAGGCCCTGCTGGGCATGTGGACGGTGACCCTGCTGCTCAAACCCATCGTGGTGATGGGCCATCTGCTGGGCGGCATGCTGATGTTCGGCCTGCTGGTGTGGATGGCCTGGCGCGCGACGCACATGCCGATCACCCTGGCTGAAGCGCCGAAGCTGAAGTGGCTGATGCGCATCGGCGTGGCGGTGCTGGTTACCCAGATCGCGCTGGGTGGTTGGGTCAGCGCCAACTACGCCGCACTCGCCTGCGGCGGTGGCAGCGCCTCGCTGGACAACTTCCCGCGCTGCGCCAACCAGTGGTGGCCGCAGCACAACTTCGTCGAAGGCTTCACCCTGTGGCGCGGCATCGGCGTGGATTACGAAGGCGGTGTGCTGGATGGCGCTTCGCGCATCGCCATCCAGATGGCGCACCGCCTGTTCGCGGTGGTGGTGGCCGTCTACCTGCTGTGGCTTGGCGTGCGCCTGTTCCGGTTGCCGAGCATGCGTGGCTGGGCCAGCGCGCTGATCGCGCTGCTGGTGCTGCAGGTCACGCTCGGCATCCTCAACGTGAAGCTGGCGCTGCCGCTGGAAGTGGCCGTGGCCCACAACGGCGTGGCCGTTGCCCTGTTGTTCGTACTGGTCAGCCTGCTGGCCCGCCTGCGTGCCCCGGACTGATTCCATGTTTTCCAATTACCGCCAGTACTGGGACCTGACCAAGCCCAAGGTCGTCGCCCTGATCGTCTTCACCGCCCTGGTCGGCATGGTCCTGGCCATCCCCGGCGTGCCGAGCTGGGAGCAGGTGCGCGCCGGCCTGCTCGGCTTCCTCGGCATCTGGCTGGCGGCCTCGGCCGCGGCCGCCATCAACCAGCTGCTGGACGCGCACATCGATGCGCAGATGGCGCGCACCTCGTGGCGCCCGCTGGTGGTGGGCAAGGTCAAGCCGTGGCAGGTGCTGGTGTTTGCCGGCGTGCTGATCGTGCTGTCGATGACCATCCTGGTGCTGTGGGTGAACCTGATCACCGCAGTGCTGACCTTCGCCTCGCTGATCGGCTACGCGGTGATCTACACCGTGTACCTCAAGCGTGCGACCTCGCAGAACATCGTCATCGGTGGCCTGGCCGGCGCGATGCCGCCGATGCTGGGCTGGGCCGCAGTGACCGGCATGCAGGGTTCGTCGGACTGGGCGTACTCGTCGCTGCTGGTGCTGATCATCTTCATCTGGACCCCGCCGCACTTCTGGGCGCTGGCGATCTTCCGCCGCGAGGATTACGCCAAGGCGGAGATCCCGATGCTGCCGGTGACCCACGGCGTGGCGCACACCCGCAAGCAGATCATGGTGTATTCGGTGGTGCTGGCGCTGGTCTGCCTGTTGCCATACCTGGTGGGCATGAGTGGTGCGTTCTACCTGGGCGGCGCGATCGTGCTCAACGCCGTGTTCCTCTGGTACGCCTGGCGCATGCTCGACCCGCCGGATGAGCTGTTCTCGATGAAGATGTTCTATTACTCCATCGTCTACCTGATGGCGCTGTTTGCCTTCCTGCTGGTGGACCACTGGATCCTGCCCTGGCTGTGACCTCGGGGTCGGATCCCCGAAGGGGCTCTGACCCCACCTGATCGCGCGGACATCCTCGCATGACGTGGATCACCTTGAACCGCCGTCTCGGCGTCGCCATTGCTGTTCCTGACCCCAGGGAAAGGAAGCAGCAGGGATGCATTCGTTCTTCCGTTGGACCACCGCGCTGATGCTGGCGCTGGGCATGGCCGTGACCGCGCATGCCGACGACACTACCGCGCAGATCCGCCAATACGCCGCTGGCCATCGCATGCTGGTGCTGGGCGAATTCCACGGCACACGCGAGACGCCACTGCTGGTGCGGCAGCTGGTGGACGACTACAGCCGCAATGGCGCGCCGGTCCTGCTGGCGCTGGAACTGCCACGCGCCGAGAACCCTGTGCTGCGCGACTATCTGGAATCCGATGGCGGGGCCGCGGCGCGCCGGCACCTGCGCGGCCGCGCGTTCTGGACCGTGCGCGATGACCAGCATGATGGTCGCCGCAGCCGCGACATGCTGGCGATGATCGAAGGCCTGCGTGTGCTGAAGGCGCAGGGGCGCGTGATCGAAGTGGTTGGCTATGACGTCAATGCCAGCAGTGGCGGCAACCAGGCGCGCGATGACTTCATGGCAGCCGAATTGCGACGGCTCTATCGAGGGTTGCCAGACAATGCACGCATGCTGGTGCTGACTGGCAATGTCCACGCCATGCTGCGGCGGCCGGAAGGTATGCCGCCGGAAATGCAGAGGCGGCCGATGGCCTCCCAGCTGCGGGACCTGGATATCTACAGCGTGCGGTTGGGTGCGCTGCGTGGCCAGGCGTGGGCGTGCGCGGACCGTTGCATGGCGCGGCCACTTCCAGAGCAGGTGGCCCCGCGGCTGCGGGGCGATACCCATGCGGAACGGGCGTACGACCTGTGGGTGTGGATGCCGGAGCTGAGCGTCGGCACGCTCGTGGATCCGTAGCGTCAGGCAACCCATCCACGCATGGCGTGGATCTTATCTCTTGCCGATCTGGCACCTTGGGGGCCGAGAGCCCGGCGTGGGCGACCGTGTGGATCCAGGTCTTGCGACCGAGAAGTAGCTTGGGTCCCCACGCCGGATT
>NZ_JBMRGI010000045.1:0-2777 GCF_049384345.1 Stenotrophomonas sp. CASM110
GGTGGCGGGAGTGTTCGCGGCATGGATGCCGCGACCAAGCCCCCAGGGAAGGGTTTACGGCGTCTCCCGCCACCGGACCCACCCCGCCTACCCTCAGGAAACCAGCTTCTGCTTCGGCTTCGGCTGTTGCTGTTGCTGTTGCTCTGGCCTCTGCAGGTGCAGGGCTGCAAGCCCTGCAAACCCAACCCCCTCTTAGTACAGCGTGCGCTCCGGCGCACCCGCCGGCGGCGGGGTGTACTGGTACAGCCAGGTTTCCGTAAGCGTCTTGCCACCACTGCGCAGGAACAGGCGGATGTCGATCTGCTCGGTACTGCCTTCCGGCGGCACCAGGTCGAACATCGCGCGATAGCCGTTGATCTCGCGCAGCGGGCGCGCCGACACGATCTCGACCCGGCCACGGCTGGCTTCCACCACCGCCTCGACCTCACCCTTGTCGATCAGGCTGGCCAGCTCGCCCCCTTCGAAGTCCACCGCGAAGCGCCAGCTGAAGTACTCGCGCTTCTTGCCGACCACACCGCCCAGGCCGGTGCGGCTGGCCACGCAGTGCGCCAGCGGCGGGCGCGCCGGCGGTTCGGCGCCCCAGTACAGGCGGTAGCCGACCAGCAGCTCCTGGCCCGGCTGCGGCTTTTCCTTCGGGTTCCAGAACGCCACGATGTTGTCGAACGTCTCGTCCACGGTGGGAATCTCCACCAGCTGCACCGAGCCCTCGCCCCATTCGCCCTTCGGCTCCACCCACAGGCACGGGCGCTTCTCGTAGAACACGCCGTCGTCCTGGTAATGGTCGAAATTGCGGTCGCGCTGCAGCAGGCCGAAGCCGCGCGGGTTGCGGTCCACGAACATGTTGAAGCGCAGGTTGCGCGGGTTCAGCAGCGGCCGCCAGATCCATTCGCCAGCGCCGGTCCACAGCGACAGGCCATCGGTATCGTGGATCTCCGGGCGCCAGTCCCATGCCATGCGGCGGTCGTTCTCGCCCACCTGGTACATGCTGGTGCACGGTGCGATGCCGAGCCGCTCGATCGGCTTGCGCGGGTACAGCGCGCTGTCGATGTCCATCAGCAGCACGTCGCCATTGGTGATCGCGAAGCGATAGGCGCCAGCCACGCTGGGTGAATCCAGCAGGCCGTAGACCACGATCGTGTCCGAATCAGCCGATGGCTGTTCCAGGTAGTAGGCGATGAAATCCGGGAATTCCTCCGGCTTGCTCATTCCGGTGTCGATCGCCAGGCCGCGCGCGGACTGGCCGTACTGGCCTTCCTTGCCGACCGCGCGGAAGTAGCTGGCGCCGAGGAAGGCGGCGAAGTCGCGGTCAGTGTCCTTGCGGGTGTTCAGGCGGAAGCCGGCGAAGCCGAGGTCGGCCGGCAGCTCGCCATCCTTGATGCCGCTCTTGCCGTAGTTGAACGCCGCGCCGTCATAGGCCAGCTCCTGCGCCTTGCCGTCGACCACGTCGAACATGCGCACCGGCGAATGGAAGTACAGGCCCAGGTGGAAGAACTTGGCCTGGAACTTGCCGGGCTGGTCGGCCCACAGCGCATGGTCCTGGCGGTAGCCGATCGACTGGTACTGGTCCCAGTCCAGTCCTTCCAGACGGCCCGGCAGCACCCGCTTGTGGCTCTTGTAGGGCGCCTGCGCCAGCGCGCGCGCCTGGCCCTTCAGGGTAGCGAAGTCGAACGGTTGCGGCTGGCCGAGGCGGCGCAGGCCCATCTGGCCGCTCCTGCTGGCCGCGCACGCGGGCAGGGACGGCAGGCCGAATGCAGCCAGGGCGAGGGAGGCATTGCGGATGAAGTCGCGTCGTTGCATGCAGGCGCGTCAGGCACAGGGAGGAAGGTCGGCCATCATAGGCAGACAAACGTTAACGGGCAGCGGAGACGCGCCCTGCCCGTTCAGCTGCCGCTGGCTGCCGGCTCAGCGCTGGCAGTGGCTGCACCAGACGCTGGCGCGCTGGCCGATGGTGGCGTGCTTCAGCGCGCGGCCACAGTTCGGGCAGGGCAGCCCGTCACGGCCGTACACCAGCAGTTCCTGTTCGAAGTAGCCCGGCGCGCCATCGGGGCTGATGAAATCGCGCAGGGTGGTGCCGCCACGGGTGATGGCATAGCCCAGGATCTCCTTCACCGCGTCGGCCAGCCGCTGGTAGCGTTCGCGCGAGATCTTCCCAGCCTCGCGCAGCGGACTGATGCCGGCCTTGAACAGGCTCTCGGCGGCGTAGATGTTGCCCACGCCCACCACCACCGCCTGGTCCATCAGGAAGGTCTTCACCGGCGCACTGCGGCCACGGCTGCGCGCAAACAGGTAGTCGCCGTCGAATCCCTCGTCCAGTGGCTCCGGGCCCAGCCCCTGCAGCAGCGGGTGGATCTCACCGGCGGGCTGCCAGAGCAGGCTGCCGAATCGGCGCGGGTCGTTGAAGCGCAGCAGGCGGCCGTTGTCCAGACTGATATCCACATGGTCGTGGGCGCGCAGCGGTGTGTCACCGGGCAGCACGCGCAGGCTGCCGGACATGCCCAGGTGCAGCACCGCGCTGCCGATGGCGGTATCCAGCAGCAGGTACTTGGCGCGCCGGCGGATGTCCTCGATGCGCTGCCCCGGCAGCAGCTCGGCCACTTCCGGTGGAATCGGCCAGCGCAGGTCGGCGCGGCGCAGGATCACGCCATGCACGCGGCGGCCCTGCAGGTGCGGCGCCAGGCCGCGGCGGGTGGTTTCGACTTCGGGCAGTTCAGGCATGCAGGGATTCTATCCCCGCTCTGCGGCCGGCACCTGGCCGTGGGGGGGGGGGGGGGGGGACC
>NZ_JBMRGI010000046.1:0-1205 GCF_049384345.1 Stenotrophomonas sp. CASM110
CATGCGGGGTGTCCGCGGCATGGGCCCGAGGCATGCCTCGGGCGGGTTGGGCAGGACGCTCAACACCGGTCTTGCCGTGTGCGCAGGACAGCGCACACGAGCAAGCCGCGACCAAGCCCCCATGGATGGGTTCACGGCGTCCCCGCATGACCCCACCGCCCCGGCCAAGCACGGCTTCTGCTTTGATAGCACCAGCCACGAGGGGCTCCGCCGTTGGCCGTATCCGCGCCGAAGGCGCGATAATGACCGGATGGAAACCGTCCGCATCGCCACCCGCAAGAGCCCGCTCGCCCTCTGGCAAAGCGAACACGTCGCCAACCGCCTGCGCCAGGCCCATCCCGGGCTGCATGTGGAACTGGTGCCGATGAGCACCCGCGGTGACGAGGTGCTCGACCGCTCGCTGGCCGCCATCGGTGGCAAGGGCCTGTTCCTGAAGGAGCTGGAGCTGGCCATGCTGCGCGGTGAGGCCGACTGCGCCGTGCACTCGCTGAAGGATGTGCCGATGGAACTGGACGAACCCTTCGCGCTGCCGGCGATGCTGACCCGCCACGATCCAGCCGATGGTTTCGTCTCCAACCTGTACGCCTCGCTGGACGCGCTGCCGATCGGTGCGCGGGTCGGCACCTCATCGCTGCGCCGCCAGGCCCAGCTGCGCGCGCTGCGCCCGGATCTGGAATTGCTGGACCTGCGCGGCAACGTCAACACCCGCCTGGCCAAGCTCGACAATGGTAGTTACGACGCCATCGTGCTGGCCGTGGCCGGCCTGGAGCGCCTGGGCCTGGGCGGGCGCATCGTCGCGCGCCTGCAGCCGCCGCAGTGGCTGCCGGCACCGGCGCAGGGCGCGGTGGCGGTGGAGTGCGACGGTGGCAATACGCGCCTGATGGCGCTGTTCGCCACGCTTGATGACGCCGCTACGCGCGCCTGCGTGGAAGCCGAGCGGGCGATGAACCGCGCGCTGCATGGCAGCTGCCACGTGCCGGTGGCGGCCATCGCGCAGTGGCAGGGCGACGACCTGCACCTGCAGGGCCTGGTCGGCAGTGCCAGCGATGGTCGTGCGGTGCGCGCCGAGGCGGTGGGACCGGCCCGGGATCCGGAGGCGCTGGGCCAGCGCGTGGCGAAGATGCTGCTGGAAGCCGGTGCCGGCGAACTGCTGAACGTCTGAGCTACCGCCGGTAGTGCCGGCCGCTGGCCCAGCGCCTCCGGAT
>NZ_JBMRGI010000047.1:0-1161 GCF_049384345.1 Stenotrophomonas sp. CASM110
CATCCACGCATGGCGTGGATCTTATCTCTTGCCGATCTGGCACCTTGGGTGCCGAGAGCCCGGCGTGGGCGACCGTGTGGATCCAGGTCTTGCGACCGAGAAGTAGCTTGGGTCCCCACGCCGGATTCTCCCTGAACCGCCCGAACAGTTGGTTGAGTTGGCGCTCGAACTGATAAGACTGGGCAAGCGGGGAGAGCTCTCGACCCTGTCAGCCTAGCGGAGTTCTGCCATGTTTGGGATCGGGATTGATGTGAGCAAAGCCACGCTGGATGTGGCCGTCCATGGAGAGCAGTTTCGCCAATTCAGCAACGACAAGCGCGGCTTTGTACGCTTAATTCGGTGGCTGAAGACGTGGCCGATCAAGCAGGTCGTTCTTGAGGCAAGCGGGGGTTACGAGCGTGCTGCTCTGGATGTATTGCACGCCGCCGGCCTGCCGATGGTGCGAATCAATCCGGCGCGTGCACGGCGATTTGCCCAAGGCACAGGCCGTGCCGCAAAGACCGATCGGCTCGATGCGACAGTGCTGGCGCAGATGGCCCATTTGTTACCGCTGACCCGCTACGTACCGCCTGCCCCTTGGCAGCAGCGTCTGGCTGAATTTGCGCAATGCCGCAGGCATCTGGTGCAGATGCGGGTCAGTGAGATGCAGCGCTTGCGGCGATTGGTCGATCCGGATCTGATTGCGATGAAGCAACGCCATATAGCCCAGCTATCTGACGACCTGAAGCAACTGGATAAAGCTATTGCCGAGCAGCTTGAGGGACAGCCTGGCTGGAAGAATATCGGCGCGCTCAAAGGCGTCGGCCCCATCCTGATCAGCACACTGGCCTGCGAGTTGCCCGAACTGGGCAGCTTGGGAAGCAAAGCCATAGCATCGCTGGTGGGGTTGGCCCCGATGAACCGCGAAAGTGGCACCTGGCAGGGCCAACGGCGGATCAGTGGTGGGCGCGCAGTGGTACGCGAAGCCCTTTACATGGCGGCCCTGACGGCCATCCGGTACGAGCCAAGACTGCGCGCGTTTTACGCTGGCCTGAAGGCCAAGGGCAAAGCGAGCAAGGTGGCGCTCGTGGCGGTCATGCGCAAAATGCTGGTGATCCTCAACGCCCGTAAGCGGGACGCCGAGGTGGCCCTCGGCTGCCCCTGACAAGACAGTTGCTACTG
>NZ_JBMRGI010000048.1:0-1073 GCF_049384345.1 Stenotrophomonas sp. CASM110
AGGGCGGTGACGTGGTCGGCCAGGTGGTCACCACCATGTCGGCCATCGAAGCCTCGTCGAAGAAGATCGCCGAGATCATCTCGGTCATCGACGGCATTGCCTTCCAGACCAACATCCTGGCGCTGAACGCCGCAGTGGAAGCCGCCCGTGCCGGCGAACAGGGCCGCGGCTTTGCCGTGGTCGCCAGCGAAGTGCGCACCCTCGCGCAGCGCTCGGCCGCGGCCGCCAAGGAGATCAAGGGCCTGATCGACGACTCGGTCGGCAAGGTCAACGACGGCTCGGCGCTGGTGCACAAGGCCGGCGCGACCATGGGCGAGATCGTCGCCTCGGTGCAGCGCGTGACCGACATCATGGCCGAGATCTCCGCCGCCTCGCAGGAACAGAGCGCCGGCATCGAGCAGGTCAACCAGACCGTGGTGCAGATGGACGAAACCACGCAGCAGAATGCTGCGCTGGTGGAAGAAGCCACCGCCGCCGCACGTGCGATGGAAGAACAGGCCGGCCACCTCAGCGAGGCCGTGTCGATCTTCGTGGTGGACGAAGCCGAGGTCGTCGCCGCCCCGCGCGTCACCGCCCCGGCACCGCGCGCCGCTGCACCGGCCGCCCCGGCCCCGGCTGCCCCGCCGGCCCGCCGCACGGCGGGTGGTCGCCCGATGGCCACCGAACTGGCCGACGGAGACTGGCAGGAGTTCTGATGCCTGCCTGATCTGATGTACGAGAACGCCCTGGCCCTGTGCTGGGGCGTTCTTGTTTAGGGGGTATCCGATTATCCAGCCAACGGCGAAGCCCCTCGGGGTGGTCGCTGAGAGCGGCGGACTTCCTTCGTTTGGGCCGGGAGGATGGGTTGCGCAGGGGACGCTGCAAGTACGTCTCTGTAAGCTCGGTCGCCGCTTGCACGTGTGCACTGTCCTGCGCACACGGCAAGACCGGGGTTGGGCGTCCTGCCCAACCCGCCCGAGGCATGCCTCGACCCCATGCGGCTCACGCCCCTGCGCAACCCACCCTCCCGGCCACGGACACTTCCCGTGCGCGTCCACCCCGGATTGAAGAAAGAAGAGCAAAAGACAAAAGCC
>NZ_JBMRGI010000049.1:0-558 GCF_049384345.1 Stenotrophomonas sp. CASM110
TTGCTTTAAAACAATTAATAGTTGCTTGATCAAACGTCTGCAAGATGGACAATCATCCTTCCTGCAGGCGCCTTCACAAGATACCTGCGCATACTTTCAAAGATCCGGGGAAGTGGCCTCAGCGCCGCTCCCGTGTGCTGCGAAGTTTCCTTCGTAGCGAGCCGCCCATTATAGCCGGCTTTTCCGCTTCGTCAACACCTTTTTTCAAGGCCGTCTCACCGGAGTGGACGTTGTTGCCGATGCTGCTTCGTCGTTGGACCCGAGGGCCTTTCGTCGTTGCGAGCCGCCTATTATGGCAGGCCTTTCAGCTTTGTCAACAACTTGTTTGAGGAACTTGAAGCTCTTCGTGAAGTTGTTGCCGCAAGTCCAGGTCGAAACCAGGTGCCTGCAAAAAAAGGAAAACCCCGCTGCGCATGCAGCGGGGTTCTCGAGTGTAAACCCTGGCGATGACCTACTCTCGCATGGCTTGAGCCACACTACCATCGGCGCAGCTGCGTTTCACTTCCGAGTTCGGGATGGGATCGGGTGGTTCCACAGCGCTAATTTCACCAGGGAGGC
>NZ_JBMRGI010000050.1:0-556 GCF_049384345.1 Stenotrophomonas sp. CASM110
TTGCTTTAAAACAATTAATAGTTGCTTGATCAAACGTCTGCAAGATGGACAATCATCCTTCCTGCAGGCGCCTTCACAAGATACCTGCGCATACTTTCAAAGATCCGGGGAAGTGGCCTCAGCGCCGTTCCCGTGTGCTGCGAAGTTTCCTTCGTAGCGAGCCGCCCATTATAGCCGGCTTTTCCGCTTCGTCAACACCTTTTTTCAAGGCCGTCTCACCGGAGTGGACGTTGTTGCCGATGCCGCTTCGTCGTTGGGCCCGAGGGCCTTTCGTCGTTGCGAGCCGCCTATTATGGCAGGCCTTTCAGCTTTGTCAACAACTTGTTTGAGGAACTTGAAGCTCTTCGTGAAGTTGTTGCCGCAAGTCCAGGTCGAAACCAAGTGCCTGCAAAAAAAGGAAAACCCCGCTGCGCATGCAGCGGGGTTCTCGGGTGTAAACCCTGGCGATGACCTACTCTCGCATGGCTTGAGCCACACTACCATCGGCGCAGCTGCGTTTCACTTCCGAGTTCGGGATGGGATCGGGTGGTTCCACAGCGCTAATTTCACCAGGGAG
>NZ_JBMRGI010000051.1:0-523 GCF_049384345.1 Stenotrophomonas sp. CASM110
AAGTAGCTTGGGTCCCCACGCCGGATTCTCCCTGAACCGCCCGAACAGTTGGTTGAGTTGGCGCTCGAACTGATAAGACTGGGCAAGCGGGGAGAGCTCTCGACCCTGTCAGCCTAGCGGAGTTCTGTCATGTTTGGGATCGGGATCGATGTGAGCAAAGCCACGCTGGATGTGGCCGTCCATGGAGAGCAGTTTCGCCAATTCAGCAACGACAAGCGCGGCTTTGTGCGCTTGATTCGGTGGCTGAAGACGTGGCCGATCAAGCAGGTCGTTCTTGAGGCAAGCGGGGGCTACGAGCGTGCTGCTCTGGATGTATTGCACGCCGCCGGCCTGCCGATGGTGCGAATCAATCCGGCGCGTGCACGGCGATTTGCCCAAGGCACGGGCCGTGCCGCCAAGACCGATCGGCTCGATGCGACAGTGCTGGCGCAGATGGCCCATTTGTTACCGCTGACCCGCTACGTACCGCCTGCCCCTTGGCAGCAGCGTCTGGCTGAATTTGCGCAATGCCGCAGGCATCTGG
>NZ_JBMRGI010000052.1:0-470 GCF_049384345.1 Stenotrophomonas sp. CASM110
GTATCAGCCGTCTGGATTCGATGGCCTAATCACGCTTTCGGCATACGATCTGCGCCAGCAGAATATCCTCACCAACGACCCTGATCCCAACCACAACACCTGCGGCACCACTGGGTCCAGCCAGTGCCAAGTCCAAGATGGCGAAGGTCGCGTGCGTGGCGTTGAACTGGAAGGCCGCATCACCCCCCTCGACGGCTTCAGCGTGATCGGCGCCGCATCGTGGATGGACTCGGAAGTCACCAAGAGCAACAACGGCTATCGGGGCAAGCAGCTGGCGATGGTCCCGGACTGGACCGCTGCGCTGTGGGGTGACTACACCTTCCAGGGCGGGGCACTCGCAGGCCTGAGCCTTGCCGCAGGCGTCCGCTACAACGGTGAAAGCTACGGCGACAGTGCCAACGTCTACCTGATTCCGTCCTACACGATGTGGGATGCGGCTATCCGTTATGACGTCGGTGCGATCGGGAGTG
>NZ_JBMRGI010000053.1:0-459 GCF_049384345.1 Stenotrophomonas sp. CASM110
TGCCTTTGTAGTTAGAGAGAAGCTCTAACTGTTTTTCTTCTGTTACTCGGGCAACAAATGCAGGTCCATTTGGAAAAACATTCATTGAAAGTATAAAGCCAACAGGAAACTTGGAAACTTCCTGTTGTACTTCATCGTCCACTTGGCTTGCCATTACTAAACCACGACCAACAACATCCATCATGAGTTTTACGTAGGCAAATTGCAAAGTGGGCTTCACTGCTTTGGTTGAAATCACTTGCGTATCCCTTGTTAAAATTATGCAAAAGCAAATTTAGAGTAATTACTCTAAATTATTTCTTTAAAATTGAAAAGTAGTTTATTCAGATTTGACTTCAGGGTCATGAAAGAAATTGGTATTTTTTAAATAACAAACAAAATCATGACAGAGCTGCTTGAAGCTTGGATAATCTTCGAGCAGGTCCTGCAAGCGTACCATTTCTAAACCTGCGTATCCAC
>NZ_JBMRGI010000054.1:0-458 GCF_049384345.1 Stenotrophomonas sp. CASM110
GGCGCACGGCCTCTTCGAAGCCGCCCTGGTAGATCGGGCCCTCAACCAGGTCACGACGGAAGTCCTGGCCGTAGTAGCCCTGCGCCACGTTCAGTTCGAGGAAGGCCCCCTTGGAGATCACCAGTGCCCCCTCGGTCTGCTCGTCATCGAAGAAGGTGCCCACGCGCAGGCGGCCGGCGGTGGTGCCACCATTCTCTGTAACGTCGAACAGCACCTTGCCGCCCGGCATGATGTTGACGTAGCCATGGGTGACCAGGTCGCCACCGCGCGGCATCAGCGTGCCGAACACGCGCAGGCGGTTGAACCCGTCTTCGCGGTACGACGGGCCGGTGCCGTCCAGCAATGCAGCGCGGTCCATCGCAGTACCCGCCACGTCGCCATGGCCGACCAGCATGCCTGCGCCGAGCACGCGCACTTCCGATGCGCGCAGGGCGCCGCCTTCCAGCGCGATGGTGCCA
>NZ_JBMRGI010000055.1:0-451 GCF_049384345.1 Stenotrophomonas sp. CASM110
TCTCGTCGGTGGCTGCGGTTCGCGGGTCGCGTCAGAGGTAGTGGCGCTGGCTCGCCTTCTCGGTGACATATTCCTGGTACGCCGTCTGCGTGCTCTCGAGCTCGGACACCTGGCTGACCGGCACGTCCCACCAGGCGCATCCGGGCGGGTTGGGGCCATAGAGGTTGGTCTCGATGTACAGCACTGTGGCCGTGTCGGCGGCGACAGCCTTGGCGTAGTTCTCGCGGAACTCGGCCATGCCGTTGCACTTCAGCACGTTCGCGCCCCAGGAGGCGGCGTTCGCGGCCAGGTCGAACGGGATCTCCTGCCCGTCGAGCATGCCGCTCGCCGCGTTGCGCATCCGATACTTCGTGCCGAAGCGCTGCGACCCGCGCGACTCGGACAATGCGCCGATCGACGCGAAGCCGTGGTTCTGCAGGAGGACGATGATGACCTTCAGGCCCTCCTGGGC
>NZ_JBMRGI010000056.1:0-450 GCF_049384345.1 Stenotrophomonas sp. CASM110
TGCTTGCTCCTCTTGCTCTCCCCAAAGCCCCGTTTATGTCTGCCCTGTTTAGCCCATTCGAGCTCAAAGGTGTCACTCTTAAGAATCGTATCGCGGTGCCGCCCATGTGCCAGTACAGTGCGGAGGACGGCCGTATCAACGATTGGCATCTCAGCCACTATGCCGCGCTTGCGCGCGGAGGCGCTGGGCTCGTGATTGTCGAGGCTACCGCCGTGTCTCCGGAAGGACGCATCACCCCGGGATGTGCTGGCCTGTGGGGTGATGAGCAAATTCCAGGAATGGCAGCCATCGCTTCTGCCATCAAGCAAGGCGGTGCCGTAGCTGGCATCCAGATCGGCCACGCAGGGCGCAAGGCTAGTGCAAATCGGCCATGGCAAGGCGATGACCACATCGCAGCCGATGATCCCGCAGGATGGGCGATCCTTGGTCCCTCGCCGATCGCCTTTGGCG
>NZ_JBMRGI010000057.1:0-440 GCF_049384345.1 Stenotrophomonas sp. CASM110
GTTTAATACCAATCTTGCCAGTCATAACAAGTCTGTGCAGGATTATCTGAAAGTGCTTAAGGAAAAAAATGCGCAGTAAGTATATCGTCATTGAGGGGCTGGAAGGCGCAGGCAAAACTACCGCGCGTAATGTGGTGGTTGAGACGCTCGAGCAACTGGGTATCCGCGACATGGTTTTCACTCGGGAACCTGGCGGTACGCAACTTGCCGAAAAGTTAAGAAGCCTGGTGCTGGATATCAAATCGGTAGGCGATGAAGTCATTACCGATAAAGCCGAAGTTCTGATGTTTTATGCCGCGCGCGTTCAACTGGTAGAAACGGTCATCAAACCAGCTCTGGCTAACGGCACCTGGGTGATTGGCGATCGCCACGATCTCTCCACTCAGGCGTATCAGGGCGGCGGACGTGGTATTGACCAACATATGCTGGCAACACTGCGT
>NZ_JBMRGI010000058.1:0-426 GCF_049384345.1 Stenotrophomonas sp. CASM110
GGCTACAATTGCTGCTGTTTCAGTTCTTAATCTTGTGTTTCCCAAAGATACAGGAATAAATTTACCGTCTATTGCCATTTGAATTTCTTTAACAGAAAAATCACCTTCCGGACCAATCAGAATCGTAACATCTTCGTTGGATTTCAATTCATTTTTCAATGATTTTTTATCTGTTTCTTCGCAATGCGCAAAGAATTTTTGACCGCCAAAATCCTGTTTTATAAAATCTTTATAGAGCATTGGTTCATTTAATATTGGCAGATAATAATGCAAGGATTGTTTCATTGCCGATTCAATAATTTTCTGAAATCGATCAATTTTTATAATTTTTCTTTCGGAATGATCGCAGATTATCGGTGTGATTTCCTGAATTCCGATCTCGGTAGCTTTTTCGAGAAACCATTCGTAACGCTCATTCATTTTGGT
>NZ_JBMRGI010000059.1:0-420 GCF_049384345.1 Stenotrophomonas sp. CASM110
CACTTATATTACCTCCGGGGCAACTGGTGCAAATGTTACTGGCTTACCGGCAGGGGTAAGCAGCAGTTGGGTTAATAATGTAGTTACCATTACCGGCACACCTGTTACGGCCTCCGGCACGTTTAGTTATTCCGTCTCTTTAACGGGTGGATGCGGTGATACCAGCCTTGGGGGAAGCATCACTGTCAGTCCCACCAATACCGTTACCCTAATTTCGCCATTGGGAACAGATGCACAAACAGTCTGTATCAATACAGCGATTATCCCTGTCAGTTATGCTACTACGGGTGCTACAGCGGTATATTTTACCGGCTTACCTTCCGGTGTAACTGCTAACTGGGTTAACAATACGGCTACGATCAGCGGTACCCCATCAGAGCCGGGGAATTTTACTTATGCCGTCCACCTGCAGGGTGGTTG
>NZ_JBMRGI010000060.1:0-418 GCF_049384345.1 Stenotrophomonas sp. CASM110
GACAGAAACGCATCGTGGGTGTCGATGTCGGTGTTGTCCTTGTCGGCCGCCAGGAAAGTGGAAAGACGGGCTTCCTTGAGCGGCACCGACCATGGCTCGCTGAGGTAATCGGGTCCACCTGTGCGAGCGTCTTCCCGCAGGATGAGCCGCGCCCAATCCAGCGCGCCCACAAGAACCCAGTTGGCTTGTACTCTGGCGCGTTCAGAAGATTCGACCTCGATGGCGCGCCACTGCTGCCAGAGGGCGGCTGCAGCGAAAGTGGCGACCAGCGTGACCGTGAGCATGGCTGCCAGAAGCGCGGCGCCGCGTTGCATCTGTGGCGTCGCTCGTGTCGTTCGTGTCGATCGTGTCCCCTGCCTCATGACTTCGCGCCTCCGTTGGTCGGGCGAGACCAGTCTTTGGTGACCCGGCCTGCCAG
>NZ_JBMRGI010000061.1:0-380 GCF_049384345.1 Stenotrophomonas sp. CASM110
GGGTGTAAACCCTGGCGATGACCTACTCTCGCATGGCTTGAGCCACACTACCATCGGCGCAGCTGCGTTTCACTTCCGAGTTCGGGATGGGATCGGGTGGTTCCACAGCGCTAATTTCACCAGGGAGACGGTTGCAGCAGCGCTTGCAGCGCCAGCTTCGCGATCTTGCCCTTGGGGCGGAAGGGACCCGGAAAATGCAGTGCCTTCACTTAATAAGAAAAACCCCGCTGCGTGAGCAGCGGGGTTTTGGGTATAAACCCTGGCGATGACCTACTCTCGCATGGCTTGAGCCACACTACCATCGGCGCAGCTGCGTTTCACTTCCGAGTTCGGGATGGGATCGGGTGGTTCCACAGCGCTAATTTCACCAGGGAGGCTTT
>NZ_JBMRGI010000062.1:0-299 GCF_049384345.1 Stenotrophomonas sp. CASM110
GCGCTGGTGCGCGCCACCGATGGCTTCGCCTGATCGGTAGTGCCGGCCGCTGGCCGGCAACGCCTTGCCGGGTCGTTTCGCCGCCGCCCGATGTGGCTCGCCGGCCAGCGGCCGGCGCTACCGGATAGCCAAGGCCTCGGGCCATTCGGCGTTCGAAGCCTAGAACGTGGACGCGCTGGTGCGCGCCACCGATGGCTTCGCCTGATCGGTAGTGCCGGCCGCTGGCCGGCAACGCCTTGCCGGGTCGTTTCGCCGCCGCCCGATGTGGCTCGCCGGCCAGCGGCCGGCGCTACCGGATA
>NZ_JBMRGI010000063.1:0-290 GCF_049384345.1 Stenotrophomonas sp. CASM110
CGGCGCGCCGTTCACCACGGCAACGGCACTGCTTCGCCGTTGGCGCGCTCGCCGTAGTACAGCGAAGGCAGCAGCCGCGACAGGAAACTGAACTCCGTATAGCAGTGCCTGAGCAGGCCCAGGCCGACCGCGTCGCCGGCATCGCGACGCGGATCGGCGCTGTCCAGGCCGAGCACGAAGCGGCTGCGCAGCACGCAGCCAAACGGCGTATCGCGCGCCACATGCAGCATCTGCCCATCGCAGGGATCGCCCTGTACATCCAGACGCACGTGATCACCGAAGCCGATGCG